>JBAYVI010000121.1:0-9653 GCA_041674625.1 Melioribacteraceae bacterium | reverse complement strand
TCGCAAAACCGCACCGACGAGCCCGATGAAACCGGCAAAGAGGCTGTGGTTACCGGAGATCAGTTGAATATCCGCGCCGGTGCCGGAGTTGACTTCCCCACCATTGCTCCTCCGTTGGCAATTGGAACCCCGGTAAAAGTGCTTGAAGAAAAGGAGGGCTGGGTGAAGGTAGAAACCAAAATCTCGGGCTGGGTGAGCAAGGCTTTTCTGAAATTTGAGTGAGGGGTAGACTTGCTGTGATGATTTTTTTAGAGAGTTATTATTAAATTTATAAAATGTTGTGATTATCGGTAAGTTATCAATTTTCATAACTCAACGGTTATGGAATTAGGTGTCATTAATAATTAGCTAATATAATGCTACTGATTGACATGTGTATTTGTTCAAATAAATAATTCTTTGCAAAAAATAGAAAAAATTTGAGGATGGAGAATGGGTTCATATTGCACGATTTTCAGCAACAGGCTCACACAGAAGGACGTTATATGGAAATCCTATTATTTTGATTTACCTATTAAAGGTTTAAGTAACTTGGTAAGTTCAAGCTCCAAAGGATTGATGAAATCTCCTATGTCCTCATTAAAAGCGATGATATGAACTGTCATCTGTAAGTTCATCTGTCTTGCCCAGTACTTCAATTGCAATCCACCCGTATGGGGATGTGCATATCCAAAATGGGTTGAAAGTCTGGACCCAATATTTCTTTTTACTTTTCCGACATAGAGTATTTCAGTATCCAATGAAGGTAATCTTTTTAGGCCTGATCCATTTCTTTCTTTATTACTGGTGAGGTATTTTCGGTATCCATCCAAAATGAATTCTGATTGAATTTTAGAATACTCAAAAAAATACAGGCATGCTTTGTTATTGATTAGCCAGGATTCACCATTCTGTAAGTCAAGTTGTCTGAAGAAGGAAATTTTTAAATTCTCCGGTAAATCATACTTCGACTTTTTTGCTTTCGAAAGCTGATCCTGAATATCCAAATCGACTAATTGAGAGCAATCTAAGGGGATTGAAAAATGTCGAAAACTACTGCTTTCGATTATGTTCTTATAAAAATTAAATCCCTTCTTTAAAGAAGCTAGTAGAGGGATTTCAATTGATTGAATTTTCATAATTATTTGTTTTATATATTACTTCACTATCCAAATAAGTGATATTTTTACAGTGCAGATTTGGTATTAAAAGAGAGAAATTATTTGATAAAAATTTGATTAAAATGATAATCAAGAAATTCTTTTTTTGGTAAGAACCGACCTGGTAACGATATTGTCCTATTCTCAAATGGAAGAAAGAAATTTTCTTTGGTAGAATTTATATGGTCTTTGAATAAGTCTGATATTTTTATTCTGTAATCAGGCGTTATTGTAATAAATCCCCTGTCAAATGCCTTATCATGAAGCGCATTTAAACAAAGACCATTGTGTGGATTCATTCTCTCTATTTGGTTCTCGGACCAGGGAACAATATGACTTGCAATTAAAAGTTCCGGAATCTGAATTCCTGTAATACAACAGGTTTGATTGTACGATGCCAGAATTGTTTTGCGAAAAAAACTTTGATTAACTCTTGTCTTTACAATTGATTCTTTTTCTAATCCTTCTCTTATTTCCGGCAAATCGGATAAATCGACTTCCATATCAATAGAAATTCCTTTGTATTTTGCGAGTATTAACTCGCTTTCGTATGCCAGTTGATCCCAATTGTTGGTGAATTCATCCCAAACCAATTCTTCACCATGCCCTCCGTGACTCATTCCCTTTACATCTCGTGCCTGCAAAGCTGGATCGAGACGCGCAAAATTGGCCAGTTTAATTGCTACCGCATTGTTTGAACGGCCAATAATTTCAGCCAGTTCTTTCACTTCCACGTTGCTGGCATTAATCCTGGTAAAGGTTAGTTTGCAGTATAGATTAAATGCAACAATAAGTTCTTCGCGAGTCCAATTAGGGTTTCTAACTATCATGAGACAGTTAAAATGCCTGGGCGGTTTATGTGTGATGATATCCTCGCTTGCAGGTCTACTAATAATTCACCTTTCAACCTAAAAATAAAATTATAGGTAGATATTTCACTAACATCTTCGAGGTTAATTGATTTAAACAACCTGTAATCGAATACTATACAATAAATATCTCCTTGGTGTTCAAAAGGAGGAATCTCTTTATAAATTGAATCAATATTTTTATTCAATAACTTTTGATCAATATTTTTATATAGAACTCCTGGGATAAATCTTAATCTTAATCTTTTTGATTGACTATAGTCACAAGATGGGGAACATTCTGCCTCAATAAATTTAAAACTTGAAATATCCAAATAGCTGTATTTACCTTCCTTATCTTTTTTATCTATTTCAGGAAAATATGTCTTAAGTAAATTTCTTTTTTTTATCCCCCTAACTGATTTATAATAGACATTACCTGGATAAAAATCAACCTTGGGGCTTTTACTAATAAGTAATTCTGTGTTTAATCTAGGAGAAATAAAACCATAATGAGATTTCAGTTTGTCAACTATTTCTATATCACTGGCATTATTATTTGCTTTAAGTCCTTCAAATATTTTATTCTGAGCCTTTTGAACACCATCGATCATCAATTGATAATTGGTTCTTTCCCAAACAAGTTTTACCTCAGAATTATTAATTAATCTATGAAAACTTTTCCCATCATTAGAAATATTAACCTCGGGTATAATTTTTATATTAGATATACCTAATTCGACCTTATCATTAAAAGAACTCGTTAATGTTGTAAGTGCGGCATGCATTATATTAGTGTTGTTCTGGTTTCCAAATGTTTTACCTAAATGTGCATAGGCCAATTTATAAAATACATGCTTTAAATTACCATTCCAATATTTATCTTTATCAATAATATTAGAAATATTGAAAATAGTATTAGTTGAACTATTATGAATTAAATTCTCCCATTCGATTAATAGCTTAATTGCATCTAATTCTAAAAGGCAACTATCAATTCGCTCTTCTAATTTAGCAATTATATTTGGCCTGTCTGGATCTAGAATATAATTATTCCCTCCTTCATAAAGAAAAAAATCTGATTTCTTTAAATATGTCCTTGAAACTGGAGCGAATTGAGGTATGTGATTTTCGAATAAGGTATCTATTAGAGGAATATGTTCCTCTTGTTTATTGCTCCATATTGCAGCAACATATGGGATTTTAGGTTTTAGCAATCGTGTTAGCGTGCTAACTAACTGTGCAATTATTGCTTTTGGTACTGCATCATTGGTAAGATTAATATCTAAAAAAATTACTCTTACATCATTATAAGAGTCACCTTCTCTTGGGAGTGACTCAACATCACCAGTATAATAAACATGTGGAATTTTATTTATAGCAAGCACTTGAAGAAGAGGTGCTGCTTCATTTGGTTCATTGTCTATGACAATAACTTTTCCATTCAGTGGTAATTTCATTGTTTATTTCTTAAAGCTTAAAATGACAATTGCTCCTTCGGAAAAGCTATTTGGCACCTCATAATTCCCATCTTCATTAAATGTTATCAGCCCCTTGTGGCTTGCCATAACTTCGGAGACAATATGAAGTCCCATCCCCATTCCACCAGGTTTGGCAGAAACAAAAGGTTCTATCATTTGTTCCGGTGGTAATGTGAAACCAGTGCCATTATCTAATATTACGAGAGAAATATAACCTGAAAATAATTCTGCAATATCGAATCTAATTATTTTGTTCTTTTTTTGAGCCCGATCAAGCCAATAAATTGAATTATCAATTAGGTTCATAATTGTTGAAACCAAAAGATTTCTGGCTATAGTGACATTTTCTGAAACATGTTGTAAATCAGAACGATCAATCTTAATATTGTGTGCGTTTAAACGATATTCAACATTAAACAAAGCCTGATCAACGACTTTTGATAAATCTTGACTACTCTTCGTCGTCTTTCTCAAAATCTGAGCATAACTTTCAATAAGTTCAGATAAATGTGTAGTTAATTTCATCATCCGTTCAGATGCTTTATCCTGTTTTAAAACTTTAATTATTTCAGCAATAATTTTTTCTATTTCATGCACATAAACACTCCATCCTAATCCTGCACTTGCAGACTTAATTAAGGTATCATTCATAAATCGATAGTTCTTCTCGATACGATCAACATAAACCTCGATTTCCTTTTGAATTTTCTTATCCTTTACTTTTTCGCTTACAATTGATCTTAAGCCTTCTATTGACTTAAGTACGGGTTCAGAGTCTTTCTTAGCTCGATACTTATCATCGATCTTTCGTTTATCTTCTAATCTTAGAAGTTCAACTAATTTTAAAGAATATGTAATTTGCTTTTTAAAAACTTCATATGCTTTATTATTTATAAAACCTTCTCGGTTTGTTTTTTCAATAAGGTCAGAACTAACTTCTCTATTTAAGTTAATAGAAGCCAACATTAAGTTATTACTCAACTTAACACCTGGATTGTTGAATCTTCTATAATCAAGTGATAACCAGTCATTCTCCTGCTCACCATAATCGTACACCCTTACACCATTTCGGTAAACTCTGATGCCTCCATTTTTATTTAAATATTCAGTAAATGATTTTGATTGAATCCCTAATAACTTAAAAATGAAACTGTCACGAATAAATATGCATCCTTTAAATTGAAACCGTCCAATTTTTAATCCTTCTAACTCTAATGGCCTATATTTACGTATATCTGGATCAGAAATATCAAGTAGCCCTTTAATTGGTGCATCATTATGTGTAATAACTCTTCCCTTAAGGTCACTAAAATTCTCCAATGGTTTAAACTTGTACCTGAAACTTAAAATTCGATCATTTTCAATTTCTATATCAAAAAAGAATAAAGAATATTCAAGTATTTCATTCCATGATGGAATGTCTTTGATCCATTCGATTCTATCAGTTATCAGTTTGGCTTCAAAACTGTCAACTTCTCTTTTTTGAAGTTTTGAAAATAAATTCGGATTAATAATATCATCAATATCATAAGTTGGAGGAGTTGAAATTCCGTTAAGAGCGCGAAAAACATCTCTTACCATCCCCCTTGTCCAATTTTTCGTAAGACTGCTTATAATAATTTTAGTACCTGTTTTATCGCCTTTAAATATTTCAGGGTCCCTTTCAAAAAGTTCAACCGGTGCATCATTCAAATACTTATATTTCTCAAACTCCTCCCAATCAATTCGTACAACAACTTCCTTATTACCTTCTTTTCGGGAGACCATTTCTATTTTCTTACCCAGCTTATGAACACCAAATCTACCTATGCCTTTTTCTCCAATTGGTAGCCTTTTATATTTAGGTGTTACTTTTTTTTCCTTTAAAATAGTTTCCTTATTATCACTTCCAGGTTCAAGCCAAGAAGTTTTAACGGTTTCGATATCCATTCCAAAACCATCATCTTCAACGACTATTTTTCCTTCATGTTTATCCTCTATATTTTTCATGGTTACATTACAGTAACCTGCATCAGCATCAAAAGAATTTTTTGCTAGTTCAATTAATGCGATACTCTCATTCTTAATCAGCTGGTCTCCAAGCTGAATTAATAGTCTGGCTCGCGGTTTAAATATTGAATCTTTAATTGAGAGCGCAACAAGACAAGACAAACCTTTATCATTAATGTAGGTAAAAAAGTCTTCGCCAATAAATTTTTCCTTTGGTTTATATGCAACTTTTTTAAAAGATAATGTCAGATCACCATTCATGGGATGTTTGAGTATATCAATCTTTGATGTGCCCAATACATCTTCAAAGGAGAACACCAATTCAGTGTCTTTCTCAACTTCTAATGAAGTTACTCTTTCTATATCTCTATTCATGTATAAGTTCCTTTATTTTAAATGCTAATTTTTCAGCCATCAAAGGAGGAACCGCATTCCCAATCTGTCTGAATGCAGGTGTTCTTGGTTGTGTTTCGTTTACTCCCTCAAAGTAAAAGTCATCGGGAAATGATTGTATTCTTGCAGCTTCACGTACAGAAATTGATCTCAATTGTAATTTATCGGGATGTATATAGTGGTGTCCATCTTTAGCAATATGAGCAATCATTGTATGAGGTTTTTGAGCTACCACTTTAAACCTATCAAGAAAGTCCTTAACATTGTTTTGAGTTCTGTCCTTTTCAGGTACCTGATCATTACTTAGCCTTATTCCATTCTCAAGTTTCTCAATCGCCAGCTTATATATCTCCAAATCCCTGGAATTTTGAGGTCGGGTGATGTGTTGTGTCACAAAATCAACGCCGTTACGTATTTCTGTTTTTTTTATATACTCAGTTGGAGATGAACTGTAACGATGAAATCTCGAAGTTTCACCAGGACCTATTGCAGGTAAATCAGAGAAAATATCGTCACGGAAATATTTTTCTTCTAAAATATCAAACTTAGGATAACTTAGATTTAGTTCATTCTTCCATCCAATTATAATAACCCTTCTTCTGTTTTGTACTACCTCAAAATCAGAAGCGTTTAGTATTTCTGCTTTCACCTTATATCCGATATCTCCGAAATATTCTTTTAAATTATTGAAATGCAAACCGTTCTCAGAAGAAAGAAGTCCAGGCACATTTTCAAAAACGAATAATTTGGGTTGATATCTTTCAAGAAACTTGCCATATTGTATGTATAAGGTTTTCCTGTTATCATCCTTTTTATGTTTAAGGGCAGCACGTCCGATAACTGAATAAGCCTGGCAAGGAGGTCCTCCAATAATCAGTTCGACTGTTTGATTTCCTTTTAACAAATCAATTTTTTGAAATATATCCTGATTGGTTTCATCGCTAATGGGGAGATTTATAACGGAATCTCTTTTCTTTCCGGGCAATAAATCATAAAGCTCGTTTCTTGATAAACCTTCTCCTTTAATGTAGGAAATATACTTTTCAAAATCCGGTGTATCTTTAAGATGGTGGTATACTGTTCTGGTGAGCAAGGTATTGCAGGCAGCTTTATCTATTTCCACATGAGCAATAGGAGTGAAACCTGCCCGAATAAAACCTTCAGACATTCCGCCCGCCCCGGAGAATAAATCTATGAAATTCATCTATACTAATTTTTTCTCAAAAGTACAATTAACTCATCAAAAACAAAATCCCGTTTTTCGGCTTTTAACTGGCAATCCCAAATAACATAAACTTTCCATCCAAGATTTAACAGTGCATCAGTTTTATGTTCATCCCGCTTCCTTGTATCATTAATTTTATTTAACCACCAGTCGGTTCTGGTTTTCGGAATTACAAAATATTTACAGTTTTCGTGTCCATGCCAGAAACAGCCATTGATGAAAATCGCTGTTTTATATTTTGGTAAAACAATATCCGGCTTTCCGGGAAGTTTTATATCATGTAATCGATACCTGTAACCATTACTATGAAGAAATTTCCTGACAATTAGCTCTGGTTTAGTATTCTTTCCTTTAATCATCGACATATTGTAACTTCTGGTGATTTTATTATGAATATCGGTCATGCAAGTCAGAATTGTCAACGTTAATCATTAGAAGAATCGGTGCAGGTTACCAGTTATTAATCCCAAAGATAGTAAAACTATCCAATCTACAACATGATTTGTATTTGTTTTATGGCTATGAAGCTGAAATACTTCTGTTGAAGTGGTTTCAGGGAAAGCCTTACTCAACCTTCAATTAGTTAAAGACTTAAAGTTTAAGCAACGACATAGAAACCATTTCACCCGGACTAAGCACATGAATTTGTAATCCTTCAATGTCAGTACACTGGTTTTTAAGTTCTTCCGGGGTTCCGGTTAGAGAAGGAAAAGTGCCATAATGGTAGGGGATTACATGCGTTACCTGCAACAATTTGATGGCGTAGGCGGCTTCGCGCGGACCCATGGTGTATACATCGCCAATGGGCAGGATGGCCAGTTGCGGGTGGTAAACTTCACCTATGGTGCGCATGTCGGCAAATACTCCGGTATCACCTGCCACATAGAGAGTAAAGCCATCTGACAAGGTAATTACAAACCCGCTGGCTTCGTGAGGGTAGGAAATTCCCTTCTCGGCAACCGGAATATATGAAATGTGGTGTGCCTGCACCATCGTTATCTGAACACCTGAGGTGGTTACGGTTCCGCCAATATTGATATCCACAAACAAACCGGCTTCGATGCCGTGTTCGATTAAATACCATTTACACACCGGATTGGCGATGATTACAGGCTGTTGTGTGGCCAGTTCTTTTAGTGCTTGAAGATCCATGTGATCGAAATGTCCGTGGGTAATCAGGATCAGATCGGCCTGTTGCTCTTTGAGTGTTGGCGGCAGCATGGGGTTGCTGGTTAACCAGGGGTCAACCAGGATAGATTTATTTTCGGGGCTGGTGATTTTTAAACTGGAGTGTCCCAGGTATTGTATGATGGAATTAGGCATTGCTGTATATTTTGGACTGGTTCAACAAGTCGTTGTGAAAATTTATCCATTAATCTGCGATATCGATTCAGTCAGTTACCATTTGTTTGTACAAAAATAAGGAAACTGAATGCAGCATATTGGCTTAGGTTTGAGATTTTGAATATTTTAACAATAGAGACAGTAGGACTTAATCACGTTATTAAATAGCCTGCCAATATGCTGCTCTTATCATTCAAAGGTTGCAGGTTATCTGCTATTTATCTTTTGATATATTGATAAACGACATCAACATAGGGAGAGCTTCTTGCCAATATATCTACCTCCGACAGGTAACCTGCCGGTTAATGGTGCACCCAAGGTCAAGAGAAGTAGTTGAAACTCGAACCATAAAAAAAGCTACCTGAAGAGGTAGCTTTTTGTGAAAGATATCTGGATGCATTATTTTATTAAAGCCCCCTTTTGATACGCAACAAAGTAAACACTGCGATGGCGACAACGCCGAAGATAATCGCCCAGTTTGAAACAGGAACAGGATTACTTTGGCAGCTAATCTTACCAGCATCAGCAGGATCTACGGTAATATTGAATGCCACATCACATTGTGATACACCGGCTGTATTGGTAAAAACAACCTCAAAAAACCCCGGATTTACGGTAACGCTAAAAGGTTGAGATAATGAAGATCCAAGATCTCCAAGATAATTAGCCGATTGGTTCAAAGGGTCATAGGGTGCCGGATTTAACCCATCGGCACTTTGGTATACCAAACCATGCCCATTTGTCGAACATGGGGAAGACCCGCCATCAAGAGTAACGTTGATGGTAATGCATACCGGATCAGGACTAATATTAGAAAACTGTATGGCATGATATCCATATTGAGTCCCTATATTAAAAATTCCAGGATATACTTTAAATGGACAGGTGGAAGCTGTGGCATCTCGAAAAATTCTACCAAATTGAAGCCCTACTCTTTCAGGGGAACCGGGATCAGGAGAAGCTACTCCTAACACAATTGAAATATCCTGAGATAAATCATTACAGTTGGTTGGTGTAAAGTCCCTGGAAGAAGGTGGAGTAACCTCAGTAAGGTATGGAGCTAGTTCAGCACCTGGAAGGTCATTGACAGGATAAGTTTCCTGCGCGTTGGCAATATTGACTATTGCCAAAAAGGGTAGTAATAAACCAAATAGTAATTTTTTCATATGAGTGTGATTGTTAAAATTTGAGGCTAAATTAGTGTCTAAAGATGCTGAACGCAAATACTTGTTGT
>JBAYVI010000120.1:0-9804 GCA_041674625.1 Melioribacteraceae bacterium | reverse complement strand
TGAAAGATGCTAATGCCGGAGTGGCGGAATTGGTAGACGCGCTGGACTCAAAATCCAGTGAAGCTCAAACTTCGTGCCGGTTCGAGTCCGGCCTTCGGTACAAAATCCATTATAAGCCCTGTCAATCAGGGCTTATATTTTTTAAATGAATTGTCAACTCCCTCATTAGTCCAATTAACACTAGTATTATAAATCAAATTTCCCTTTTTATAAATACTCTCAAGAAGAATGGTATTAGACAGAAAAACTAAAATATTGTTTATTATTATTTTTATTTTTGGTGGTAGGCTATATTCGAGCCGACCCACGTTTTGCCTTTATTAAAATCTACTCCCATCATCTCCCCTTTACTCGTACGTACTAAATTATTCACTAATATCGGCTCTTTATCCCATAGATACATTAATCGAATCTCTACTTTGGAATACCCTTCGGGAGTTTTTATCAAAGGTGCATAATTAATCTTTTTCTGAATTATGAAATTCTTTTTGTCAGGAATATTTTCTATATCTGCTCTTGTTATATTCACATTAACTCCGCTTCCGGCAAATGAGTATAATGGCTTCAATACGAACTCACTTATATCATGTTTTTCAATTTCAAATTCATTCAGGAAATATGTTTCTGGAACACAGTCATATTTCAATTGAGGAAGTGAATATTTTGATATTCTATAAAACCAATTCGGATGTGCCACCCACTCAACTTTATACTCACTCTTAAAATCTATTTCGTGCTTTATATCAGTTCGTTTAAGTTCATCAAATATCACACGATTATAAATTCTCTCGATTAAATTCTTCTTCCCTTCTTTCAAATAAAAAAGATTTTTCCCTTCGACAATGATTTCAGAGATACAAACAGGTTCGATTCCAATCAACTCTTTTGTAATGAGAAAATCGATTCTTGTTTTCTGTTTATTAGGAGTAATTTCTAAAAGGATAACATTTTCGGGAAAAGAATTGCCCAATATAATTTTTCGTAATTCCGAAAGATATGAATCATAATTCAAGCCATTAAAGAAAGAGTGATACCCTTCTTCAATGCCCCATACTTCCCTATTAACACTATCAACTAAGGTCTGAAAACAATATAAAGAGGGAAATCCTTGTAACTCTATAAGCATTGGTTTATATGAACCATTCTCATCAATTGTAATAGCAAAATCTATTTGAAGGAATTGAGGATGTTCTGATTTACCGGGGACAAAATAATCCTCCGGTATTGCATCAATAGAATTTAGTAAAAATTCCACATCGGTTAAATGACGGGTAATTTTATCCCCACTTTCAATTAGTTTATCCGCCAACTCATCAGATAAATATAGAGGCGTTTCACACAATCGAAAATCTTCAACACTACCGGTTAAGTGCCATACCTTTTTCATATACTCTGCATATAGTTCATTCGTAAATGACCCATTGAATTTTTCTCTTATTTCCGGAATCATCTATAAATTTAATCCTTGATTAGTCTGCTCAATTATATAATCAACCACTTTCCCTAAATCACCTGTCTTTTCAAATACATCTAACTGTCTCTTAGCACCGGTTTTCATTTTAAGCATTTCATGTATATAATTAATCTCGTCCCTGCTTCCGAGTTCATCAATTACTTCATCAACAAAATCAAGTAATTCATAGATTAATGAAGTTGTATCAACTTCTGTTTGTTTACCGAAATCGATCATCTTACCTTCTAATCCATAACGAGCCGCACGCCATTTATTTTCATTGATTAATATTCTTCTATATAATCTAAAGCCCAGATTTTTCTTTAATAATTTATGAAGCTTTGCAACTACTGCCTGAATTAATGCCGCAATAGCAATTGTCTCATCAACTAACATCGGTATATCACAAATTCTAATTTCCAATGTCGGGAAAAAGGGATGAGGTCTTACATCCCACCAGATTTTTTTTGCATTATCGATACAGCCCGTTTTAATAAGCAGATCTACATATGTATCAAACTCACCCCTGCTATTAAAATGATCAGGGATCCCGGTTCTAGGGAATCGATCAAATATCTTTGCTCGATATGATTTAAAACCAGTATTCCTTCCCTTCCAAAATGGAGAACTTGTTGAGAGTGCAAAAATATGAGGGAGAAAATATCTTATTGCATTCATTATATGAATAATATCGTCTTTATTATCTATCCCTACGTGAACGTGAAGTCCGAAAATCAGATTTGCTCTTGCAACTTGCTGCATATCCTCTACTACACTATGATAGCGGGGATGATTTGTTATACTTTGGTCTTCCCATTTTGAAAATGGATGTGTGCCAGCAGCTCCAATTTCTAGTCCTTGCGATTTAGCAATCTTTGCCAAGCTCGAACGAAGCTTGACAACTTCCAAACGTGCCTCTTGAATATTGCCGCATACGTTAGAACCAACTTCCACAACAGATTGGTGCATTTCTGCTTTTACTTGTTCCTGAAGAATCATTTTACCTTCATCAAGAATCTGCTGAATGTGCGATTTTAATTCTCTTGTTTTTGGATCTATTATTTGAAATTCTTCTTCAATTCCAATTGAAAACAACTTATCATCAGCCATAAGAACCCCTATTTAAAGGATTTGTTATTTACAAAAGAATTAATAAAAGTACCCCATGTAAGATTATTCCTACCCGGTTTATGCTCTTTAGCCTTTCTTACTGCCATCTTCGCGGCAGCATTTACAACCCAATTAAAATTCTCTTCGCCTACTGAGTAAATGTCTGCATCAGGTGCCGGATTGCAAAAATCGATTGCATAAGGTACTCCATCCTTAATCGCAAATTCTACTGTATTAAAATCATATCCTAATCCATTATTTAATTTCAATACATATTCTTCTATTAGTCCATACATTTTCTTTTCGATCGGTTTCGGATTTTGTACATAACGCAGATGATGTGGCTGTTTAGGATCGTATGCCATTATTCTTACATCTTTTCCATCAATGCAATAACATCGATAATAATCAGTAAAATCGATCTCTTCTTGAAGCATCATTACTAATGTGCCTGTTTCATCATAAGCAGTAAAAAAATCTTCTTGATTATCAAGTTTATAAACATTTTTCCAGCCACCACCTGCATATGGCTTAAAGAATGCCGGGAATCCTATATACCTGAAAATTCCTTCCCAATCTAATGGATATTCTAAGTTCCGCATCGATTTGTCGTTTGTATCAGGAGGATGATTCTTTGAAGGTAAGAGTACAGTTTTTGGTACAGGGACACCAATTTTAACAGCAAGTGCATTATTGAAAAATTTTTCATCTGCACTCCACCAAAATGGATTATTAATAACTGAAGTTCCGGATATTGCAGCATTTTTTAATACGGCTCTATAAAATGGAATATCCTGGGATATCCGATCTATAATTACATCATAAGAAAGTGGTTCGCCTTGAATAATTTTATTAAGCTGAACAAACTCTGCACTAATCCCCGATTCATTCATAGAATTAATTTTTTCTACAAATGCCGGTGGGAATGTATTTTCCTGCCCGAATAAAATACCAATCTTTTTCATAATCACCCTATAATTTAATTTGGGATAAATATGACGGGAACATAACTTTCCACCAATTCCAATCATGCCCCGTCTCTGGTCTAACGTCTAACCAATGTGGAATTCCTTTTTCATTTAAAATAGAAGACATTCTTTTATTCTCACCTAAACAGATATCCCATTCACCTGTACCTAATGCAATACCCATTTGTTTAATTTGATCTATATACCATGGATCAAACATATTTTGCATATAATCAGGTGGATTATTGAAATAACTATTTTCATCATAATAACCCATAATAAATTGCTTTATATCAAAAGCTCCACCCATACTAAAAAGATAACCAACTTTATCAGGATGCCGGAATGCAAGGTTTAAAGCATGATAGCCACCGAAACTACACCCTGCAACGGCTACTTTAGGGAAGCCAGTTTCATATTTAGCAAACTCAACTACGTCATTTAATATACATTTTTCATAAGCAATATGTGTCTTTACTCTATCTGCCGGGTGTATATTATAGTTATACCAGCTTTCGGCATCTAAGCTGTCTGGACAATAAATTTTAATTTTACCTTCATCAACTAAATGAGAAACAGAGTTTATCAATCCGAAATCTTTGTTTTCAAAAAATCTTCCTTTCGATGTGGGGAATAAAACAACCGGGTAACCGGAATGACCAAATACTAACATTTCAAAATCTCTACTCAAGTATTGAGTGTACCATTTGTGATAGAACTCTTTCATTTTGGTTTATAGGGGAAAAGTTTAAAGTAATAATTGATTTAGGAATTGAATATAACTAAGAGAATGGATATATGCACTAAAGAAATAAAAAAAGGCAGGTTTTGAGCCTGCCTTTTTAAGATTTTATTAGCTTGTCAAATTATTTTTTGACGTAAAAACTAAGCTAAGATTTTATAGCTTTGGAGAGTCTTCATATAGTTTGCACGTTCAAATGCGGCTGGCTCTGCTACCGATTTTTGACTCATGCTCCCTTTCATCAAATCTATCGAATTATATTCATTTTCTCTCATCCAATCTTCTAATCCTTTTAACATTTCAGTTATTCGAGGAATACCATTTTTCAACAATTCTGAACATACCATTGCAATATCTCCTCCTGCCATCATCACTTTTATTATATCTTCGTGATTATGAATACCACTTGTTGCTGCTAAGCTGCATTTTACATTACTATATAAAATTGATATCCATCTTAATGGCAATCTCATCTCCCAATTCGAACTTAATACTAAATTAGGTACTACTTCTAATTTTTCTAAATCAAAATCAGGTTGATAAAAACGATTAAATAATACTAATGAATCTGCTCCTGCATTATCTAATCTTCTTGCAATATTGGACATTGATGTAAAGAACGGACTAAGTTTTACAGATACAGGAATCTTTACATTGCTTTTTACTGCTTGAAGAGTATCTACATACATATTTTCAATTTCAGAACCTGTTATGTTAGGATTCGTAGCTATGTAGTATAAATTTAGTTCCAAAGCGTCAGCTCCGGCATCTTCGATACTTTTTGCATATTTAACCCAACCACCATTGCTAACACCGTTAATACTTCCAATTATAGGAATCTTAACTGCCTTCTTAAGATCTGCAATATGATCCAAATATTGATATGGCGTCAAATGGAACTGTTCCGGTTCAGGAAAATAGCTTGTTGCTTCTGCATAACTTTCTGAACCATAAGACAGATAATGATCTAGTTCACCTGATTCATGAGTTATCTGTTCTTCAAATAATGAATAAACTACTACCGCTGCCGCACCCGCATTTTCCATTGCTTTTACAGAATCAACACTCTGCGAAAGAGGCGATGCTGATGGAACTATCGGATTCTTTAACTGCAATCCCATATATTTTGTTGTTAAATCCATTTTATCTCCAATTTTCAATTAAACTTATTAATTAGTTTGTTGTTTCTTCTTTTTTATCACTAAAATCAAACGATGCCATCTGTTCGTACATTTTCCATCTCTTTAATACATCTTCTTGAGCTAATTTTAATAATTCTTTAGCTGCTTCAGGATGAGATTTTGTAAGCATCTTATATCTTGTTTCAGAATAAATATAATCTTGAAGTTTAATTTTTGGTTCCTTTGAATCAAGCTTTAATGGATTCTTTCCTTCTAATAAATTATCAGGATTGTATCTGAATAATGGCCAGTGACCGCTTTCTACCGCCAATTTCTGATGTTCTAATCCCTTAGCCATATTAATACCATGTGCAATACAGTGGCTATATGCAATTATTAGGGATGGTCCATCATAAGCTTCTGCTTCTAAAAATGCTTTTATTGTATGTGCATCATTAGCTCCCATTGCTACTTTTGCTACATATACATTTCCATAAATCATAGCCATCATACCTAAATCTTTCTTTCCAGTTGTTTTACCTGCTGCTGCAAATTTTGCAACTGCACCGAAAGCTGTTGATTTAGACATCTGACCACCTGTATTTGAATAAACTTCTGTATCTAATACAAGTATATTAACGTTCTTTCCGGAAGCCATAACATGATCTAATCCACCATACCCAATATCATAAGCCCATCCATCACCTCCCATAATCCAAACCGATTTCTTAACTAAATAATCAGCTAATTCCATCAATTTCTCAGCATCTGGTGTTTTTAATGAACCGATCTTTTTCTTTAAATCCGCCACTCTTACTCTTTGTTCGTAAATACCAACTTCAGTTGTCTGATCTGCGGTTAACAAGGAATCAACTAATGCTTCGCCGATTTCATTTTTAAGAGTTACAATAAGTTCTTTTGCAAATTCAGTCTGTTTATCAATTGATAGTCTCATTCCCATACCAAATTCAGCATTATCTTCAAATAAAGAATTTGACCATGCAGGTCCTCTTCCTTCTTTATTTAATGACCATGGAGTTGTTGGTAAGTTTCCACCATAAATTGATGAACAACCGGTAGCATTTGCAACAATTGTTCTATCACCGAATAATTGAGATACTAATTTAACATAAGGAGTTTCGCCGCAACCTGAACAAGCACCTGAGTATTCAAATAATGGTTCTAATAATTGGCTGCCTTTAACGGTAGTTAAGTTGGCTTTTGTTCTGTCAAATTCAGGTAAATTCAAGAAGAAATCATAATTAGCTTTTTCTTGTTCCCTTAATGGAATTTGTGGAGCCATATTTAATGCTTTTAAGCGTACTTCTTTTTTATTCTTAGCCGGACATACTTCAAAACATAATTCACATCCGGTACAATCTTCTGCAGCTACTTGAATTGTATAAACTGAATTTTCAGGAAATTCTCTTCCCTTTGCTTCCATCCATTTAAATGTAGCAGGAGCATTTTCTAATTCTGATTTGCCATACACTTTTACTCTGATTGCTGCATGAGGGCAAACCATTGTACATTTATTACATTGAATACAGATTTCAGAATCCCAAACAGGGATTTCTAAAGCAATATTTCTCTTTTCCCATTTTGTTGTTCCTGATGGAAATGTTCCATCTATCGGCATTTGGCTTACAGGCACAAAGTCTCCCTTACCTTCCATCATCTTAGCTAATACATCTTTTACATAGTCAGGAGCTTTATCTGATACTAATGGTGGAATTTCAATTGAACTTGTTGCGGTTTCAGGAACATTTATTTTAAATAAATTTACTAAAGTCTGATCAACAGCTTCAAAGTTCTTTCTAACAACTTCATCACCTTTTGCACCATAAGTTTTCTTAATCGATTTTTTAATCTGTTCGATAGCTTCATCTTTTGGTAATACACCGGAGATTGCAAAGAAACAGGTCTGCATGATTGTATTTACTCTTGCACCCATTCCGGTATTAAGTGCTACTGTATTACCATCGATAGCATAAAATTCTAATTTCTTATCAATAATTTGTTGTTGAACTTTCTTAGGTAATTTTTCCCAAACTTCTTCTTGGTGATAAGGACTATTTAATAAGAATGTACCACCATTAATAATATTCTCCAACACATCGAATTTCTCTAATAGATTAAATTGATGACATCCTACAAATTGTGCTTTCTGAATTAAGTAAGTTGAACGAATCGGTTTTTTACCAAATCTTAAGTGAGAAACTGTTGTAGAACCTGATTTTTTAGAATCATAAACAAAGTAACCTTGTGCAAAGTTTTCTGTTTCTTCACCAATAATCTTGATTGAGTTCTTATTTGCACCAACCGTACCATCTGCTCCAAGTCCATAAAACAAACATCTTTTAACATCTTCAGTTTCTGTTGTAAAGTCTAAATCGAAGTCTAAACTTGTAAATGTAACGTCATCATAAATACCAATTGTAAAATGATTCTTTGGTTTATCTTGTTTAAGATTATCAAAAACTGCTTTTACCATTGAAGGAGTAAACTCTTTAGAAGAAAGACCATATCTACCACCGAAAATCTTAGGCATTTTATCAAATTGTGTTTCGCCATTGGCAAATGCTTCTGAAATAGATGTTACAACATCCATATATAATGGTTCGCCTATTGAACCCGGTTCTTTTGTTCTATCTAATACTGCAATTTTTTCAACTGATTTTGGAAGTGCTTTTAATAAATGCTTTGTTGAAAACGGTCTAAATAATCTAACTTTAACAATAGCAACTTTTTCACCTAATTTTTCTGTCAAATAATCTACCGCTTCTTCAGCCGCTTCAGCACCAGAACCCATTAATACAATAACTCGTGTTGCATCAGGAGCACCATAATAATCAAATAGATTATATTTTCTTCCGGTTACTTCTGCAAATTTATCCATTGCATTCTGAACAATATCAGGGCATGCATCATAAAATTTATTTACTGTCTCTCTCCCTTGGAAATAAACATCAGGATTCTGAGCAGTACCACGAATAAATGGACGATCAGGAGTTAAGGCTCTTGCTCTGAAATTCTTTACTGATTCTTCATCTATCATTGAACGAACATCGGCATCTGTCAATTCTTCAATTTTCATTACTTCGTGCGATGTTCTAAAACCATCAAAGAAATGTACAAATGGAATACGTGATTCTAATGAAGCTTTATGTGAAATCATCGCTGTATCCATTACTTCTTGAACTGAATTAGAACATAGAAGTCCGAATCCTGTTTGACGTGTTGCCATAACATCACTATGATCACCAAAAATTGATAAACCTTGAGCAGCTAATGAACGAGCTGTAACATGGAAAACTGCCGGAGTTAATTCGCCAGCAATTTTATACATATTAGGGATCATCAAAAGTAAACCTTGAGAAGCTGTGAATGTAGTTGTTAGTGCACCGCTCTGCAATGAACCATGAACTGCACCTGCCGCTCCTCCTTCACTTTGCATTTCGGTTACGGATGGAACTGTACCCCATATATTTTTAGTTTTTTGAGACGACCATGCATCCGAAAGTTCTCCCATCGGTGATGATGGCGTAATTGGATATATAGCTACAACCTCACTCACCCGATAGGCTACATGTGCAGCAGCTTCATTTCCGTCAATGGTTATTTTTCTTCTTTCCATTAAACATCCTTAGATTTATTAAAAATTATTATTTGCACTTTATTCAAATATCTACATTCAATAACCTTGCCATTTCTTAAATTGATTTACACCCTTATTTCGGGCTTTTTTGAAGGTCTAAATAAGATAATAGAATCTCTTATCTATTGGTCATTAGAAAATAAAGTTCTTTTATCTTATTTATAAGAAATGGATTTTTTTTACAACCTCTAAAATAAGAATAAATATAGATAAAATAAAGATATCCTTATCGGATATTTTTACTATCGCTTCCCCCGACCCCAATCGAATCAAATCCGTATTTATCTCTTATTTTTTGAACGGCTTTTAACATTTTTGTACGTGAGATACGGGAATCGTCAAATAAAAATTCCTGCTCTATGGCTTCACTAAAATTAGTGGTATGAACTCCTATTAACCTTATCCCCACCCGCCTGTTATAATTAGCCCTAAATAACTTAACTACATTCTCGTAAATTATTTTATCGTCATCGGTTGCGGTAATTGTCTTATCCCTTATTATAGTCCCAAAATCAGAATATCTTAGCTTAATACCGACAGTGGAAGTCTGCCAATTTTTATTCCTTATACTTTGAGCCACTTTAGAAACCAAATTGAATAATACCATTTCTAATTCATTCTTATCGACAACATCTATCTCGAAAGTTGTTTCTTTTGATATGCTTTTTCTTTGATGTGAAAGAGTAAGTAAATCACTCCCCTCTCCATTAGCTCTATTCCAAAGCGAGATGCCATGCTTACCAAAAAGGAGC
>JBAYVI010000119.1:0-9829 GCA_041674625.1 Melioribacteraceae bacterium | reverse complement strand
TTATTAAGAATGAGTGAAAGCGATTTTGATTCTGTTATTAATACGAATTTGAAAAGTGTTTTTAATTACACTAAGGCAATATTAAAACCGTTTTTAGGTCAGAGATTTGGCAAGATTATAAATATTAGTTCAGTCGTTGCTATTACAGGAAATGCCGGTCAGGCAAATTATGTTGCTGCTAAAGCAGGAGTGATTGGACTTACAAAATCTAACGCAAAAGAATTAGCTTCAAGAAATATAAATGTAAATGCAATTGCTCCCGGTTTTATTGAGACTGATATGACAAGCAAACTTAACGATCAACAAAAGGATGCAATTTTAGTAAATGTCCCGTTGAAAAAAATGGGCAAACCTGGAGATATTGCAAATTTAGTTTCATTCCTCAGCAGTTCTGATTCTGATTACATTACAGGTCAGGTTATATCTGTCGATGGCGGAATGGTGATGTAATAAAATTTAATTAAACAAATTAATTAATCATTAAAGGAGAAATAAAATGGATGTTTACTCAAAAGTAAAAGAAATAGTTGTCGATAAACTTGGTGCAGAAGAATCAGCTATTACTATGGAAGCCTCTTTTACTAACGATTTAGGCGCAGATTCTTTAGATGTAGTAGAATTAATCATGGGTTTTGAAAGCGCTTTTGATATTCAGACCGATGAAGCAGCTGAAAAAATTTCAACTGTCGGCGATGCTGTAAAATATATAGAAAGTAAATTAGCTGAAAAAGCTTAAGCAACAAACTATTACCCCTGCTTTTGCAGGGGCTAATTTTTAATTAAGGTAAATATCAATATTTTATAGGGTATTATGAGAAATAGACGAGTTGTAATTACAGGATTAGGTGTCCTTACACCAATTGGAAACAACGTAACTGAATTTTGGGAAGGTCTAAAATCAGGTAGGAATGGTGCAGGGCTAATTACTAAATTTGATACAACTAATTTTAATACTCGTTTTGCCTTTGAATTAAAAGATTACGACCCATCTCAGTATATCGATAAAAAAGAATTAAAGAGAATGGACCCTTTTACACAATTAGGTGTAGCCTCCTCGGTAATGGCAATGGAAGATTCCGGACTTGATCTTGAAAAAGAAAATCTCGAAAGAATTGGCGTTGTCTTTGGAAGTGGTATTGGTGGAATGTTTACTTTTGAAGCACAACACTCCGAATTTATTGCCGGTGGACCAAGAAGAATCAGTCCTTTCTTTGTCCCTATGATGATCTCAGATATTGCAGCAGGTCAAATTTCAATAAGATTCGGATTAAAAGGTCCTAACTATGCTACAACTTCTGCGTGTGCGACATCATCTCATGCAATTGCTGATGCATTTATGTTAGTTCAAAGAGGATCTGCGGATATTATGCTTTGCGGAGGTGCTGAAGCTGCAATTACTCCAATGTCTATCGGTGGTTTTAATGCGTTAAGAGCATTATCAACATGGAATGATCGTTATATGGAAGCTTCTCGTCCATTTGATAAAGACCGTAATGGTTTTGTCATGGCAGAAGGCGCAGGTACATTAGTATTAGAAGATTTAGAACATGCTATTAAGCGAGGTGCAAAAATTTATGCTGAATTAGCAGGTGTCGGTTTAACAGGAGATGCCTATCATATAACAGCTCCAGCTCCCGGCGGCGAAGGTGCCGTTCGCTCAATGAGAGAAGCTTTAAGAGATGCTGAAGTAGAACCTGAAATGGTAGATTATATTAATGCTCACGGCACTTCTACCGACTTAAATGATGTAAATGAATCAAAAGCAATTAAAACAGTATTTGGCGAACATGCTTATAAATTAGCCGTTAGTTCCACTAAATCGATGACTGGTCATCTATTAGGTGCAGCAGGTGCAGTAGAATCTATTGCTACTGTCCTTGCTATAAATAATAGTCTTATACCACCAACCATCAATTTAGACGAACCCGATCCTGAATGCGACTTAAATTATACTCCAAAAGTGGCTGTTCCCAAAAATATAAATGTAGCTATTAGTAACACATTTGGATTTGGCGGACATAATGCATCATTATTATTTAAGAAATATTCAGAATAAAATTGTTTAGTTTTCTTTTTGGTAGTAAGAAGTCTAAACTTGTTGCAATTCATTTTAATAAGAAGAAACAGAAAGAATTAAATAAAGTACTTGGTTTTTCAATAAAGAATAAAGAACTTTATTTGAAATCTTTTACACATCGCTCTTATTTAGAATTGTTCCCTGAATTAGAGAAATCTAACGAACGATTAGAATTTCTTGGCGATTCGGTTCTGAATATGTCTGTGGCAAAATTCCTTTTTAATGCAAATAAGTATAAAGATGAAGGTTTCCTTACAAAAGCTCGTGCCTACCTTGTAAATAGGGATAATCTATTTAATTCAGCAGAACGCATCGGCTTATCAAATTTTCTCCTGTTAAATAAAAAATATCTTGTGAATTCCAAAGAAGGAATGAAAACAGTTTTAGCAGATGCTACCGAAGCTCTTATCGCTGCAATCTATTTAGATAAAGGAGAAGCAATAACTGATAAATTTATTTATACCTTTGTAATAGCTCCTTATGTAAATACCGATTTCGTAAAAGCTGATAATAATTTTAAAGGGCAACTTTTAGAACTAGCACATGCAAATAAATTAGGGCACCCTCACTATAAAGTTATTGATGAAAAAGGTCCAGAGCATAAAAAGGAATTTACAGTGGAAGTCTATATCGGTGATAAATATTATGGAACCGGAATGGGTGGAAATAAAAAAAATGCAGAACAAGAAGCTTCCAAAATAGCTCTCGATAAGCTTAATCATCAATAGAATAATTTTTCCTACAAATTATTCCTATCTCTAAATTTTAATTCAAAGAAAGTTTTTTATATTTACTTATCATTATTAAATAAAATGTGAATACAATGAATAACTACCAATTTAATGACCGATTTGTCGATAGACATATCGGTATTAGCAAAGAAGATTATAATGAAATGTTATCTCTATTAGGTGTAAAATCGTTAGATGAAATGATTAATTTGACACTTCCTGACTCGATTAGATTAAAGAAAGACTTAGAATTAGATGAACCAATGACCGAATTTCAATTCATTAAACATCTATCAGAAATAGCTGCAAAAAACAAATTATTTACAAACTACATTGGATTAGGATATTATCCTACTGTTACTCCGGGAGTAATTATAAGAAATATTTTAGAGAATCCGGGCTGGTACACTTCCTATACTCCATATCAAGCTGAAATATCTCAAGGAAGATTAGAAGCGTTGCTTAATTTCCAAACTGTAATTGCAGACTTAACAGGCTTAAAAATTGCGAATGCATCTCTTTTAGATGAAGGAACTGCAGCTGCTGAAGCTATGGGAATGCTTCATTCACTTAGAAAACCAATTAAAAAAAATGCTAATATATTCTTAGTTTCTGATACTGTTTTTCCTCAAACGCTTGACGTTATGATTACAAGGGCTGAGCCACTTGGGATTGAAATTAAAGTATGTAGTATTACAGAAGAAGAATTGACCGATAGCGTTTTTGGTATTTTAGTTCAATATCCAGACTCAATTGGAGAAGTAAACGATTTTAAGAATTTATTTGACATAGCTAATCAAAAGGGAATTTATAAAGCAGTTGCAGCAGATTTATTAAGTCTTACTTTACTCACACCTCCTGGTGAATTTGGAGCTGATATTGCAGTTGGATCTGCACAAAGATTTGGTGTGCCAATGGGTCTCGGTGGTCCTCATGCTGCTTATTTTTCTACACGTGATGAATTTAAGAGACAAATTCCTGGAAGAATTATAGGTGTTTCTATTGATTCGCAGGGGAGACCTGCTCTTAGAATGGCATTACAGACACGTGAACAGCATATAAAGCGCGAACACGCAACAAGCAACATTTGTACTGCCCAAGCTCTTTTGGCTATCATGGCGAGCATGTATGCGGTTTATCATGGACCAAAAGGATTAAAAGAGATTGCTTTAAGAATTAATCGACTAACTCAATTATTGGATGTTAATTTAATTAATCTTGGATTTAAGCAGACAAATAAAAATTATTTTGACACTCTAAAAGTTACTCTTAACTCGCATGAAGAGATGGCAAGATTAAATAAACTGTCTGAAGCAAAATCAATAAACCTTCGATATATCTCTGAAACTGAAATCGGAATATCTCTTGATGAGACTAAAACAATTGAGGATATAAATCTATTAATTAGGATATTTGCTGAATTAAAAGGAAAAGAAACTCCTAATATTGAAGCTGTATCATTAGAGGGTAAACAAACAATTGATTTAGACTCTTTATTTGGTAGAAAATCAGAATATCTTACTCATCCTGTTTTTAATAGTTACTATTCTGAAACTGATATGATGAGATATATAAAAAGTCTTGAGAAGAAAGATTTATCTCTAAATACTTCAATGATTCCGCTTGGATCTTGTACAATGAAATTAAATGCAAGCAGCGAAATGTTCGGTATTACATGGAAAGAATTTACCGATATGCATCCATTTGTACCGAATAATCAATCTGAAGGTTATCAAATAATCTTTAAGGAACTTGAAAAGCAATTAGCTGAAATCACCGGTTTCAAAGGAGTTTCCCTGCAACCAAATTCGGGTGCTCAAGGTGAATATACTGGTCTAATGGTAATTCGTGCTTATCACAAAAATAATGGTAATCTCAATAGGAATATCTGTTTGATACCATCATCGGCTCATGGTACTAATCCTGCAAGTGCTGTTATGGCAGGCAATAAAGTAGTTGTTGTTAAATGTGATAACAACGGCAATGTAGATATTAATGACCTAAAAGAGAAAGCTGAGCAATATAAAGATATTCTTTCATGCTTAATGATTACTTATCCATCAACTCATGGTGTATTTGAAAAAAATATTATTGCTATATGCGATATAATTCACGAAAATGGCGGGTTGGTTTATATGGATGGCGCAAATATGAATGCTCAAGTAGGTTTGACTTCTCCCGGTTTTATTGGGGCAGATGTTTGTCATCTTAATCTACATAAAACATTTACAATCCCTCATGGCGGTGGCGGTCCTGGTGTTGGTCCTATTGCTGTTAATGAAAAATTACTTCCATTTCTTCCAGGGCATTCAATCGTTAAAATCGGAAGTGAAAAGGCTATTCATGCAGTTTCATCAGCTCCTTACGGAAGCGCAAATGTAATGTTAATTTCTTATGCCTATATTAAAATGATGGGAACTAAGGGCTTAACTGAAGCAACTAAAGCAGCAATCTTGAATGCAAATTATATTAAAGCAAAATTGGAAAAAGAATATAAAGTTCTTTATTCCGGTGAAAATGGATTTGTTGCTCATGAATTAATTTTTGATCTTAGAGATTTTAAGGCTGCAACTGGTATTGAAGTGGAAGATGTAGCCAAGAGATTAATGGATTACGGCTATCATGCTCCTACGGTTTCTTTCCCGGTACCGGGTACATTAATGGTAGAACCAACTGAAAGTGAATCACTTAATGAATTAAATAAATTCTGTTCTGTAATGCTTTCGATTAAAGAAGAAATAAAGGAGATTGAAGCAGGTAAGTATGATAAAGCATCTAACGTATTAAAAAATGCACCACATACTGCATTGGCAGTAATCGCCGATGAATGGAAAAATAGCTATTCGAGAGAAAAGGCTGTTTTCCCGGATAATTATACTCGTGAAAATAAATTCTGGCCCGCTGTCGGTCGCGTTAATAATGCCTATGGTGATAGAAATTTGGTTTGTTCTTGTCCTCCAATTGAAGATTATTTAACAGAAAAATAGTCGAATGGAAAACTTAATAGATATATGTAATATATTGAAAAAGTCTAAAACTATTGCGGTTGTCGGTATTTCCGACAACCCTGATAGAACTAGCTTTCAAATTGCTGAATTTTTACTCAAGAAAGGGTATAATGTTTTCGGAGTTAATCCAAAAATTAATTCATCAGGGAACATTAAAGTTTATCCATCCTTAACACTTATTCCGGAAAAGATAGATATAGTTAATGTATTTAGAAGGTCTGAACTAATTCCTGAATTAATCCCTGATATTCTAACTATAAAACCTAAAACTCTTTGGCTCCAACAAGGTATTAGAAACGATTTAGCTTTAGCTCCGGTTTTAGATGCAAATATTAATACAATCCAAGATAAATGTATTGCTGTTTTTTATAGTTTATGCGGTTCAATTAATCGCTAATGTCTTTGAAAATAAATTATTTGAAAATATTATTATTTGTATTAATTGTAATCCCATTTTCTTGCGTAAATGCTCAGTCTGAAAAAACTGTAATTGATTCCATTAAGATTCTCGGAAATGATATAACAGAGGATTTTATTATTCTTCGTGAGCTATCATTCAATTTAGGTGATGCAATCGATGCTAAAGAACTTGATTTTAATAAAGATAGAATATTTAGCCTCGGACTTTTTACCAATGTTGATCTGAAAATTGAAAAAAATGATTATTACAACCGCCTCATTATCACTGTTGAAGAGGGGTGGTATATCTATCCAATTCCATTCATTTCCAGAGGTAATCAAAAAACTAATCACTATTCTTATGGTGTTAATTTAGAAATTAAGAATTTTCGCGGGAGGAATGAATTTCTAAAAGCTATTTTTAGCATTGGATACGATCCTTTCTTTGCCATTTATTACGATAACCCTTCTTTAATTTATGAAAAAGGCTTAGGAGTGAAATGTGGTATTAGTTATTTGAATTCAACGAATAAAAATATTAAAGCAGAGCAGTTTTATGGAAAGGGATTTGATTTTAAAAATTATGGGGGCAATTTAACAATTTATAAAAGATTGGACCAATTTAATACGATTGAATTGAAAAGCTCTTTTTATTACATTGAATATCCAAGAGACATTAATAATCAAATTACTGCTTCAAGAAATAGTGTCGACCGAATTTTAGGTGTTGGAATAGGTTATGAACATGACTCAAGAGATTTAATTCAATTCCCCAAAAGAGGCTATTATTTATATACAGATTTTGTTCATAAAGGATTCGGAATTAATGATATCAATTATAACGTAATTAATGTTGACAGTAGAAATTATTTCCATTTTTCTAATTTCTTTATTGGGAAAATTCGTAATTATTTTAGACTTACTTCTAATACAGTCCCTTTTTTCGATTTCTCTTATCTAGGGTTCAGTGAAATAATTAGAGGAAGAAAAGATGAACAACGAGAAGGAAATAATCTAATCAAAACATCAGCAGAAATTGCATTACCTTTGGTTAATGAATGGAACTTTAGGATTAAACTCCCGTTAATCCCGGAAAGTTTAACATCAGGACGTGTTGCTGTATTTATCTCTTTATTTGCGGATGCAGGAGATGTTTTCAACAATAATCAGAAGATTATGATTTCCGATTTTAGCACTGGGTATGGGTTGGGCTTTACATTTTTATTTATGCCATATAACACAATAAGACTGGAATATTCATTGGGACAAAAAAATAAAGGAGAATTTTCAATTGATACAGGAATTTCTTTCTGATATTGAGCTGTTTTATTCTACTGAAATCGAAAATGATTTAATTACCCTTTCAGGTGAAGAATTTCGTCATGCTATTCATGTAATGAGACATAAGATTTCAGATAAACTCTATATTACAAATGGGCATGGAAAAATATTTGAAAGTTATATTATAGAAATAGGGAAGTCATCTTTACTATCCAAAATATTAGATTATAAAATAATTGATTCAGAATTTAAAAATGTTTCTATTGCTATTCCACGTTTAAAGAATCAAGATAGATTTGAATTTGCCATTGAAAAATGTATTGAATTAGGAGTTACAAATTTTATAATATTCGAATCGGAGAGAACAATTGCGAAAGGGAATAAGATTGAAAGATGGGAGAAGATAGGACTTTCTGCAATGAAGCAGAATTTGGGAGCACACTTACCAAATTTTCAATATTATCCAAAGTTTAGTGATTTAATTAGGACTAATAATAAATTAGTTGTTTTTGATTTACATGGGACAACAAAATGGAGCATGTTTCTTCAAAACGAATTCAAATTAGGTAATAATTACTTGCTTGTATTTGGACCGGAAGGTGGGTTGTCTGAATCTGAATTAAACTTAGTAATAGAGCCCAAATATTACATTAACAGAAATAGGTTAAGAGCTGAAACAGCAGTAATATCTGCTGTTTCTTTAATGCAAATTCTACTATAAATATTCTATAGTCGATTTAATTAAATTTTCAAATGATTCCTTAGCTATTTGCCCTGTTTCAATGACTTCTTGATGTGTAAGTTTTTTATCAGATAATCCTGCGGCAAAATTAGTTATACAAGAGATCGCCCCTACTTTTAGTCCAAGATATGCTCCGAATATTGCTTCGTGAACGGTTGACATACCAATTGCATCACAGCCAAAATTTTTAAACATTTTAATTTCCGAAGGTGTTTCATATGAAGGTCCTTTCGAATACCAATATGATCCTTCCTTTAATAAAACGTTACCCTTTAATGCTCCCTCTCTTATTTTAGTACTAATTCTTTTTGATGGAAAATCCAAAAATGCATTCCTCTGCGTAATGGTACCTATACCTAAAACTTCAGCTATCTCTTTATAGATATTCATATAATTAAATGAGTTTATAAGCATTAAATCACCAGGTTTGAAATAATCATTAACTCCACCAGCTGCATTTGTTAAAATTAAATTTTTTCCTCCAGCCTTATTTATAAGATAAATAGGGAGCAAGCATTCGTCTAATTTATAACCTTCATAAAAATGGATTCTTCCTTGGAGTAAAAGTATTTTCTTGCCTGCATAAATTCCTGCAATAATCTTTCCTTTATGTCCTTCGACAGTTGATGAAGGATAACCGGCTAATTCTTTTGTTTCAAATGAGTTAATTACATCTAAATTAGAAGCAAATTCACCTAAACCGCTTCCAAGTACTATACTTACATCGGGGGCAAAATCAATTCTTTCCAAAAATTCTTTAATTGCAGATTCATATTTAAGTTCAAAATTTATCATGAGAAAAATGCTCCTGCTAATGTTGCTGTTAATAAAGTTGCTAATGTTCCGCCGAGGACTGCTTTAAGCCCAAGTTGCGCAAAATCCGATCTTCTTTCGGGAGCAAGTGGCGATAAACCGCCTATTTGAATTGCGATTGAACTAAAATTCGCAAATCCACATAATGCATAAGTTGCCATAAAGATCGCTTTTTTATCAATCAAAATATTATTTTGAATTTGGTTACCCATATCTAAATACGCTACAAATTCATTAAGAACCACTTTAGTGCCTAGCAGACTACCAAATTGGAAACTTGCATCCCATGGGACACCTATCAAAAATGCTAAATATTGTAGAACTAATCCAAAAAATAATTGAAGACTTAATGGCTGTCCAAAATGCTCAATTAAATATGAATTAACGCCGATTAGATTTCCTAAAGCCGTAAAGGAATAATTAAGTAATGCAATTATAGCTATAAAAGCAATCAACATAGCTGCAACATTTAGCGCTAAAGTAAGCCCTTCACTTGCTCCTTGTGCAGCTGCTTCAATAACATTTGCGCCATTCTTCTCTAATTTAATTTTAACAGTACCTTTTGTTACTGGTTCTTCTGTTTCAGGAAGTAATATCTTTGAAATAATTAGTGAGGCGAATGCTGCCATTACACTAGCAACTAATAAATGATTGGCAAAAATTAATTGTGCTTCAGCTAATGGAATATTATGAGTTGTAGAATATGACTGACCAAGAATTTGGATATAGGCAGCCATTACACTTCCTGCGATTGTAGCCATACCTCCAACCATTATGG
>JBAYVI010000118.1:0-9877 GCA_041674625.1 Melioribacteraceae bacterium | reverse complement strand
TTAAATAAATACCTTGGATACCACGTATTATCGCTATCAAGATAAAAGATGTATTTGTGATTTGCTAGACTTAACCCTTGGTTTCTGGACTTGGAAACGCCTTTTCTTTTTTGTTTGAATAATTTTATACGTGAATCCGCAAGGTATTTACTGATTATTTTTTCTGTATTGTCATGGCTGCCGTCATCAATTATAATAAGACTCCATTTCTGGTGCGTTTGACTTATCACACTATTTATAGCTTTTTCAATGCAGAAATCTCTGTTATAAACGGGCATAATAATAGAAACGAAAATTGAACTGAATAAATCCTCGTTTTTACTGAATTCATGATCCACAAGACTCAAAAACTTATTCTCCTTTCTGGTTTTCCAGTATTTATATCTTTTTGAAGGATGAGGATAAAAAATCTTACGAAAAAGGCCATTGATCCTTTTAAATACAAAATGAAAAATATTTCTGAAGTCATTCTTCATAGAGGTTAGATTTCCATATTATTCGCTTTTAGTCTGATGCTAATGCAATTTTGGAAGCTATTAAAATAATTACATAAGTTCATAGTTATGTTTTGTTAAAAATAACTAATCTAATTGTTGAAATTATGGTTATATATGATAATAATCAATTCTAATTAGTACTATTTATTTTATTATATTCTTGAGCTCTCATCCTATCCCATGTTGTATTGTTTTTTACAATTTTTGCTGGTATGCCTGCTAATACTACATTACCTTGATCGAATTTTTTGGTAACAACTGAAAATGCTGCAACAACACTATCTGATTTAATAAGTGAATTTTTCATAATTTTGACACCCTCACCAATCCAGCAATGGTTTTCTATTACTATCTTTTCAGCCATATTGATAGCTTTATTGCTGTCAAGATTAATAACGGCGTGACCGTCGTTTGCTCTCAATTTGATATCCCAGGCAAATAAACAGTCTTTTCCAATATGAATATGTTCTCCTCCGTCGGTTAGGATAAATTCAGCACCACCACAACCAAAATTTTCTTCAATTACTACACTTTGATTATCCCCACGTGGAGAATTTATTCTTAGGTCATGAATTACATGCAATGAACGTTTTATAATTATTCTTTTATGGTTTCCTTTTAAATTTATATACAAGTTCAGGTGTCTATATGCCTTTTCAATTTCAATAATATTGTTATCGCCATTAATAATAATTGTGGGATTAATTAGATTACAGCCTTCTTCAACTTTAATGATATTATTTTCCCCTGATACTTTTAAATTTTTAATGTTATTGGGGCTTATGCTTCGAGGTTGTACAAATTCTGATTCTGTTTTATTAAAAGTATGATTTAGAAAAACATCTTTGTAGGCAACTTCTCCCATTTTTCTTCGCAGTTCGGAGTTCTCTATCATGAATTTAATATTTTCATACCAACTAATTGTATCGTTGGCACACAACAATCCATTCTGTTTATGATGGATCACCGCTTTATAAATTTCATTTTCTGAATATATTGCAGGTAATTGACATGCTGAGTAATCTAAATACTTAATATAGGATTTGTATTTTGTAAATGCCGTTGACTCAAGTGGACATAAAGCAAAATCAAAATCCCCTGAAATGTGAATAAACCACTTTACAAATTGAGGATATGTTATTAAGCCAATGGGTAGGGGAATTTTATTAACGTTTTCAATTTTTTCTTTAGTCCCACCTATTTGGTAAAATTCGACTTGATTGTAACTATTTTTTATCCTTGCAATTGCGGGTACCAGAATCGACAAATCATTGTGATGGGAGAAAGTTCCCATATATAGAACCTTTATTTTACTGTTCTCCATCACAGATTTATTTCTGCGAAGTTTGAAATTGGCTTCTGAAATATCCTGAAACCATATTGCCGCATCAAGTTTGTTGGGGGTGGTTACAATATCTTTTCTGTTGAAAACCTGAGAAATAAATCCTGAAAGTGCAGGAGTTGAGGTGGTAATGGTTTCAAACTTATTAAACATTAAGTTAATATTATCATGGTCCTCCTTGGATAGTTTTCTTGCTTCAGAATTAATAAAAAGGTTATCATCGATGTCGTAATGAATGTCCAGAATGTATCTGCCTGACAACTGAATTAATGTACTAGCCATGCTTTCTGCATTCGCTCGATTACAATTAATTTGCTGAATAACATAGGGTAAGATGGTTGTGTTATTATTTAGAATCCATTTTGTCAATATTAGAAAACTATCCTTTTTTTTGGCTTTAAAAGGTAACAACAGTCTAATATAGGAAGAGCCTCTAAAATTAACATTGTCATTTAAGGTCTCTAACACCAGACCTGCTCTTCTTTGATCTGACATTGTCATTCCCTCTTCCACCTCTGACAAAAACAACGTTCGGGCTAATAAAAGAAATGGGTTTTCTCTCATTGAGTTTATTGCACCTTTGATGCGTTCATGTGAATACCGTTCTTTTAATATTTTACCAGCATTTTCTGATAACTCATTTCGGTTTTTTTTGCCAAAACTTTTTGATTTAGCATGATAAACATAGGTATCCACAGCAATTGCCAAAACAAAACCTGCATTTTGTGCACGCATCGAAAAATCATCTTCTTCTCCATATCCTCTGGGGAAGGTCTCCTCATCAAAATAGCCGATAGATTCAATCACTTCCTTTTTAATGGCATAACAAAACCCATTAATCAGTTGTGCTTTAGGATAAGATGCAAAGTCGAATTTCTCACAAACTTTATTAGCCTGTTCGACCGAAACATTTGGTGGCAGATCATTTACCTTAAAACCATTTTCATCCATCAGGACAGGAACCGTTTGCCAGCTTGCAGCATTTGATAAAGGCCCAACAACACCTATTTCTTTCGCTGACTCACCACATGTAACGATTTTTGTCAACCAGTTTTGTGGCACAATGGTATCACTGTTGAGAATAACCTTATAATCACTCTTCGATTTTTTCAACCCTTTGTTTATGGATATAGTATACCCAAGGTTTTGATTGTTTTCAATAAGCAAGATTTTATCTCTATCGACTATGTCTGTAATTCCTCTGAGATAATTAGTTGTGTCCTCATCTGAACAATCATTTACTATAATAAGCTGAATTATGCCATTTTTTAAAGTGGGCAGAACACTATTGATGCATAATTTCAGATCAGTCAATGCATTAAACACTGGTAAAATGATATCTACTGAAATATTATTTAGTAGATTTTTATCGTACGATTTTTCTTCTCGAAGTTTTACAATGGGCGAAATTTTTACACTTTTCTCTGTCTCGTCTTTAAAGGTTGGATATATATATTTAGTTGGAAAATTCTTATCGGTGAGATTGTGGTGTAAGAAATACCTGAAATACTTCTGATCATTTCTAAAATTATATCCTTCCTCAAAAATTGGATTATATTCCTCTTTTAATTTAAACAAAACATAAGGTAAAGCAAGCTGATCTCTTTTTGAATAAATAAGTAATTGACTCCACCATTCATTGAATAATTTAATGGTGGTTGAAAATTGAGGTCTGCTAATTAATATCGCCGTTTCATTTAAACCATAATTTGACGGTAAACCGTATTCTTTGTAATAATTAATCTGCTCTTCTATCTTTTCCCTCATGTCTTTATTAAACCTTAAACAAGCTTCTGCTTCATCAAATACGCAATCTCTAAAAGGGTGTTTGCAAATAGAAATAATTTTACCACTTTCAATATGTTTATGAATCGATTGTTTGAAATCGTAGTCTTTGCGTATCAATAATGCAGCATCTATCCAAATTACAATGTCATACTCTGGAAAAAGAACATGTGGGTTAAGCTTGTAATACCTGCAGATTCTGGTCGGATCCTTGTCAAAATAATCTATATACCTAATTTCCCATGGATTATATCCAGTGTAGTATCTATCAGAAAAGCAAACGTAATCAATTTCGGGGTTAAGGCATTCAGGTATTTTAAGTGTGTCGTAATCTCCAACTATTGCAGTATAAACAACTATTTTATTTTTCGCACCTTTGTGGTTCCAATACTCAATTACACGCTTGCTGACTTCAATTAATGATTCATGTGAATTAATTTCCACGTCATTTTGTTTAGAAACATCATCAGCCTTATCAGACAAGGGTAAAACCTCATCATTCATCATACGCCCTTCTTTTTCGCCATATTTAATATAATGTAATAGCGGATTCATTTTCGATTTCCTGACATCTGCATTTCTATTTAAATAGAATTTACTGCTAAACTCCTTTGAGGGGTTACGGTTTTCAAAGCCGCCATAAAGCAGGTAATGTTTTAATGGATTGATGCCCGATCGTTTTACATCCGGATAACTTGCCAAATAAAAATCTTTGTCAAAGAGACCGCTTTTATCTATTACATGATACTCTTTAAGAAAGATTAAACTGTTTTTGATATTATGAGGACTAATTCGTTTAACCTGTGAGAAGAACTTACTTTTATTTGAACTAAAAAGCAACTGAAATTTAGAATCACAGTCTTTTTTTATAATAATGATATCCTTGGCGTTTACCTGAATCGAATTTTCAATCTTATTCAATCTGTTTTTAAGTAAACTCAGTTCTTGGCTATTGACAGAAAGCAAGTTTTCTTTATTTTTTAATTCGTTTTTAAGTAAACTTAGCTCTTGACTATTGACAGAAAGCAAGTTTTCCTTATTTTTTAATTCGCTTTGGACATTCGATAATTCAATGCTTTTTTCAACAAGTAATTCATCTTTATGTATGATCTGATTTTCAAGTATATTATGGTGAATCTCTAGAATTTTCACCTCCTTATTTATTTCAGTAAGTCTATTATTGACACTTGTAAGCTCTTTCATTTTTTCTTCAACAACGATGACGCTTTTTTGTTGAACTTCTTGATAATTGAGCTGTAAAACTTGGTTTCTTTTTTCAATTGTTTCTAGTTCCGTATTAAGTTTTAATTCAATTTGATTTCTCCCCTTAATACTAGAGCGATACGTTGATCCTGAGAATGAAAAAAAGTGTATGCTAAATTGTATTTCAGCTAAATATTGAGGTTGATTAAATTTTAATTTAATAAATGGAATATCCGACTCAAAAAAATAAATTTCATTTTCAATAATTTTTTCAGCATTGGTACTGACATCACTTTCTTGAACAATTTCTTGATTTACATTTTTTAAAACAAGATTCTTGAATTCTAAGCAGGTTCTTTGGCTTATGGGATATATCCATATTTCATTTGTTTTCTTCTCGCTATTCAAAAATAAATTTACTTTATTAAACCCCGCTGATCCAGCAGAGGCATATTCAATCATTTCACCTTCATCTGTATGGGCTTTTATTAAAATATTAAACGCCCCATCCAGACCATTAAAGAAGTTAAATTCATTGTAAAAATCCTGGCTAAGTTTTTCTATTTTTTCTTCGGCTATATAATCAGAATCACGAAGATTAAGTCTTTTCAATAACTCAAAAAGCTGGTCGTGGTATGCTGAGAGAATGTTTTTGTTTGATTTACTCATAAAAGCATGGTGCTTTAACCCCGACTCTATAAATTTGAGTATTCCGACATTCAATTCTTCTGTAAATTGAATGTTTAATTGAAGTAGCTCATTAATTCTTAAGATTGATTTTACCGGATCGGTTATTAAGCTATCATAGTTAAAAAATATTCGTGTTAAAGACCTTGAATAAAGTTCGGCTTTCAAAGTGGAATCTATCCACAAAAGCATTGATTTTGAAAGGGAGAGATTGTTTCGAGCTTGAAGGGATTGTGCAACTTCATATGGATTGCGAAAGTTGAGAATAACCTTAGGATTAATATTCAAGTGCCTGAATACATTCAGGTAGAATGGCAGCAACACGCTAATTCTCGGATCTTTAATAACAAAATCATTGGTAAGATCAAAATCATTCTGTAACAATTCTATCAATTCACTTTGTTTGGCAATAACCCTTTTGTCATTCCACCAGTTATCCGGCAAGAATAAGGTGTCATTCCAGCATCCATCCAAAAATTCCATTAGGTTTTTATTGAAATCATATACCAAATTATTTTCAAAATATCCCTTTTTATTGAACTCATTGGCTTCCATTATTTGTATACCCAAAGGAAATCCAACCAAACTAAGGCATCCAGCTGTGGCAGAAGTGCCGCTTCGGTGCATACCTATGATAAGTATGCAGTTTATGGATATAATGTTATTTTTATGATTCATGAGCTAACATTTTAATTGCATAATAACGTAGAATTGTTGTGTATCCTTTTGTGTATGTAGTATATCGTTTAATTTGAGTTCAATTAAATTTTGATCAAAAAGGTAATTTGCTATTAAAAGAAAAGTATCTGGTGTAAACTTCCAAACATGTCCGTCAATATAGTTTTGTTCATAGTAATTAATCGTTTTAATAACCTGGGAGATTGGAACTGAAAAATCATTGAATTCCATTCTGGGAGTGATTTCACCATGATCACCTATCCAGTGTCTTTTTGGGTCATTGTGGCAAGCTAATCTTCGGTGTTCAACTATATTGCAAAAAGAGGGTTTTGTTCGATTAGTAATGTATGCATGTACAACTTCATATATATTAGTGATTGGTTTAAAATGGTCGAAACAATATCGCTTGTCAGGAATAATTAAAAACAACAACCCATCATCATTAAGTATAGAACTGACGTTGTTGAAAAAGCCAACTAAATTTGGTGTGTGCTCAATAACATGGCTGGCTAAAACATAATCAAATTTTTCAGAAATAATATCACTGAACTTTTCTCCACTCCAAACATAATCAACCCGTGTAATTTTTTCAACATCCACTTTAGCATCAGAACGGTACTTTTCAATTAGTTCTGTTTGGGTGAGGTGATCTAGCGATTTCACATTTGGCGATGTAAAATCTAGTTTTGGTTTGTCTAGCGGACCAAGCTCTAAGGCGGTTTTATTGTTAATATCAATAAGACCAGCAAAATCGGTTGCGTTTTTTATATCTGAGAATTTTTTCATCTATTTTTTCATTTACCATGGGTTATGTTTATGCAACAAAGATTAAAAATATTTTTCAATATTAACTACAAAATGCTGGGTAGAAGAAATTTTTGAAATAAAACATTGTTGTCATTATAAAGATATCTATATTTGTTTTGCCCAAAAGACGTTTAAATGAGTGATATAATTAAAGCACTGATTGTTGACGATGAGCCCGCTGCCCGTGAAAGCCTAAAAAGGGCACTCATGAGCATTCATGTTTCAGTTGATTTGGTGGGTATGGCTGAGAATGCCCAACAAGCACTTGAAATCATGATGGATCAGCAACCTGAACTGGCTTTTATTGACATCGAGATGCCGGGAAATGATGGTTTCTGGTTAGCCAAAAAAATTCAAAAACTCCATTTGCCCATCCACTTAATTTTTGTTACTGCATATAATGAATATGCCATTCATGCTATCCGCTTTGCTGCTTTTGACTTTCTGATCAAACCATTGGATACCGTGGTGCTTGAGCAATCGATGCATCGGTATCTGAAAGAACGCGGGCAAAGCAACTTCAATGGCAAGATGGACAGGCTACAATCGTTTCTTGCACAGGCAAAACTAAAACTCATTACCCAAAATGGCTTTGTCATGCTTCCGCACAGCCACATCATTTATTGCGAAGCCAGGGGCAATTACACGACCCTTTACCTGGCTGATGGACAGGCTGAAACTGTCTGTAATCAGTTAGGCTTATTAGAAGAAAAACTCTCCAATCCTGTTTTTATACGTGTCAGTCGGTCTGTCCTTATCAACATTAACTTTTTGGAAAGCTACAACCGAAAAACAAAAACAGTGGTGCTCTCCTATAGTTTGCAAAAGTACGAAATCAAGGTATCTTCATCCGGGGCGAAAAAGGTGGTTTCACTGCAATTATCATAGCATGGTTTTGATGGGTTTTACAAAGTCGCAGAAAGGTTTTTGTTTGATTTTAGAATAATCCTGCCGAAAATACTCCTACAATATATCACAAAATAAGATCCCAAATTTCATCCGTATAGTTATCTGAGGTGTTTATACAGTGAAATGATGAGTTTATACAGTGTGTTTATTATCAGGGTAGTTTAGAATTGTTTTGAATAATTTTTAACATATTTTACATTATATTTGAGTACCCATAAAAAAATTTAATTTTTCATGGTATGAATAATTGCACATTTCAAAATTATGAATTGTGTATTTACATAAGAAAACGATTGCTCATAAATATATGATAATATTAATCTGCTTATTAATAACTAAAAAAATAAATTCTCATTGACTCGAATCTTGTTTTTCATTATTTAAACACCTATAAAACAATAAATCCATGAAAAATATCAGAATTAGCAGCCTACTGATTTTTCCTTGCATTTTAATTTTGGCATTTACATATAAAAGTTTTTCACAAATTTCATGCATTGGGAATACACCCATTTCAATTTCAATATCTCTGTCAGAATATAAAAATATACATTCACCTGTAGTAATTAATTGTGAGATAAATTCAATTATAGCAATTGATTCTGTTAACGCGGAGATTTTACTACCTAAGAACGTTCAAATTATTAGTGGCACTGAAAAATGGTCTGGAAACTTGTTGGCTAATGACAGGGTATCCTTTTCACTTACTATTAAATTTCTTAAGAGCGGCAATTATTCTATATCAGTTAAAGTAGTTAAAATACTTTCAGATTTGAATATTATTGGAGACGAAAGATTTTTATATTTATTTATTGATGAAAATCATTGCAAAACAAAATTTGATAAGTCAGTTGATTTTGAAAAAGAAAGGTTAGAACAAATATTTTCAATTCCCCCAATTTTTCAATATGATTCCTTAAAAAAAAAATCCCAAAGCATCGAATTGCCTACAAAAGTTGAAGGAGTGAGATATGCATTTGATTATGAAATAGATTCATCTCGTAACACAAATGGTACAGTCACTATTTATGGCTACTTTTATTATTACGACAGAAATAATAATTATATGCCGGCAAAATATTGTACTGTAGAATTATGGGATGATGATACTTGGCCTCTTGCTGATGATTTTCTTGGAAGTGCATTAACTAATGAAAATGGCTATTTTTCGATTGGCTCAATAGATAATAGTGATGTAGTTGGCACAATTGATTTATATGCTAAATTTTTAACTACAACAACGAAAAGACGAGTAGTTACATATGCTGGTACTGAAACAATATATAATTGGGTAACAGCAGTATTTAACGATATACCGGATGGCAATTTTAATTTAGGGACTAATTCTATTGTAAATGGATCAAATAATGAAGGCGCAATGTGGATTTTTCAAACTCTATACGATGGTTGGTCATATCCACCAAATGATCCTGGTCTTTGTGTAGTTGAATGGGAATATGATGGCACGGGAGGGGCATATTATTCAAGTGGAGGAAGAGTACATCTTGAGGGACAATATAAAAATTACCCTGATGTCATTTTACATGAAGCTGGACACAATTATATGTGGAATGTATATGGAAATTACATACCTATTACTTATTGTCCATCCCCCCACTATTGGAATGTAGCAAGTCATGTGAATTGTGCATGGACTGAAGGTTGGGCAAGTTTTTTTGCATGTGCTGTTTATAATGATCCAATATACACAGCGACATATACAGTAAATATTGAAACACCTCCTACCAGCTGGGATGATGGTGATGAAGTTGAAGGCAGGGTTTGTGGATCATTGTGGGATATATATGATACCCCTAATGACGGATTAGATTATTATGCATTTGGGTTTGATGAGATTTGGGATGTTTTTTATAATCAAAATGATGACAACTTTTCGCAATTTTGGTCAGCATGGAAATCCTACGGACATCCAAAACATTATTCAGTCGCAGCAATATATCAAAATACC
>JBAYVI010000117.1:0-10152 GCA_041674625.1 Melioribacteraceae bacterium | reverse complement strand
CGGATTTCCAATTTAATGCTTTTCTCTCTCCCAAGTTTAGAACATTTTTTGAACTTACAAATGGTTCTGCAGAATCTAATTACGTTAATAGCGACGGAAGTCTTTGGCAGGGCACTATTCGGTTGCAATATATTTTATCTGGCAACACAGATTTATTCGCTGATTACTCGTATCTAAAATCTAATGTTCATCTTAATGGTGGTATAGTTTACGGAACAAGTATCGATAGTATTTACGATAGTTTTTTGGCTCCTGTTAGATTTACAAATCGTTATCAAAAAACTTCATTGCAAAATGCCGGTTTGCGATTACTTCATAGATTCTCGGATAAAATAATTTCTGATATTTCCCTATACTATCAAGATAATCTTTCTGAATATAGGGTAAATGATCCAACTGGTACAGATTTTCAAGATGGTCTAACTCCGGTAAGCTATGATAATAAATACCATCTCTTTGGAGTTCAAGCAAAACAGAATATCGGGATATCTATTTTCAATTTACGATTGATTGGGAATATTGAACGAGCTGAACACGAAATAAATTTATCGCCAGGGACTATTGATGTAAATACATATTCAGCATCTGCTGAGGGTAGTGCCTTCTTTTTTAATACTCTAAAAGGGACTGCATTTGCAAAATTTCTAAAATATAGGGGTGCTGATTATATTGGTATTGGTGCAGAAGGCGAGTTATTTCTAAGTAAAAAGACTTCACTTTATTTTGGATTATCAAGATTTCAAAAACCTGAGTTAATCTTTTCAGATTATTTCTCGCCAGTTACCTTCGATGCATATAAAAGGAAACTAACGCTTGCCGAAGCTCGTGCCAAATTTTTATTTGGACAGTCTGATTTATCTATTGGTTATTTTCACTACAACAATAGTATTCATGGGGTGAATGTTAATCTCAATTTGAAAATATGGAAAATACTATTTTCATCAAATAACTCGTTTTACATCTCTCAATTTATCTCCACAGGCGGAATCTATTTTGAAGATATTTTATTCAATGAAAATCTAAATTTGAAAACAGGATTTAATTATAGGTTTTATAGTGAATTTAATATTAACTTTATTAATAATTATCCTCATTATCAATTTAGCAAAGATGATTTACAGCTCGATTTTTTCTTAGCGGGAAGGATTCAAGATTCCGCAACAATATATTTTACTTGGGAAAATCTCCTCGGAAGAGATTATTTTATAGTTCCAATATATCCAATGTACCAAAGGGGTCTCAGATTCGGGGTCGCTTGGGATTTCCTTGATTAATTTCTTCCCCCTGCTTAACTTTACTTATTAAACAGATATTAGGAAATACGATGCGTATTAAAATTGTTTCATTATTACTATTATTATTTGTCTCTATTAATTATGCACAGATAGTATATTCTACGCCTGCTAATCCTACCGAAAATGATTCTATCGATTTATATTTTAGATCCGACCTCGGGACAGCAGGATTAAAAAATTATACAGGTGACGTATATGCTCATACCGGAGTAATTACTAATAAAAGCACAAGCGATAAAGATTGGAAATATGTATTAACAGATTGGAATACCAACTTACCGAAAGCGAAATTGGAACGTATTGAAACCAACTTATATAAACTTTCAATTGCTCCGAGTATTCGCTCATTTTATAATGTACCCATTACGGAGAAAATCTTAAAAATAGCTCTTGTTTTTAGAAGCGGTGATAGAAGCAAAGAAGGGAAAGATACAGGTGGTACAGATATTTTTTTAGATGTATTCCAAGAAGGATTATCTATTGTACTTAATTCACCGGCAGTTAGTCTTTCATTTACTGATCCACTCCGTTCACCGGTATTTACCAATTCCGCAGGCACAATTTCAATTAATGCAAGTGCGGTCCGCTCTGAACAATTACAGTCATTTCAATTGTATATTAATAACAATAAAGAGTTTGAATCAGCGGATACATCTCTTAATTTTTATTTTGTAGCAGCGAATTTTCCTGAGGGTGTTAATAATATTAAATTAGTTGCCATTGATAATACTAGTAAAGATTCAGTTCAATTTGTAATTATGCGTAATCCTGAATTTAATACGACTGCGTTACCGGCAGGTTTTCGACACGGGATTAATTATTATGCCGGCGATCCAACTAAAGTAACACTTGCACTTTTCGCACCATATAAAAATTTTGCTTATTTAATCGGTGATTTTGATGATACCAATTGGAAGGTAGATAAAAAATATTTTATGAATAAGGAAGTGATAAAACCAGACAGTACAATTTTCTGGATTACATTAGAAAACCTTTCACCCGGAATCGAATATGCTTTTCAATATTTTGTAGATGGCGAAATTAGAACCGCTGATCCATATAGCGAAAAAGTGCTTGATCCCTGGAATGATAAATATATCCCTTCATCAGTTTATCCATATCCGAAAGCATATCCAGCAGGGAAAACAGAATGGCAGGTAACAACTATTAAGCCGAGCGAAACTACTTATCAGTGGAATGTTTCAAATTTTATTAAACCAGCTAAAGAAAATTTAGTTATTTATGAATTACTTGTTCGAGATTTTGTCTCTACACATTCATATCAAACGTTAAACGATACACTTAGTTATTTGAAACGTCTTGGGGTAAATGCAATTGAGCTTATGCCTGTAATGGAATTTGACGGCAACGAAAGCTGGGGTTATAACCCCGCATTCCATACTGCATTGGATAAATACTACGGCACTAAAAATATGTTAAAAGAATTCATTGATAAATGCCATGAGAATGGAATTGCAGTAATTTTAGATATGGTGCTTAATCATGTAACCGGAGCTTCTCCTCTCGCTCGTCTTTATTGGGACGGTAGATTTAACCGCCCTATTGATTTTAACCCTTATCCAAATCCTTATCTCAATTCTGTTCCCAAACATGAATTCAATGTGTTTAACGATGTAAACCATGAAAGCAACGCTACAAAATATTGGGTTGATAGAGTAAATGAATATTGGTTAAAGGAATATAAATTTGATGGATTCCGTTTTGATCTTTCAAAAGGATTCACTCAAAAAAATACGCTTGGAAACGCAAATTCAATGGCTGCTTATGATCAATCACGAATTAACATTCTAACAAGAATGGCAAATAAAATTTGGGAAACAGATTCCACGGCTTACGTGATACTTGAGCACTTCGCTGATAATAGCGAGGAGAGAGTCCTTTCAACCAATGGTATGATGCTATGGGGAAACCTAAATTACAATTATAATGAAGCTACAATGGGTTACCTTCCCAACTCAAATTTCACAGGGATCTCTTACAAAAATCGCAATTTTAGTCAGCCGAATTTAGTTGGATATATGGAAAGCCATGATGAAGAGCGATTGATGTATAAAAATACTCAGTTCGGAAGTGCGGGCACCAATTATAATATTAAAGAAACTAATACGGGACTTAATAGAATTAAATTAGCGGCAGCATTCTTTTTAACTATTCCGGGACCGAAGATGATTTGGCAATTTGGTGAACTTGGTTATGATATTTCTATTTTTGCCGATCCTAACGGAAACGTACCAACACCCTATGGGGATTCAAGATACAAGGTTGGGAATAAACCGATTCTTTGGAATTATCAAAATAACGTTAATAGAGCCAATGTTTATAAGGTCTTTAGCTACCTCATTAATCTAAAGAAAAATTATCCGGTTTTTAGTACCACCGATTTTACTTTGGAACTTACCGGATATATGAAAAAGATAAAGCTAAATGATTCTTCAATGAATGTAAATATTATCGGAAATTTTGATGTAAAAAGTGGAACGATTAATCCAACATTTAAATCAACCGGGTGGTGGTATGATTTTTTTGCCGGGGATAGTATAAATGTTACTGATACACAAGCATTGATTAATCTTGAAGCTGGTGCGTTTAAGATTTATACAGATAAGAAACTTCCTGCTCCCGAAACAGGTATTTTAGCTGACATTGAAAACGAACAAGAAATGATTCCAACAGGTTTTTTATTGGAACAGAATTACCCTAATCCATTTAATCCTTCAACTACTATTAAATATACTGTCTCTGAACCGGGATTCATTTCGTTGAAAATTTTTAATTTGCTTGGTCAGGAAGTTATTACATTAATTAATAATGAGCAAGGCAGTGGTAATTATTTAGTAAATTGGAATGGTAAAGATGCCGGAGGGATAAATGTCGCTTCCGGTATATATCTTTATTCTTTAAAAGGTAACGGATCACAATCAACTAAGAAAATGCTACTTTTAAAATAATTTTATTTTAGTCGACTTTTGGTTCCCCTCTTCATCTCTTCAATTTTATTAAGTGAGCTGTTATATAAATCTTGTGGTATATACTGCAGGATTTGCGTTAATAGCTTATTGAAATTACCTGCATGAGAAAAAAAGCCAATCTCCTTATTCCCTTTAGCAACAACATAAATAGGTTTAGTGATATGCCCGCTGAAAATACCACCTTTAAGTTCTACTATCTCATCATACCGAATTTCAATTATTTTTGTGCTAAGGAAAAAATTAGAACAGACCATCTTTGTATCATCTGCTTTTACTAAAAAAGGGAAATATTTATAAGTTTTCAAAAAATGTTTATTAAGAATAAAAATAAGAAACATATTGAGAATAAATAAGAATCCGAAATACCATTTTTGAAACATAATGATTGCAGAAGTGAGAAAATGGAATCCGAGGAATAATGTCGCTATAATGTTACCATAGCGATAGAGAAATATCTGGAAGTACGAATACTTAAATGCCTTAATTGTGCTGTCTTTAGTTTTTTGATTATTTTTATATTTGTTGATCATATTATCTACATAATTGATTAGTTTTGAGTAATACAATATCGTAAAACTTAATAAGAATTATTCATAAAAATAAAAAAGAGATATGGAAAAATTTGACGTAATCATTGTTGGCGGCGGACCCATTGGATTAGCTTGTGGTATATCAGCTTCTGTTCATAATCTTAATTATAAGATTTTGGAAAAGGGATGTTTGCTTAATTCTATTTATAATTATCCTACTAATATGGTTTTCTTTTCCACATCGGATAGATTAGAAATCGGGCAGGTGCCATTCATATCTCATGGAGTAAAACCAACTCGAAGCGAGGCATTAGAATATTATCGAAGAGTAAAAGATGCTTGGAAACTAAACCTTTCTTCATATGAAAAAGTAATTAATGTAACTGGTGAAAAAGGTGATTTTGTTGTTGAATCGGAAAAGGGTTCCTATTCGGCAAAGAACGTTATCATAGCTACCGGATTTTATGATTATCCTAATCTTATAAGCGTACCGGGAGAAAGTCTTAAAAAAGTAAAACATTATTATGAAGATGCGCATCCTTATGCTGAGACAAAAATAGTTGTGATTGGTGGTGGTAATTCGGCTGTTGATGTAGCTTTAGAAACTTTTAGACGTGCAGCAAATGTAACAATGATCGTACGTAAAAATAAATTAGATGATAACGTTAAATATTGGGTTAAACCCGATATAGAAAATCGAATTACCGAAGAGTCGATCAAAGCACATTTTAATTCGTATGTAAAAGAGATTCGAGAAGATTCGGTAGATATACTTACTCCGGAAGGGAATCTAACACTTGAGAATGATTTCGTATTTGCAATGACTGGCTATCATCCGGATTATCGCTTCTTGAAAAATATCGGAATTAAATTGGAGAGTGAATTTAATTTAGTACCTGTTTATAACAGCGAAAATTTTGAAACAAATATACCGGGAGTATTTCTTGCCGGGGTTGTTTGCGGAGGGATGGATACAGGCAGGTGGTTCATTGAAAACAGCCGCTATCACGCCGAAAATATTATGGAGTATATTTCCAATAGTGGTTTTGATTAAGGTTTATAAAAACCATTAGATCAACTTAATAGTAACTCTCATTTTCGTTGATTTCTAAATTTGATTTATGTAGTAACAAATATTCATATAAAATATATTGTACATTCGATTGATTATTGTAGCGTTAAAGAATGTAGTATAGTATCAATAATTTATTTGTTTCTTCTCTTTTGTGTTAAGATTAGAATCTAAGAATTTTTCTAATTTATTATACCATTCAAAAACGTTTTGCTCATTACGGAATATATGCCCTTCGTTATCCTTAAGTACATATTCTAGCTTCACACCTCTTTTTAAGAGCATTTTTACATAGTCATTCATTTCATCTGTATTCACTTTTATGCTCTTAGTTCCGTGCCCTATTATCACTGGTATATTTACTTTCTCCGGGAAATAATATGGAGAAATATTTTTAAGCATTGTAGAATCTTTTATCGGGTCTCCCACCATTGTGTAAACCATCTGTTTGACACCATTTTGAGAGTAATATGGTATTGAAGTGAGAAGGGAACGAATATTACTTAAGCCCGACATTGCTGCAGCACATTTATATAAATCTCCTTTGAATGTAGCTCCGTATAAAGCAGAATATCCCCCGAAAGAATATCCTGAAATTGCAATCTTAGATGAATCTGCAATGCCTTGTTTAATCAACCAACGTGTTCCATCTTCGATATCATTCTGAATTTTGCCACCCCACTCCTTAAAGCCAGCCATAAAAAATTGTTTACCGTAATCGGTAGAACCTCTATAATTGACCTGTAAAACTGCATAACCGCGGTTAGCATAAAATTGCACTTCACTATCGAACCGATAATAATCACGTGCCCAAGGTCCGCCATGTACATAGATAACTGTTGGCAAATTTTTTGGTTCTTTACTAATGGGTAGAGTTAGGTATCCATGAATTTTTAATCCATCTCGCGCAATAAAACTAATTGGTTTCATAGGCGACATATTTTCAGAATTTACATCAGGATTAAATTTATAAATTTCAGTAGTCTTTTCGTTTTTGATATCATATAAATAAAGCCCACCCGGATTCGTATCCCTATATATTTTTAGAATATATTTTGTGCCAGCGTCATTATAGCTAAGCACAAGTATCTCCATTCCATTAAATCGTTTTTTTAGATTATTATAAAGCTTTTCGGCATTACTATCAAAGAAGTGATATTCCAATTTTGCTTTTTTATAATAAGCAGAAAATAATTCGTAAGAAGATTCATTTCGCAGGAGATCATATACGTCCACTTCAGGGTCTTGAAACAAAATTTCTGTTTCTTTTTTTAATTCAGGATCATACTTAACGATTGCACATTTATCTCGTCCGATATTAGATGCCGCATAAATAAATTTATTTTCTTTATCGAAATAGATCGGTTCAAAAGTATCACGGAAATCGACTTCAATCATTGGAGTAAATTGTGAAGTAGGAGAAGAGCGATAATACCAAGTACGTTTTACCGATTCTACTTCACTGGCGGCAAGCCTTAAAGCTCCATCATTATCTGTTTTCCATTGAGTGAATTTTCCCGGATTAGAAAATGCAAGTTCTGTTCTACCCGAATTTATATCCAAATAAAAAAGATCGGGAATGTTTGGCAAACGCTTGTTCATTGTAATTAAAACTCTGTTCTCGTCTTTTTTAAGAAGATCAATTACTACAATCTTAACATCATTAAAGGGAGTAATATCTTTTAATACTCTTGACTTGATATCAACGCTAAAAATTTTTGTGGATTGAGTGCTGTCATTATTCTGTAAATAAACCACTTGATGATTATTTGCCCAGAAATAATATTGAATATTTGTTGAATTGGAATCAGTAACTATATAAGAGGAATCTTTTTGAGAAGGACTTATATAAAGATTGCTTTTGCCATTTATGGATTTTACAAATGAATAAAATGTGCCTGAAGGAGAAACCATAAACCATGATTTATCCGATTTTTTAAATAGTTTTTCTACGGGAATAATTACAACATTTTTTTCGTTGGTTCCACATCCGGAGATCAAAAAACCGGCGAATACAAGAGAAATTAGCACTTTTTTCATTTATTTGGCACTTATATAGTCTAACATTGGTAAACATTAGACGTGTCGCAGTAGAGAAAGTTCTAATTTTATAATTCTTTTATCAGTGGTGCATAATCGGCGTAACTTATTAATTTTTTATTATCAATATTTCCTAAAAACCCATTTCTTTATGATAGATTTCAATAATTTTTTTGGTAGTTATTCTTTAAAACGAGTAAAATCTGCATAAAAAGAAGTTTGTTTAATCTCGTTTTGTAAGGAGCATTTTGGATAAAACGATGTACAGCGTTTTCAAATTATAAAATTGACTGAATCGTAAATCCATTCAATTTATCGGGCAACTGATTCTCATCAAAGTATGGTTTTATTTGCTTTGTTTTATGTGTTAATTTAAATTCATTTATTTCGGCATACTTTCTTTTACTTCACATTCTTAGAGATAAACTCCTCGACTTCCGGTAGTCCTCCCTGATAGATTAAATAACCGTTACTCGGTTCGCGTTCTGTTATTTCCCCGGCAATCGGAGTGAGCATTATCTCCTGTACTTTCTTTTGGTCTTTGGTCTGACCGAGTGCCCAGCAAAGTTTCATATATGCAACTTCTGGAAGCATATTTGCTGCGGGTACTACGCCAAGCTCCATCATATCCCTTCCCGTATCATAAACATACATCTGAACAAATCCCCAAAGAGTTTGTACTGTCATATAAATAGAAATTCCCTTATCATGTGCTTTTTTTAATGCCGGATAAAGTGGCTTATTAACATGACCTAATCCCGTCCCAGCAATTATAATCCCTTTATAATCATTATCGATAAGTGATTCAATAATATCAGGTTTCATATTTGGGTAGTAATAAACAATGCTGACTTTCTCTTCAAATGCAGTATTAATAGAAACGTTTCTATCACGTCTGCGGCGGGCATAATCTTGCCGTAAAGGAGTAATCTCATCACGGCTAACTTTGGCTATCGGTATATCGCCTATTGTTCTAAATGTTGATCTATATGATGAATGCATTTTTCTTACACGTGTACCGCGATGAAGAAGTCCATAATAATCCGATGTAGGTCCGAACATACAGACCATTACTTCTGCAATATCGCTTTCGGCGGCTGTCTTCACGCTGTGCATTAAGTTCAGTGCCGCATCAGATGAAGGTCGATCTGATGATCTCTGTGAACCTACCATAACAATTGGTACAGGGGAATTTTGCACCATAAATGAAAGTATTGCAGCAGTATGATGCATTGTATCAGTTCCATGTCCGATTACGATTCCTTCTACACCTTTATCAATTTCTCGTCCGATTGCTTCAGCAGTTCCTTTCCATTGATCAGGTCCCATATTTTCCGAAAATACACCATAAAGTTTTTCGGTTTCGAGATTACAGTAATCAGCAAGTTCTGGAACAGATCCATATAGTTCACCGGGTGAGAAAGCAGGAATAACAGCACCGGTGCGGTAATCTAATCTACTAGCAATCGTGCCCCCTGTCCCAAGAAGTTTCACTCGAGGTTTCTTAGGATCAACTGGGAACTCTTTTTCAGGAATTTTATAATGAGCTTCTTTCCTTCCGAATAACTTAATATCTCTGATTGATTTGGCGGCGATGCCGATATTATAACCAACATTTAATTTTATTACGATGTGAAGGGGGTCGGCAGTTTCGGAACGTGGTAATATTATCCCTTTGAAATTTCCTTTGTCCGTAATTAATTCCACATCACTCCAAACTAATGCCTTAAATTTTTTTAATGTTTCTAAAGCTTTACCGCGGTATCCTTTGTAGTCGCTCATTATTAGTCCCGATATTAGTGATTTTGCTAATTAGAAATAATTTTACTTAATTCGCTTACAAACTCTATTAAATATTTAAGTATTCCTTCAGGTGAATTTATTTTATTTGTCATCTCAAGTTTTAGTGATTCATTGGTCTGAACTAGTTTTACTTCTTTAGAATATTTTACATTAACGTACTCAAGTAATTTAATAAACTTTTCTTTATAGAAAGATTCTTTTTCTCCTTTAGGAAGGATTAATGCAATACGATTACGTTGGATAATAATCCTTTCAAGCATTGCGTAAGAAGCGTGATAGCGAAGTATGGCAGTCATTATTACACGATCGACAACCGGTGGAGTTTTGCCGAATCGATCTTCCATCTCTTCCTTAATTTCATCCACTTCCTCGAGTCGCATAATTGAAAAGAGGGCAGTATAGAAAGAGAGACGGTCTGCTTG
>JBAYVI010000116.1:0-10181 GCA_041674625.1 Melioribacteraceae bacterium | reverse complement strand
TAGAAGGTGAATCTAAATTTAAAAATTGACGTACAGATGAAATTCTTAATAAAGAATCAGATAGGACAATCAAGAAAGTAAAATTTATAATATCCTTTAAAATAAAGTTAATTAATAAAGATACCGGTAGGGTTGTTGTTGCTTCAGGACTCCAAAATGAAGGATTTAAAGATAACACTACATTAAATAAAAATCGGTAAGAAATAGTCATCAAAACGAAATACGCAACTAAAGTGTATAAAAATCGTTTATAGAATATACGATGCTTCTCTTCGACTTTCGATTTATATGCCCACCCAACTGATAAGTACAGTATCAACAAAATGGCAAAATTTAAAACATTTGCCCAACCGTTATTGTGCCATAATAAAAACGGATAATATGCACCACCGAAGAGCCCGGTAATTAATGCAGCTCTCATTCCATACGCCATAGAAATAAATATTGGCAAAAAAACAGCCCAAGGCACATTAATAACTGTTACTTTGAAATCGATAGAAATTCCATACGGGGAAAACAAAAAACATATAATCCCGGCAACAGCAGGGAATATATTTTCCTTGTTTATATAATTGCTATTTCTAGTGCTTAATAACAAAGATTAACCCTTTTTATAAATTCCACCTTTTTTATTATCGACACATATATCAGTTAATTTAATAAAAAATATTTTAATAAATTTATTCTCTGTGTACTGTGGTGGCTGCAGCTTGAGCAGTAGGAAAAACAACCATTTCAGCAATATTTACATGCGCGGGTCGGGTAGCAACATAGATCACAGCATCGGCAATATCATCACCAATTAATGGCGTTAACCCTTTATAAACATTTTTTGCGGTTTCTTTATCACCATAAAAACGTACTTCACTAAAGCCTGTTTCTACTAATCCCGGATCGACTGTACTAACTCTAATATTTTTATCAACTACATCTAATCGGAGAGAACGGGTAATAGCATTTACAGCAAACTTCGTAGCACAATAAACTGCACCTTTTGAATATGGCTCTCTGCCTGCAATGGAACCGATCATAATAATATGCCCCTCTTTTCTTTCGACCATTTGTGGTATAATTTCGCGGGTAACATATAACAATCCCTTAACGTTTGTATCAATCATCTCATCCCAACCGTCAGGGTTATCTTCGTAAAGTTTATTTAACCCTCTTCCAAGTCCTGCATTATTAACTAAAATATCAATCTTCTTCCAATCTTCCGGAAGTTCAGCAATCACTTTTTTAACTTCTTCTCTTTTTTGAACATCTAATTTTAATGGTAATACATTTACTCCAAAAGCATTCATTAAATCTGCTGTGATCTCATTTAATTTTTCAATTCTGCGGGCAGTTATAATTAAGCTAGCACCTTCTTTAGCAAAAGCATAGGCGCATGATTTTCCTATTCCGGAAGTAGCACCCGTAATAAATACTGTTTTACCCGTTAATCTGCTCATATCGTTTCCCAAATTTTATAAGTTGATAAATACGTATTATTGAATATACTGTTATTATTAATGTAATTAATGAAATAGTTATGTTTTTTAATAATTCATTAACCCCTGAAAAGTAAAAGAATAAATTCCAATCATTTTCTTGATTACTTCCCGAAGTAACCATTTTTGTAAATAATCCAACCAAAAATAAAAGTAAAGTTAAATTTGATACTGCAAGAACTCTAAAGAATAATTTTGATCTATTTAGTAAAAATGAAAAAACAAACTCAGAAAATATTATTGACAACAATTGGGGTGAGAAAAAAACAATAAATAATAGTATTACGGATTTCTCACTTGTGAAATTAATTATGTTGTAGAGTTTTAATTTAGATAATAGAAATTCCACTTTTTCAAAACCAACCAACTTAGCAGTAATGCCCTGTAGTAATTCAAAAAAGAATAAGTTGAGTACTATTGCTGATATAATCCCAGCGAAATACTGCAACGCTTTTGTTATGAAACTTGGACTAAAGAATTTATTCACGTATAACCATAATTAATTGATACAAAACAAAATTAGTAAAATCATAAATATTCCGCATTAGTTTTTCAAAAACCAACAAAAAAAGACAGCACAACCTATTTGCAGTAAATTTATTCTATAATTTACCCATATTGAATAAATTCTTTATAAATTGCAGATAATAAAATAAAAAGTTATCGGCTCTTTTTTTATGTTGGATATATCATATCAGAGTATAATTAAAATTGAATAGCACAGAAAAATCAATAAGTGAAAACCTTATATGTTATCATTGCGGAGATGAATGTCCTGATGATAAAATTCATATTGATGATAAAATATTTTGCTGTAATGGATGCAAAAGTGTTTTTTCGATATTGAATAATAATGATATGTGCACATATTATTCGATTTCTGATGCACCGGGAATAACAAAGAAAGATGAGAATAAAAGGAATTACGATTTTTTAGATGACACCGATATCAAAACAAAGTTTATTGATTTTAATGATGAGAAAATTTCTAAAGCAATATTTTCAATTCCTCAGATGCATTGTAGTTCCTGTATATGGATATTAGAAAATCTAAATAGATTGGATAATGATATACTTGCATCACAAGTGAATTTTCTTCAAAAATCTCTATCAGTTACTTATAATAATAATTCATCTCTAAAAAAAATCGTAACAATATTAGATTCAATAGGTTACGAACCTTTACTCAATTTAGAAGAAAAAAGAGATTCCAAAAACAATAAGGAATTTCGGAAACAATATTATAAAATAGGAATTGCAGGATTTTGTTTCGGGAATATAATGTTGCTTAGTTTTCCTGAATATTTATCTATATCACCACAAGATTCTCACGGTTTGAATACACTTTTCAATTACTTGAATATAATTCTATCTATACCCGTCTTTTTTTATAGTGGCTCGGAATACCTTATCTCGGCATATAAAAGTCTAAGGAACAAAATTGTAAACATTGACGTACCGATTGCACTCGGCATTATCGTCCTTTTCCTAAGGAGTTTAGTTGAAATAGTCTTCTTTTCGAATGCTGGTTATTTGGATTCTATGACCGGACTAATATTTTTCTTACTGATAGGAAAACTATTCCAAACAAAAACTTACGATGCATTGAATTTTGAACGAAATTATAAATCATACTTCCCTCTTGGAATAACTATAAAGAAGAATGATGGTGAGACCACTATACCGGTAGAAAAAATTGTAGTAGGTAATAGATTAATAATCAGAAATGGTGAACTTATTCCGGTAGATGCTGTTTTGATAAAAGGAAACGGAACAATTGATTACAGTTTTGTAACAGGTGAGGCATTACCGATAAAGAAAGAACAAGGAGAAGTAATTTATGCCGGGGGCAAGCAGACCGGCGGCGCTATTGAGGTTGAATCTATTAAAGAAATTTCGCAAAGTTATCTTACGCGTCTTTGGAATAATAAAATTTTCAGTAAACAAAAAGAGATGAATAGTATTTCTCTGGCTAATATTGTAAGCAAATATTTTACATTTATAATTCTCGGGCTTGCAATATTTTCTTCGGGCATATGGATGCTTTATAATACAAATACAGCACTTAATGTATTTACTGCTATTTTAATTGTAGCATGTCCCTGTGCATTGGCATTATCAACACCATTTACTTCGGGTAATGCACTGCGCATAATGGGAAGAAATAATTTCTATTTGCGTAATGTTGACTTGATAGAGGAATTAACAAAAGTTACAGATATTGTTTTTGATAAAACAGGAACATTGACAGTCTCCGGGAAAGCAAACATAAATTATGAAGGAATAGAGCTAACCCCAAAGAAAAAGCACTTGATAAAAAGTGCTGTTAGAAATTCTACACATCCATTAAGTAAAATGATTTTTGATTACTTAGATGGAGACTATGTAATTACCGGGAAATTCAACGAGATTGCAGGCGAAGGAATTTTCGCCGAGATAAATGGTTCAACAATAAAATTAGGTTCACTCATTCACGTTGACAAAGAAAAATTTGAATTTAGCAGAGAAAGCTCCATAGTTCATTGTTCTATTAATGAAGAATATATAGGTAAATTTACAATACATAATTTTTATCGAGAGAAACTCACAGATTTAGCCCAAGAACTAAAGGAGAAATATTATATACATGTTCTTTCAGGTGATAATAAATCGGAATTGAAAAATCTAAAAAAGTTTTTTGGTAATGATTCTAAATATTTATTTGGTCAATCGCCACAGGATAAACTTGATTATATTGCCGCACTTCAAAACACAGGTAAGAAAGTTTTAATGATGGGGGATGGGCTAAATGATGCCGGTGCATTAAGACAAAGTGATATAGGAATATCGATAAGCGAAGATAAAAGCAATTTTTCACCTTCATGTGATGGAATTTTAGAAGCTAAATCATTCGATTTATTCACAAAATTTTTGAATTTTGCTGCATACAGCAAAAAAATAATTATAGCGAGTTTCATAATTTCATTTGTGTATAATTTTTTCGGTCTTTATTTTGCCATAAGTGGAAATTTAACTCCGATTCTGGCGGCAATCTTAATGCCTATTAGTTCCATTTCGATAGTTATCTTTACTACAACCGGAACAAATTTATATGCAAAAAGAAGAGGATTAATTTAATGTCAGTAATTATAATATTGATAGGTTTTAGTCTTCTTGTGGCAATCATCTTTTTAATACTTTTTATCCGTGCGGTTAGAAGTGGCCAATTTGATGATAAATACACACCCTCAATTCGAATTTTATTCGATGACGAGCCTAAGAAAGATAAAGATAAACAACATGGGAGCAGTAAATGAATGTAGAAAAATTCAGTTATGATAATAATATTGTCAGACTGTTCATATACGCAGCATTGGTGTTTGGATTTGTTGGTATGCTTGTAGGACTTATAATGGCAATACAATTATATTATCCTGATTTAAATCTCGGCATACCATACACCACATTTGGAAGAATAAGACCATTACATACAAATGCTGTTATCTTTGCATTTGTAGGAAATATAATTTTTGCGGGAGTTTATTACTCATTACAAAGGCTAACAAAAGCAAGAATGTTTAATGATTTCTTAAGTAAATTTCATTTCTGGGGATGGCAAACAATTATCGTTGCTGCGGCTATTACATTGCCATTAGGAATGACTTCAAGCAAAGAGTATGCTGAACTTGAATGGCCCATCGATATTGCCATTGCAATTGTTTGGCTAGTGTTCGGAGTTAATATGATAATGACAATTATCAAAAGACGCGAAGAACATATGTATGTCGCAATCTGGTTTTACATAGCTACATTCGTTACAATTACAGTTTTACATGTTGTCAATTCAATAGAAATTCCTTTAACATTATTCAAAAGTTATAGCGCTTATGCCGGAGTTCAAGATGCACTTGTTCAATGGTGGTACGGGCATAATGCAGTAGCATTCTTCCTAACTACTCCATATCTCGGTCTTATGTACTATTTTCTACCAAAGGCTGCGAATCGACCTGTATATTCGTACCGATTATCGATACTCCATTTCTGGGCATTGATTTTTTTATATATTTGGGCTGGTCCTCATCATCTTTTATATTCTGCATTGCCCGATTGGGCTCAATCACTCGGTACAGTATTTTCAATTATGCTAATTGCTCCTTCATGGGGCGGTATGCTTAACGGTCTCTTAACTTTAAGGGGCGCTTGGGATCGTGTAAGAACAGACCCCATTCTTAAATTTATGGTGGTTGCAGTTACTGCTTATGGTATGTCAACCTTTGAAGGACCGATGCTATCTCTAAAAAGTGTTAATGCAATAGCACATTTTACAGATTGGATTATAGCACATGTTCATATCGGTGCATTAGGTTGGAATGGCTTCCTAAGTTTTGGTATGCTTTATTGGATAGTTCCAAGAATGTGGAAAACCGATCTTTATTCGAAGAAGATGGCTAACCTCCATTTCTGGATTGGTACACTTGGCATAGTCTTCTATTCTGTACCAATGTATTGGTCAGGAATTGCACAAGCATTAATGTGGAAACAATTTACTCCACTCGGAATATTACAGTACCCTAACTTTTTAGAAACTACATTGCAAATTATTCCGATGTATATAATGAGGTCATTTGGAGGGTTGTTATATCTCACCGGATTTATAATGATGGTTTATAATTTAGCCGTTACAATTAAATTAGGAACTTTCGTTAAAGATGAAGAAGCAGAAGCAGCTCCATTAATAAAAGTTAAAGATGAATTAAAGCGTGGATTAATTCATAGATGGTTAGAGAAACGACCGATGAAATTTGCACTCTTATCTACGGTAGTTATTTTAATAGGCGGGGCTGTTGAGTTTATTCCAACATACTTGGTAAAAAGCAATATTCCGACTATTGCAAGCGTAAAACCATATTCACCACTTGAACTTCATGGACGAGACATTTATATAAGAGAAGGATGTAATAACTGCCATTCACAATTAGTAAGACCATTTAGATCAGAAACAGAGAGATATGGAGAATATTCAAAAGCTGGCGAATATGTTTATGACCATCCATTTTTATGGGGTTCGAAACGTACCGGACCCGATTTACATAGAGTAGGTGGTAAATATGGAAACCTATGGCATTTCATGCATATGGAAGACCCAAGGACAATGTCCCCCGGCTCAATAATGCCTCCATATCCTTGGCTTTATTCAGAGAAATACGATAGAACTCTTACTCCGAAAATGATAAGCGTAATGCGCACTCTTGGAGTCCCTTATGAAGAAGGATACGAGAAATTTGCAAATGACGATCTTGATGTTCAAGCAAAGAAGATTTCGGACGACTTGCTTGCAAGCGGTGCTGATGCCGATCCGGAAACCGATATTATTGCCTTGATTGCTTATCTGCAGAGATTAGGAACAGATATTAAAGCTAAACCTGCAAGCGGGAAATAAGGAGAAAAATGTTTTCAAAATATTTAACCGAAATAAAAGATGTATCAATATTTCCAATTTTAGTTCTGGTTGTTTTTTTTGTAATGTTTATCGCCACTATCTATTGGGTGATTAAGTTAAATAAAAACTACCGGAACAAAATGAAAAACCTCCCTTTGGAAGAGGACATAGATAAATTAAATAATTCAGAGAACTTAAATGAAAGCAAATAAATTAGTGGGATTATTAATAGCTGTTTTCTTTTTCTTTACCGGAATAGTAAATATTTATGCTGCCGGAGAAGATAACTTGGATCAAGTAATGCAAACCATGATGATTGTTACATTAATTTTCATTACCGGAATTCTTTTCCTTACAATTGTCTATTCAGAGAAGAATGATAATGATGGCAAAATTCTTTTGCGTCCATTATCTGCATTTATGAAATGGCTTACAAAATCTACTCCAATTGAAAAAGAACAAGAGATAATGTTTCATCACGATTTTGATGGAATTAAAGAATTGGATAATAAGATACCACCATGGTTTCATATCCTTTTTTATGGATCGATTATTTGGAGTGTAGTTTATATGTTTGTTTTTCATATTGCCGGAGACGGTAATATTCAGATATCTGAATATCAATCCGAAGTACAATTAGCTTCTGCTGAAAGAGAAATTCTCATTAAAACAGGCGCATTTTTAAATGAAGAGACTGTAACACTTCTAATGGATGCACCTGCTTTATCAGCAGGAAAAGAAATTTTCTTAAAGAACTGCGCTTCCTGCCATGGAAATAATGGTGAAGGTATGGTCGGACCCAATTTAACAGATAGCTATTGGATTCATGGCGGTGATATAAAAAGTGTATTCAAAACAATTAAATATGGAGTGCCGGCAAAAGGTATGATTAGCTGGGAAACTCAGCTTGACCCTAAGAAAATGCAGGAAGTTGCTTCCTATATTAAATCGCTTTATGGTACAAATCCCCCAAATGCAAAAGTACAAGAAGGAACATTATTCGAAGAACCGGCAAAAGGCAACTAAAATTATGGCACTTGATATTCATGGAGACGAAGAGAGATTCAGAGATTCCTTAGCTACAATGACTAAGGAAGGAAAAAGAAATTGGATCTATCCTAAAAAACCTTCTGGCAGATATTATAATGCTAGAACTATTGTAAGCATTTTTCTTCTTCTATTTCTTTTTGTTATTCCGTTTATAAAAATAAATGGACATCCGCTTTTAATATTAAATATCCTTGATAGAAAGTTTATTGTTTTCGGAATACCATTTGGTCCACATGATTTTCATCTATTCGGTCTCGCAATGATATCAGTGATAGTTTCAATATTTTTATTTACTGTTGTTTATGGTAGAATTTTTTGCGGGTGGTTATGCCCTCAAACAATCTTTCTCGAAATGGTATTCAGAAAGATCGAATACTTTATTGAAGGCGATGCAAACAAACAAAGAGCATTAAATATGTCGCCAATGAATAAAAGTAAATTCTTTAAAAAATCATCGAAACATATTGTTTTTTATGTACTATCCTTCATCATATCAAATATATTTCTTTCCTATATAATCGGAATGGATCAGTTAATACAAATAGTTACTTCACCTCCTTCGGAGCACTTTGGCGGTTTGACAGCAATTCTAATTTTTTCCGGGATATTTTATTGGGTTTTTTCATACTTCAGAGAGCAGGCTTGTACTTTAGTATGCCCTTATGGAAGACTTCAGGGAGTAATGCTCGATCCCAATTCTATAGTAATTGCTTATGATAATATCCGCGGCGAACCAAGAGGAAAAATTAGGAAAAATGAAATAACTAATAATGGCGATTGTATTGATTGTCATTTATGTGTGGATGTCTGCCCTACCGGAATTGATATTAGGAATGGTACACAACTTGAATGCGTTAATTGTACTGCCTGCGTTGATATGTGTGATGATGTAATGGTAAAAGTAAAACGTCCAAAAGGGTTGATACGATATGCATCCAAGAATGAAATAGAAACCGGGAAAAGAAAATTGTTTACTCCAAGATCTATTGGTTATACTATTGTCTTGGTAATATTAATCTCACTTACATCATATTTATTAATTACAAGATCTGACGTTGAATTAAGTATTTTACGCACTCCGGGATTACTATATCAAGAGCTACCTGACGGAAGAATTAGTAATCTATATGACATGAAGATAATAAATAAGACTTTTAATTCAATGCCGGCATCATTAGCTTTAACTAACATACCCGGAGCAGAGATAAAACTTATAGGTAATGATCTTAAAGTTGCTCCACAAGAAGTTAGAGAAGCAAAATTCTTTGTTATTATCCCACATAACCTAGCCAACAAATTAAGAACGAAATTGGAAATTGAAGTTATTTCTAATGGCAAAGTTTTAGATGTAATTAAAACTTCATTTTTAGGGAAGGTCGATAAAAAATGAAATTAAATTGGGGTTCCGGAATTGCAATAACATATATTCTATTTATGGCAGGCGTGTTGGTTCTTGTTTTTATCTTTATGAATCAAGATGTTCATTTAGTTACTGATGATTATTATGCGAAAGAAATTGAATACCAAAATCAGATAGATAAAATTGAAAGAACAAAGCTATTAACTGAACAACCGGAAGTAAGTTTTAATAATGGTTTATTTATCGTATCATTTCCAAAAAGTGTAAAAAGTATTGTGAATGGAAAGATTCAGATTTATCGTCCTTCTGATGCAAATTTGGATAGGACCGTAGATATATTGCTTAATGCAGAAAATGAGCAATCGATAGAGACTCCAATAAATAAAGCCGGTTTATGGAAAGTAAAAATAGATTGGATAAGAAACGATACTAATTACTACAACGAAAAAATAATTCTAAGCAATTAATAATATGGAAATTTGGTCTGCATTTATAGTTGGTTTAATTGGAAGCGTACATTGTATTGGAATGTGCGGACCAATTGCTTTTGCTATTCCTTTTAGCGGAGATAATCGAATAAAGTATTTCTTAAGCCGTGTTTTATATAATCTTGGCAGAATTATAACATATTCATTCTTTGGACTAATATTCGGTTACCTTGGCAGTCGTGTAGTTATATATGGATTACAACAGGATATCTCGATAGTTATAGGTGTATTAATAATTATTTACGTTTTAATTCCACGTAAAATAAAAAACAAAATATCTGCTACCGGATATTATATGAAAATTGTCGGTTCAATTAGAGGTTATTTCAATAAATTAATCCAAAAGAAAAGTTATCCTTCATACTTGGGAATCG
>JBAYVI010000115.1:0-10213 GCA_041674625.1 Melioribacteraceae bacterium | reverse complement strand
TAATGTCGGTTAATTTAGTTTAGGAGAATTGAAATAAATGAGAGTTTTTGAAAATCTTAATGTCGATTTTATGGGGAAAAGGAAACTTTTCTACTATATTTCCGGTGCATTAATCTTATTGAGCTTAATCGGAATTTTTGTTAGAGGTTTGCAGTATGGTATTGATTTTAAAGGTGGTTCTGAAATAGGTATCCAATTTACAAAATCAATTGAAATTGCTGATGTAAGAAAGCAAGTTGAAAATATTGGGATAGGCAATGTTGAAGTGAAAACTTTTGGAGGCTCTACCGGCGTTTTAATTAGAACAGATGCTCAGGAGATTCCACAAGCCGAAATTCCAAAAGTATATGAAAGAATTAATACAATTATTAGTAATACTTACCCAGGGATAAATACTTCTATTACAGATACAACCAATAATAGCGTAACTTATAATTTCCCCGATTCTTCTATTGCTGAAGTTATGAATAATAAATTGTATCAAGCCGGATTTCAAACTGCAAAGGTATCAGAAGAATCCTCAAATAAAGGTGTTGTTGTACGTATCGGTATAGCTGATTGGATTAAAGAAAATTTGACTTCAAAATATGCAGATAATCCCTTTACAGTGCTTAAGGAAGAAAAAGTTGGTCCTAAAATTGGTGAAGAATTAAAGACTGATGCTTTATTAGCGGTATTTCTTTCACTAGTAGTTATTCTGATTTATTTGGGATTCCGTTTTAAGTTTACTTTTGCTATCGGTGCAGTAGCCGCTCTTTTCCATGATGTATTTATTACACTTGGTTTATTTGCTGCTTTATATGGAATAATTCCAGGACTTAATCTTGAAATTTCTATAAGCATTGTTGCTGCCTTCTTAACTCTTACAGGTTACTCTATCAATGATACTGTTATTGTATTTGACCGCGTAAGAGAGGATATTAAAATTCATAAATCACTGCCACTTGAAGTAAATATGAATAGAGCAATTAACAAAACAATGAGCCGTACAATTATTACTGGACTTACCACTTTTATTACAGTCATAATTTTATTAATTATTGGCGGTGAAGTACTAAGAGGCTTTGCATTCGCCTTATTTATAGGAATTATAATTGGTACATATTCATCTATTTTCGTTGCAAGTGCATTCGTATTAGAATATGCAAATAAGACTAAAAATAAAGTTGAATTTTAGTAGATCAAGAAAATGTTATTTGAAGGCAAAAAAAACCGGCTCGAAGCCGGTTTTTTTTTGCTTATATATCAAGAGATCAATCTTATTTATTGTATTTTATTATTGTGCAAGTTATATCATCGTATTGAGATGATCCATCTTTGAATACTTCTAAATCTTTTAGCAAATTTTCTAATGTAATTTTAGCACTGTTATGATAATTATTTAATAATAATTGTTCTAATCTTTCTTCACCATAGAACTCGTTTTTAGAATTGATATTATCTGTAACACCATCAGAAAATAAAAACAAAGTATCATCGTTTTTTAGGTCAATCGTAATCTCTTCAATACTATTATTAAATAAATCACCCTTTTCTAAACCAATACCAATTCCCGGTGGCTGGAATTTTAATATTTTTCTATCACGAATTACTATTAATGGGGTATGCCCTGCCCTAACAACGTAAACTTTCTCTCTCTCCGTATCAATCAATAGCAGAGTAACAGTAATAAACCAGTTTTTTTCAATTTCTAGATAAATACGTTTATTAATTTCAGATAATATTTCTCTTGGTGTATTTTCTTGACTGCAAAAAAGTTTAATCATTGTTTGTAATTTTGACATATAGAAAGAAGCAGAAAGACCTTTGCCTGAAACATCCCCTATTACAGCATACATTTTTGTTTCCGAAATTTTAATAAAATCAAAATAATCCCCACCAATATGCATAGCAGGAATCATTTTCCCTGCTATATCAAGTCCATTGATTTTTGGGAATACTTTCGGGAGTAAGCTTTCCTGAATCTTTGCGGCACTTTCAATCTCTTTTTGAATTTTTATTTTTTCTGCCTCTGACTGATAAAGACGAGCATTTTCAATAGCTATTGCAGTTTGATTAGCAGCTATTAATAATAAATCAAGGTCTCTTCCTGTGAATTGTGCTCCGGAATGCTTTAGTCCAAGAAACAATAATCCATTGATTTCAGTTTTTACTAATAGAGGAATAACTGTAAATATATCTTCGTTAATTAATTTGTCAGCTTCAAATCCAAATGCAGCATCAAAATCCCCTCTCTCAATAGCAGGACGTTTTACATCCTTTTTAAGCTGCTCTAAAAATAGTTCAATACTCTTTAAACTATTATGTAGCTCAATATTTTTATTTGTAAAACCTTCTTCTCTTATTAATTCGAGACTTGAATTATTTCTTTTTATTGCAATCCCAAAACGTTTTAATTTCAGTGCATTTACAAATATTTCTTCGGTAGTATTATAAATATTGTCCAAACCAACAATACTTGAAACGTCAGAACTAAATTGTACTAATTTATTTCTAAAGGAATGTTGTTCCGGATAAAAACGTGAAGCAATATAATCTTGGAAATTATCTTTAGTTGATTGAAAAACAAGAGCGAAAACAATAAAAACTACTCCTGCGATAATTCCTTGATATTCAGTGCTTACTATACTGCTAACAGTCTGACCAAGTAAATAAATAATTAAAAAATATGAAGCAGCTAATGAAATTGTTGCCAAACCATATAACATTGTATTTTTGATTACATCACTAATATCCATTAATGAATACTTAAAAATAGAGTATCCAAATGAAACAGGTAAAATAACTAGTAATATAATTGGCATCATATATTCAGGGTTATTAAAAATTAATCCGATAATAGCATTGGCAATTGTGTACGTGTATATTAATGCTGCTAACCCAATCGTGTATGATACCAAAATTATAAAAATAGCATTTCTTTCTCGTTTATCTTTCAGTCGGTAATAGTTTATAAAAAGCAAAATTAACCCAATTGTGAAGGAAGAGTTAACCAAAAATAGATGAGAAACTGTAATAATGTGATTAATATTCATCATCTTCCCTTGCACATATAAAATTCTCATATAAATTGAGAACAATGCAAGAATAATCGGAGTATATTTTATTAACCTTAGAAACCAACCTTTTTCGGAAAATGAAAATTTTCTTGGGAAAATCGAGAAAAACCTGATAATTCTAAATGGGAGAAAAGAAGCACCAATTATCCAGGCACACATCGCAAGAATTGCTGCGATATAATTCGTATTAACTAAAGAATTGATGAAAGTATCTCTAAAGAAAAGTGTGCCTACCGAATAGAGCACGACATTTACACCGATTAAATAAAAACTATACTGCGTTTTCCCTTCAGGCTTTGCCATAAGTACAAAGAAGCCCACAATCACCCAAATTAAACCCAGAAGGGTAAAAGCTAATCCAGGGAAATCTAAGAATTTCTTAACTTTTACTTTACCTTCAAAGACTTCATTATTTCTTGAAAATTGATAAGTGGCATAATCCCCCTTGGGGACATTATCAAGAACTTGGCTTGCTTTAACAAGGTTATTCACATTAACGCCATCAATAGAAAGAAGAGTATCGCCGTCTCTCACACCTGCATTCCAAGCTACACCCTCAAACTTTACTTGATCAAACTGTATAAAAGGTTTACCATGATTATTAATTTTTAGTAACCAGAGGCATTCATCATTAGATTGTGCGGTAACGAAAAAAATTGAATAAAAATTAATTGACGAAATAATCAAAAGGGTTAAAAAGGATAGAATTATCACACCCTTTCGATTTGATTGCAATATTTGTTTTATTTTATTCAATTTAATTCACTTTTATAATAAGACATGTAATATCATCTGATTGTTCAGCACCTTTTGTATGTTCATCTACTTCATTTTTAATTCTTCCTAAAATATCATCGCTACTTTTAAGACGTTCCTCAAGTACAATTCGTTCCAATTTCTCATCAGTGAATTCTTCAAAATCTATATTCATCGCTTCAGAGATACCATCAGTAAAAAAGAAAATAACATCATTCTGCACCATCTTTACAGTTTCGGAAACGTATGGGATAATTGTTGGCATAACACCGATAATCATTCCCCCTTTCTTTAACTTAATTATTTCTCCATTTCTTATTAATAGAGGTGGATTATGTCCGGCGTTTACATATGTGAACTCTAGACTTGATTTATCAAATATTCCCCAAAAAAAAGTAACAAAACTTCCATTGCTTGTATTCTCTGAAATTAGATCATTTATTAAATTAGTAGATTCATCCAATGGCAGATTCTGCTTACAGATTGATTTTAAAAATGCTTGCAAATTTGCCATAATTAATGCCGCAGGGACACCTTTACCCGAAACATCTGCAATTGCTAAAAGAATTCTATTATCATCTAATTTAACTATATCAAAATAGTCTCCCCCAACAGTCTTTGCAGCAAGGCTATATGCAGATATGCTAAATTCTTTATATTGAGGGATTTTTTTCGGCAGTAAATTTTGTTGAATATTCCGCGCAATTTCTAGATCTTTTTCGAGTTTTTCTTTCTCAAGAAGATCCTTTATCATACTCGCATTTTCAAGTGAAATAATTGCCAAACTGCCTACCGAAGAAATGTATTCAACATCAGATTTCAAAAATGGCTTATTTGTAATCCTTTTTCCTAATAGTATTAATCCTTTCGTTACGGATTTTATTTTCATCGGGACTATACATTCAATTTCAAACTTACTTAAGTCCGGATATTTTTTTGCTATATGTTCTTTATCTAAACTCTCATTTATCTTATCATATTCGCAAATTTTTAGGGATTCTTTGATTTGATCTACATCATATTTACTTTCGAGAATATTAATAGACTTCTCGCCGCATGTTACTACTGCATACTTCGATACTAATAACTGTCCAATTATGGAGTATACTAATAATTTTCCGATTACTTCAATTTCCAAAATACCGCTAAATTCTTTGCTCAAATCAAAAAGAGAACTAAGTTGATTTACTTTTGAATCCAATTCCCTATTTACATTTTTTAATCTTTCAACCGTAAGAGAATTTTCAACTGCAGTAGCACCAAGATTTAGCAAGGTCTTTAAAAACTCTAAATCTTCATTAGTAAATTGGTTTTTGGAAAGTTTACTCCCTAATAAAACAACACCTTTAGTACCTGAATTTGATTCGATTTTTTCAATGACACTAATTTTAAATTGAGCGATAAATGCTTGCATCTTAAGATTAGTATTAATTTCTTCCAATTTAACTTTAGGAAATTTTTCATTATCGCTATTGGAAAAACCTTTGATAACCTTAAGTTCTAAAAAATTATTACTGTCTATTATTGCAATAATTCCTTTAGTGATTTGAAACTTAGAAAAGCATGTTAGAAGTATATTATTTAGAATGAAACTTAGATCGAGTGAAGAATTAATAAGATTGCTGTAATCAACTAAAGCAGCAAGATTTCTATGCGCGATTATATTTTTATCCGGGATCATAATTAGGGTAAATACTTTACCATTTTGACCTGATTTCTATTTTTATTTTTGGAATAGATAACTTCATCCATCATTTTTTTCATTAGATACATTCCAAGTCCACCGATTCTTCTTTGCTTGTAATATTCTTTAATATCGGGTTCAGGGATAAGATTGGGATCAAACTCGATACCACTATTAAGTATAGTAATTATAAACTTATTTGTACTCAGATTGAGTTCAATATCAATATCTCCCGCAGGAGAATACTTATAAGCATGCTTAATTATATTAGTGCACGCTTCATCAACTGCAAGGATTATATTCCCAACGGTGGCATTGGAATACCCTAAGCTTAAAGCCGTGCTCTTAATAAAGTTTCTGACAACCGATAAGTTATCAGTAGAACTTTTGACCGATAATTCCAGTGGAAATTTTAATTCAGGTGAACTCAATGTTAACCCAGAATTGAAAACTTATTAACTGCTTCTTTCTCATCTTTATAAAATTCATAAAGAACAGGAAATCCGAGCAGATCAAAAATATTATAAACGCTATCATTCATATTAGAAAATTTGATATCTCCCTGATTATCTCTCATCTGCTCAACAAATGCCATAAATACGCCTAAGCCGGCACTACTTATATAATTCAGCTGGTCAAAATTAACAACCACCTTGAACTGTTTATCAACAATAAGCTTAGAGAACATATTCTCCAATTCAGGAGCCGTATGAGCATCGAGATATCCTTTTACGTCTATAACACTGACAGAGCCAACTCCTCGCAAGTTGACATTAAAATCCGCCATTAATATCTCCAATTAATTATTATTATTTATTCTTTTTAATATAACTAAAGTTATATCGTCATGCTGTGAATTGTCAACTGAAAAAATAGTTAATTCTGTCATTATTTTATTACTAATTTCATTAGCAGATAATTGACAAGAAGAAGCAACAATCTTTTCTAACCGTTCATAACCAAAATCTTCGAGTTTAGAATTTTTCGATTCGGGAATACCATCAGAATATAGAATCAAAATATCACCATAATTTAATGAAATTTCCATCTCTTTTATTGAATTTTCAAAACTAATTCCATAATCAAGTCCAAGTCCTATTCCTGGGGGTTGAATTTTTTGAATTACACCATTACTGCACAAAAGTGCGGGTGTATGCCCGCTCCGCGCTAAAGATAATTTCCCTGTCTTTATATTCAACACATAATAGATTGACGTTACAAATGTTTTCCGATCTAATGTATCTTTTAAAACATCATTAACCCTTACTAAAAGTTCTTTTGGATTAGAAAATATTTTTGAAAGCGAACCAAAAATTCCTTTAACTTCAGCCATAATAAAAGCAGCCGAAATACCTTTTCCTGATACATCAGCCACTACTACTGCATAAGAATCTTCGTCTAATTTAAAGAAATCGTAATAATCACCACCTACTTCAAAAGCAGGAATAAATAGTGCTGAGATCTGGTAATCATCAATTTCAGGCACTTGATGAGGAAGAATTTTTTGCTGTATTTCCCTTGCAACATCTAATTCCTTTTCCATTCTTTCTTTTTCGATAGATTCTTCAATAAGTTTAGCATTTTCTAACGCAACGGCAGCATAATTAGCAAAAGCACTAATCGCTTTTTTATCATCATCGTCATATTTAATTTCTAATGTTCTTGCCGCGAATAAATAGCCACTAATATCTTCATGGTGCATTAAACAAGAGTAGGTAATTGAATCAAAATTGAATTGCGAATTAGTATTTTTAATAAATGGAATAAGTGCATTATTTGAAACAATTGTTACTCCCTCCTCCATATCATAGTTCTGTCCTAAAATAAACTTGGTTAATTCATCTGCTTCGAGGTATCCTATTTTATTCACAGATTTTAATTCAAATTCATCCCCCTGCTTAATTACTAACCAAGAAGCATCTGAATTACATATCTTTGATGTAAGTAAAGTAACAGATTCTGCAAGCTCCTTAAAATCAAATACTTGTGTAATTAATTTTGTTAAATCAATAAGAGAAGAAACTTCTTCGCTTTTTCTATCGAATGCTTCTGCCGTAGGTAAATGAAATAGAGTTGTAAAAAAAACTACTGTAGAAAATATAACTCCGTATAACATTATTAAATTTATTAAAGTGAGAAGTCCTGGAGAAAACGAAGAGACAAGAGTTTCAAATCCTTCTTTCCCGGATATTACCCCAAAATTGAATGAAAAAACTACAATCAATACGACAGAGATAAGTATAAGATAAACCTTTTGCTTCTTGGGAAGAAATGCAATCCAAGAAACACGCAACGAATTTAAAGATATCAAAATTATCGAAACGACATAAAACGATTGTTTTATAAAATCTAAATCAGAATCGATCTTTACAGCTAAATTAGAGAAAAAAGTAAACAAGAAAAATATTAGCATTGTATTCATATATACAGAGGGATCTTTTTTCTGTCTGAGGAAAAACAATTCTCTTAATGAAGAAAAAATAAAAGTAACAATGCCAATTAAAATAAATATTGCAAGAACGCTAAAAAGTGCACTTATAAAATCTCGTGTCTCAATATTTATACTATTTGTAGTTAGCGAATATTTAGCTACAGATGCGACTAAAAATATTGCAGCCGCAAGAATGCCAATATTTAATACCAATGGAATAGGTTGGATCATTTTAGAAGTGAAGAAATCTTTGAGATATTCAAACAAAATAAAGAATGCTACAAATACTATAATCTCGTGAATTATGAATGTCGGGAGATCATCATGCATCGGGAAGACAATATTGAATAAGAATAAGAGAATAAAAACAAATATAGAATATTCTAATTTTCTTGAGCGCGCTATTTTTTGTAAGTTAAATTTCATTTTATTTTTTTGAATTTAGGTTAGACTCTTTTTCTAATTTCATCTTATACTTCCTTTTCATTGAATCTTTTACCATCTTAGAATACATGTTGCCAATCGAATCCCACTTAAGACCAAATTCTTCCCATTTTTTAGGATCATTATTTTTTGCAGTCTCCTTTAATGTTCTATTTAAATCCTCATTAAGCTCTTTGATATTAAACTCGAGTTTGATATTCCCCATTTCTTTTACATTTGAGGGGACTTCGATTTTTATTCTTCCCGGATCGTGAGAATAAACTTTTATCTGGTCTCCATCAAAAACATATTTTGTAATAGAAGCATCTTCCTTACTTGAATTTTTATTCATCCCCTGAGATTGTGGAGGTGGAGGAGGAACAGGGACAACAGGAAAATTGAATTCAAAACCATTCTTCTTATAGCTCAGTGCAATCTGATTTTTAAGTTGGTTTCTATCTAAACCGACTGCAGATTTAAATACGGTATCGCTTGCAATAAAAATAAAATCATTACTTCTATTTTCATAAAATGATTTTTCCAATTTTGCAAGACCGACAACATCAATAGGTGTTTTTAATTTTTTATCTCCGGTAATTTTTTGAATGTGCTCCATTAAATCAGCAAAAATTAACCGTCTTAAATCTGGTAATCTTGGACTTACTGCAATAGTATTCTGTTCATTAGTCCATACTGCAGAATAAATTTCATCCTTATATGAATCCAAAATTGAATCAGCGATAGCTAATTGCTGTGTATCAAGGTTAAAGTGTTCTTTAAATTTCTGATAGTTATCCGTATTTTCTTTAATCTTCGCACTTTTCACTTCAAAAACTTCACCTGTATTAGGATCATCTTTAATAAAAAGTACTCGATTATTTTCTTTATCGATAGGTAGATTTTGGTAATAAGCAAAATTAAATACGTCTTCTTTGCTTAATTCATTGCTAACAAAAAGTGGTTTAAGATTCGCAGTATAAAAAGAAGTAAGACCGTCTTTGTTGTCTTCAATAAAATTATCCACTCTATATTTATTAGATTTGAAGAAAAACATCAAAGCAATAGTTAAAGCAACAAGACCAAAATAAGGAATGAATTTTACAATACTATATTTTTTCTTATTTGATTCGTGCAATTTAGGTCCTTAATTCTTTGTGGTACGGCTCCAATAAAAATTTCAAACTTTCACGAGCTCTAAAAATTCTCGATTTAATAGTGCCAACTTCACACTCCAATTGATCGGCAATTTCTTTGTAAGAGAGCCCGTCTATATCTCTAAGAATAAGTGGAACACGCAGTTTTTCGGGAAGTTTTTCAATTGCTCCCCTAACTATCTGTGGTATGTCTATATTCTCCGAAAAAGGTTTAGTACCATATTGAGTATCCGAATCTTCCAAAGGGACAAAAATGCTTCTAACTTTCTTTTTTCTTAGATAGTCTTTGCATTTATTAATTGTAATTCTATAAAGCCAAGTAGTAAATTTCGATTCGAAACGGAAATCTTTCAACTTATGATAAACGTTTATGAATACATCTTGAGAAATATCATCCACGAAATCATTATCGCCGAGAGTAACAAAAACGAGATTACGAACCTTTTCCTTATGCTTCATTACAAGAGTCTTGAAGACAATTTGCTCACCATTAATGAATCTTCTAATAAGAGCAAAATCTTCATCCTCTTCGGAATTAGAATCATTAAACTCAAAAGCATTATTTATGTTTTCTAAACTTTCCATACTTTAGACGAGCATATTAATATAATGTTCCTATAAATAATTCTTTATTTTTATACATATATTCAATAACTTATCTTACAATATAATTATTTATAGATTATTAAAGCCAATTATTGTTTAT
>JBAYVI010000114.1:0-10350 GCA_041674625.1 Melioribacteraceae bacterium | reverse complement strand
TTAAGAAAAAAACACCCCAAAATAATTGTCCGCTTTTCATTTTGTTCACTCTTTTATTTTTTAGAATTATATATGAAAAATGCACCGGCTATTATTAATAGCAACGGGAAAAAATCTTCAAAATCGAATGATGGAAGTATCTTATCGATCATGAATAAAGCACCGATTAATATAAGAATACTTCCTGCAATTATATGGGCATTAGATTTTTTCTGTTGAGGAAAATCGAAATTAGGCATCGAGTTTCCATCAGTCGAATTTGTTTCAGATGTTGTCCCATCAGCTGTACTTTGAAAGTTTCTTGAAGTTTCTTCAAATGGATTTGATTGTGAATTTTCATTATTTAATCCAAAGGCTTTTTCAAAACTTTCTTCCGGTACCATTATCCAAAGCAGAATATAAACAAGGATACCAATTCCATTCATTATTGTTAAGACGACGAACAAAATCCTCACAATTACCGGGTCAATATTAAAATAATCACCCAATCCGCTACAAACACCGGCAACGATTTTGTTTTTTCTGGCTCTAAATAGTCTCTCTTTCATTTCGCACCTATTTGATTATGGTTTCATTTAATAAGACGGCAGCAATTCGAAAAAGTTTTATTAATTAGAAAAAGTATTAAAATAAGTATGTAATGGTAATTTATATGGAGTTGAATAAAGATTTTTTCTTAGGTAACTTACAAAGTTAAATAAAAATCAAAAAAATGAAGATAATATTAAATCAAACAAACTCATTAATTGGGGATATAAAAGGGAATAAGGAAAAAATTATTGCCGGATATAAAGATGCTCTTAATCAAGGTGCTGAATTAGTAATATTCCCAGAACTTGCTTTATGCGGTTATCCACCATTAGATTTAGTTGAAAAAAAAGAATTTCGAAATCTTGTAAATGAAGCTGCAAATGAAATTGCATTGGCAACTTCATCTGTGGGATTAATCTTTGGTTCTATTACCGAAGACTATGAAGACTTAATAGGAACGGGTGTATATAATTCTGCACTATTATGTTTCGATGGAAAAATTCAGTTTATTCAAAATAAAACATTACTTCCGAATTATGATGTTTTTGATGAAGTTCGTTATTTTGAACCGGCTAAGAGCGTTTCTGTATTTGAATATAATGGTGTTAAACTTGGGATTTCGATTTGCGAGGATATTTGGAACGATGCAGATTATTGGAAAAAAAGAAGGTATCCCATTGACCCTATTCAGTCATTAGTAAATCAGAAAGCGGAATTAATAATTAATATTTCTGCAAGCCCTTACGCTTATGGTAAAAGAATTGAAAGATTTGAAATGCTTTCCACATTAGCAATGATTGATAATGTCTATTTAGTTTATTGTTGTTGTGCCGGAGCGCAGACCGATTTAATTTTTGATGGTGCAAGTATGTGCTACGATAATAAAGGTAATTTATTGCGTCTTGGTAAATCGTTTGCCGAAGATATAATTATTTTTGAAACAGAGAAAAAATACGATCCAATTACAGAAATTGAAAAAAGTTTTCCTGAGGAAGTATTATCAGCTTTAATTTTTGGCTTACGTGATTATGCATTAAAAACAGGATTTAAAAAGGCTTTAGTAGGTTTAAGCGGTGGGATTGATTCCGCATTAGTTACATATATAGCAGTTGAAGCTTTTGGCAAGGAGAATGTTCATGTAGTGATGATGCCTTCAAAATATTCATCAGAAGGGAGTATTACAGATTCTGAATTGCTTATAAAAAATCTTGGAATAAGAAGTGATCTTGTTTCGGTACAACCTGTTTTTGATTCAGTGTTAAAACAGCTTGAAGAACCATTCCAAGGAACAAACCAAGATGTAACAGAAGAAAACTTGCAGTCGAGAATCAGAGGGTTATATTTGATGGCGTTTTCAAATAAGTTTGGTTATTTGCTTTGTACAACTGGAAATAAATCTGAAATTGCAGTGGGCTATGCCACATTATATGGTGATATGGCAGGGGCTCTTGCGGTAATAGGGGATATTTATAAAACGCAAGTTTACGAAATTTGTAATTTTATTAATAAAGAGAAAGAAATTATTCCGCAAAATATTATTGATAAAGCTCCCTCTGCTGAGTTAAGACCCAATCAAAAAGATCAAGATTCTCTTCCTCCTTATGACCAATTAGATAGAGTTTTAAAAATGTATCTCGAAGAACAAAAGGAAATAAAAGAAATAATTGATATCGAGAAAGATGAATCAATGGTAAAAAAGACTCTTCATTTAATTGATCTAAATGAATTTAAAAGAAAACAGGGGGCTCCTGTTTTAAGAGTTTCAACAAAAGCATTTGGATATGGCAGAAGATTTCCGATTGTTAATGGATGGAAAAGAAAATAAACATTTAATTAGTAACTTTTATAAATGATTATGAATCCTATAAAGCAAAAGGTTTGTTAAGTTGAATGTGGATATTAATAAGGTACTTTAAGAAGAAACGGAAGAAACTAAGGATAGCTTTAAAATTGTAGGTAACTCGATGGTTTTGATTATCACTTCTAAGGGTAATTAAGTTGTAAGGCTTAGTAGTCTGTAAAGTATTGAACAGTTACTAAAAATCATGCAAAAAGCTTATTAATCTGAAAAAATTGCTTATACTATGAGGGTTTCCTATTTTGGTTTAACTAATTTTTGTTACTTAAAAAAACACGAGAAGTAATAATGAGAGAAGAAAAAATAACAGACAAAGAATTACAAAATCTTAAAGAAGTTACAATTCGTTTTGCTGGTGATTCCGGTGATGGTATGCAATTAACCGGAAGTCAATTTAGTGATACGACTGCACTTTTTGGGAATGACTTAGGCACTTTACCCGATTATCCAGCTGAAATTCGTGCTCCTGCCGGTACACTTTATGGAGTGAGCGGATTCCAAGTTCACTTTAGTTCAGCAGATATTTATACTCCGGGTGATACGCCGGATGTGCTTGTTGCAATGAATCCCGCAGCATTAAAAATAAATTTAAAAGATCTTAAGCTTGGCGGAACTATTATAGTTAATACGGATTCTTTTGATTCTAAGAATCTTGGATTAGCAAAGTATGAAAGCAATCCTTTAGAAGACGAAGCATTGCTTTCCAATTATAAAGTTTATCCGGTGGCAATATCTACTTTGAATGCGACTGCATTAAAAGAGAGTCCTCTTTCAAATAAAGATATTAATAGATGCAAGAATTTCTTTGCACTTGGATTAATGTATTGGATATTTAATAGACCAATTGAACCGACAGTAAAGTGGATCTATGAAAAATTCGGTAAGAAACCTGATATAGCAGAAGCAAATGAAAAGGCATTAAAAACAGGTTATTACTATGGAGAAACAACAGAGACCTTTACAACAAGATTTATAGTAGAGCCAGCTCAACTTCCAAAAGGAGTATATAGAAATGTTGCAGGTAATGAAGCGATAGCACTTGGACTTGTAGCTGCATCTGTCAAGAGTGGGTTACCTTTATTCTTAGGTTCATATCCTATAACACCTGCTACCGATATTCTTCAATATTTAGCGAGTTATAAAAATTTTGGTGTAAAGACACTTCAGGCAGAAGATGAGATTGCAGGAATTACATCAGCAATTGGTGCTTCGTATGGCGGTGCACTTGCTGTTACTACGACATCAGGACCCGGTATGGCTCTTAAAACTGAAGCAATGGGTTTAGCGGTAATGACTGAATTACCATTAATAATTGTTAATATACAAAGAGGAGGACCAAGCACAGGACTTCCTACTAAAACCGAACAAGCGGACCTATTCCAAGCAATTTATGGTAGAAATGGTGAAGCACCAATACCAGTAATTGCAGCTTCAACACCAAGCGATTGTTTTTTTACAGCAATAGAAGCTTCTAAAATTGCGCTTAAATATATGACACCTGTAATTTTATTAAGCGATGGTTACATAGCAAATGGAAGTGAACCATGGAAGCTTCCTGACCCAGATGCTATTCCTGAAATTCATGTAGCATATAGAAAAGAAGTTGAAGGATACTATCCTTATTTAAGAGATGAAAATTTATCAAGACCTTGGGCAGTTCCTGGTACTCCTGGGTTAGAACATAGAATAGGTGGATTGGAAAAGGCTAATATTTATGGGAATGTAAGTTATGATCCTGATAACCATGATTTGATGGTTAGATTAAGAGCAGAAAAAGTTCAGAAGATTCAGCAGGACATTCCTGATCTTAAAGTTAGCTACGAACAAGATGGTGATCTACTTGTATTAGGATGGGGAGGAACTTATGGGGCTATTACAGAAGCAGTAGTAAAAGCTAGAGCTGAAGGATATAAAGTTTCACAGGTTCACTTGAAACATCTTTTTCCATTTCCCAAAAATTTGGCTGATGTATTAAAGAGGTTTAAAAATGTTCTTCTTCCTGAATTGAATCTAGGTCAATTAGCTAAAGTAATAAGGGCTGAATTACTGATAGACACAATCTCATTGACTAAAATTAAAGGTCTGCCTTTCAAATCAAGTGAAATTCAAAACAAGATAGTAGAAATTCTTGGAGGTAATAATGGAAACTAAAATAGATACTAATGAAATAAAATATACAAGTAAAGATTTTGCATCTGATCAAGATGTAAGATGGTGCCCTGGCTGTGGAGATTATTCAGTTCTTGCACAGGTGCAAAGAACATTTCCGGATATTGGTGTTAAGAAAGAAAATATGGTTTGGATTTCTGGTATTGGATGTTCCAGTCGTTTCCCATATTATATGAATACTTATGGTTTTCATACCATACATGGAAGAGCAACCGCAATTGCAACCGGTTTAAAAGTTTCACGTCCTGAATTATCAGTATGGGTTGCAACCGGAGATGGTGATCTTCTTTCAATCGGCGGTAATCATTTTATACATACTTGCAGAAAAAATGTCGATCTAAAAATTCTTCTATTTAATAATAAAATTTATGGATTAACTAAAGGTCAGTATTCACCGACTTCTGAAAAAGGGAAAGTAACGAAAACTTCTCCTTATGGAAGTGTCGATTATCCATTTAATCCACCATTATTGGCTCTTGGTTCTGAAGCTACTTTTATTGCTCGTTCTTTAGATAGAGATCCTAAACATATGCAAGAGATGATTAAACGAGCTGCTGAACATAAAGGTACTGCATTCCTTGAAATTTTTCAAAATTGCAATATTTTTAATGATGGGGCTTTTGAATTACTTACTGATAAAGAAACTAAGTTAGATAATGTATTAGTAATGACTCATGGCAAGCCGCTTGTTTTCGGTAAAAATAATGATAAGGGAATCAAATTAGATGGTTTCCGACCAGTAATAGTTGACTTAAATGATTCAAATAATTCAGTTAATGATTTATGGATACATGATGAATTTGATTCTTCACCAGTAAGGGCAAGTATTTTAGCTCATTTTACAGATATGCCTGGAATGCCTACACCTATTGGAATATTCCGGCAAGTAAGTAAACCTACGTATGATGCAGGTGTTGCTAATCAGATTGAACATGTAACAGAAAAGAAAGGTAAAGGAACTTTAAAATCGCTTCTTTACTCTCCAGGTACTTGGGAAGTTAATTAATTATAAGTTGTTTATTCTTAGAAAGGCGAAGTTTTCTTCGCCTTTCTTTTTTATGCTATTATTAAAGGGATTATAATGACTTTTGTAGAATTAAAAAAAATTATTCAAAGATATCAAAAATTCATAATTACTACTCATGTAAATCCTGATGCTGATGCAATCGGCTCAGAACTATCTTTTTATTATCTCTTAATTGAGTTACATAAAGATGTGAGAATAATTAATCATAATATAACGCCCTATAATCTAAAGTTTTTAGATTCGGATTCTGTTATAGAAAAATATAATCATGAAATACATGACTCTATAATTGAAGAAGCAGATGTTTACGTTGTGTTGGATTTAAGCGCTCCAAATAGAATTGTGAGCATGGAAAAATCGCTTCTAAATTTTGACAAAACAAAGATTTGCATTGATCATCACGAAAACCCTGATCCATTTTTTAAACATGTTGTTGGTGATACTTCTTATTCAGCGACAGGAGAAATCATTTACGATTTTATCATTAAATCGGAAATCGTAAAACTTAATCATAAAATAGCATATCAGATATATGCTGCAATAATGACAGATACGGGTTCTTTTCGGTTCGATAAAACATCTTCAAAAATACACCGTATTATTGCTGATTTATTATCGCATAATGTTAATCCCACTGAGATATATGACAAGATTTATGACCAAAGTAATTTTGCTAAAATTAAATTATTAGGCGAAGCATTAACTACATTAAAGTTAACGAAATCAAAAAAAATTGCATATATGACAATTAGCAGTGAGTCATTAAAAAGATTAGGCGCAGTTGAAGATGATGTAGATGGATTCGTTAATTATTGCCTATCAATTAAAGGTGTTGTAATCGGTATTCTCTTCTTTGAATTAAAGGATGGATTCAAAATGAGCATTCGTTCAAAGGGAACAATTCCGGTGAATAAATTAGCAAATGAATTTGAAGGAGGAGGGCATCGAAATGCCGCCGGTTCTCGCCTCTTCAATGTTAAAATGAAAAATTATATAAAACCTGTTTTAGAAAGAGCAGAATTTTACTTAAATCAATAAGGGATATTATTATGATGAATTTGACACTATCACCATTAAACAAGATAAATAAATATTCAAAAAAATCGGGCTTAGTTAAGATTTTTGAAAATAACGATTCATTAAGAAATGAAGTGGAAAAATATTCCGAAGACAATTCTTTTCGCTGTAATACTTTATTATTAGAAAATTTTCTAAAAGATGAAGATGAAATTCGTTTTTATAATTGTGAAGGCGAGCCATCCTTAATTATTTATAAAAAAATTGCCAAAGAATTAAGTAGTGATTTTTTCCGTGATTATTGTTCATCATTAATTAAATCATTACAAAAGGCTCCTGTTGATAATCTTTATGTTGAGATTCCTGAATTTAAGTATGATTCACTTTTTGATGAAGAATATTTTTATTCAACATTCGCTGAAGGATTTCTACTTGGTAATTACGAGTTCGATAAATATAAAACTGAAAAAAAGGCAGTTAAAAAATTCTCTGTGAATTTAGTAGCAAGCAATAAAAACAAAATTACAAATGCTGTTAAGAAAACAACGATGCTTATTAATTCAGTAATATTTAGCAGGGATTTAATTAATGAACCGGCTATTACATTGACGCCTGAGGAGTTTGCGAAACGAATTAAAAGCGAACTAGGTAGCAAGTTTACTAAAGTAACAGTCTTTAATAAGCAGGAATTAGTTAAACGCAAAATGAACGCCATTCTTGCAGTTGGTGGCGGAAGTGACAAAGAACCAAAATTAATTCAGATGCATTATAAACCGACTGTAAAAGCTAAAAGAAAAATCGGATTAGTAGGAAAAGGTGTTACTTATGATTCGGGTGGACTTTCGATAAAACCAACTGCCGGAATGCTTGAAATGAAAGCTGATATGGCGGGTGGAGCTTTAGTAGCAGGTGTCATTAAAGCAGCTGATTTATTAAAACTGCCTATCGAAATTATAGGTGTTATTCCCGCAGTGGAAAATATGATAAATGGTTTATCATATAAACCGGGCGATGTTGTTACAACAGCATCGGGTAAATCGATTGAAGTTAAGGATACTGATGCAGAAGGAAGAATTATTTTAGCAGATGCACTTGAATACATATGCAAATTCAAACCGGACGAAATACTTGATTTTGCAACCTTGACCGGTGCTTGTGCTGTTGCACTTGGATTATATGCTTCTGGAATTTTTACAAAAAATGATAAAATCTCTGAAGAGATTATTGCTAGCGGAGAAAAAACTTTTGAAAGAGTATGGCGTCTTCCGATGTGGGATGATTACAAAAAATTATTGAAGAGTGATATTGCTGATATTAGTAATCTTGGACCTCGTTGGGGCGGGGCAATTACTGCTGCCAAATTTTTAGAATTCTTTGTTGATAAAAATATCCCTTGGGCGCATGTTGATATAGCAGGACCGGCAATTAAGAATGATTTGAATAGCTACACAAATACTTTTGATCCGGGTTATGGAGTAAGAGTAATTATAGATTATTTGAGCAAGAATTAACTTCTTTTATCGATAATTATTCCATCTTTCATTTCATAAATGTAATCGCCTAATTTTATTAATTCGGCATTATGAGATACAATAAGAAAAGTAAGTCCAAATTTTTCTTTAAGAGAAATAAAAAGAGAATGAATCTGTTCGCCGTTTTGAGAGTCTAAATTACCGGTCGGTTCATCAGCAAAGATTATTTTAGGATTATTTATTAGGGCACGGGCAATGGCTACGCGCTGTTGCTCTCCGCCCGAAAGCTCTGCCGGTTTATGATTCCCTCTTTCCTCTAAACCTACAATCGAAAGAAATTCTTCTGCTTTCTTAAATGCTTTTTGTTTTGATTCACCTTTAATCATCAATGGCATTGCGATATTTTCAACTGCTGTAAACTCTGGTAATAGATGATGAAATTGAAATATAAAACCGATATTCTCATTTCTAAATTTTGATAATTTGTCATCCGAATAAGAAAAAATATTTGCATCATCAAAAAACACTTCACCGGAATCGGGATTATCAAGACCACTAAGAATATGAAGCAGAGTACTTTTGCCCGCTCCTGATACCCCAACAATCACTGTTATTTTATTTTCAGGGATTTCAAGTGAAACCCCTTTTAGGATTTCCAATTTTTTCTTATCTGATTTAGTATAAGATTTTCTTATTTCGTTTGCTTTAATAATCATATTTATTCGTATTTAATAGATTCAATAATATTTGTTTTTGCTGCTTTTTTTGATGGGTAGAGAGCCGCGAGATAGCTTAAAGTAAAAGTTGCAATTCCCACCATAATAATATCCGAAATTTTTATTTCAACAGGCATAGCATCGATAATATACTTAGATGGGTCGAGCGGATAAAAATTATATTCCATTTGTAGCCAGCAAATTAATAGACCTATCGAAATACCAATTACTGAGCCTAGTAAACCCGTTAGCATACCTTCAAACATAAATATTTTCTTTATTGTCTTTTGATTAACTCCCATCGAACGGAGCACCCCTATATCTTTTTTCTTTTCAATCACGGTCATGTTAAGTGAGCCAAGTATATTGAATGTGGCTACTGCTATAATTAAAGATAGCAATAGATAAGCTCCCCATCTTTCAATCTGCATTACAGTATATAAATCTTTATGTAAATCATACCATGAATAAACTTTAAGACCTTTTTCTTCTAATTTCTTTGTTAGTTCTTCTTTTACATTATCTGATTGATCAATATGATTAAGACGAATATCGAAGCCGGAAATTTTATTTCTTAAGCCAAAGAGATTTTGAGCCGGAGGTAGAGAAGTAAAAATATAAGAAACATCGTAATCACGATTATTTGATTCAAAAATTCCTGCTACAATAAAACGCCTTGTAGTTGGAATTGAAAATGATGTAATTAATCGTTCAATATTATTGGCAGAAGTTATATTTATCGTATCACCTACACGAGCAGAAAGGCGCAGAGCAATTGGTAAACCGAGAACTACTTTATTTGACTCACCATCGAAAAGGTCGAATTTGCCGGAAATAATTTTATCCTGCAAACCCCATTCAGCATCCTGCATCGATTCTGAAATACCTTTAAGAGTAACTATCTCGTAACTTTTTGATTTTAGAGCAATCACTTTTCCTTCTACATAAGGATAGAAAGATTTTATCTCTTTTGATTCAGTAAGTAATTGTTGAGTAAATTTAGTATGATCGTATCCGCTTTCGTCTATTACGAATACTTTTACATGTGGATCGAAGCTAATCAATATCTCTCTTACTAATGACCCGAATCCGTTAAAAACGGAAAGGACTATTATCAAAGCGGCAGTACCGATAGTAATCCCGAATGTAGAAAGAAAAGAAATAATCGTAATGAAATTAATTCTTCTTTTTGATTTTATATATCGGGATGCAATAAATAGTTCAAACATATTATTGGAATTTAATCGCATTTACTGTTTTAATGTTTGCTGCAATATAACTCGGAATTAAGGATGAAAAAAATGCAAGTACAAGAGTAGCAGAAGAAACAACCAAATAATGTATCGGCTCTATTACTAATGGAACGGAAGTAACAAAATAAACAGTTCCGGGTAGCGAGATTATATTAAACTTTATTTGAAGAATACTAAGTAAAAAAGCTAAAAGGTTTCCCAAAATAATTCCCACAATAGAAACAATTGTTCCTTGAGTTAAAAATATTTTTAGAAGTGTTGATTTATTCGCACCGAGAGATCGTAAAATTCCGATTGCACCGGTTTT
>JBAYVI010000113.1:0-10496 GCA_041674625.1 Melioribacteraceae bacterium | reverse complement strand
TGACGAATTATTTACTTGAGGGTACTGAAATCAATTTGATTTTAGGTTGTACGTCATTTTCCAATTGGTAAAGGTACATATTAGCTTTTAGGAATAAGTCTGAAGGAACACCAATAAAAATTGTGAGAAGAAAATTATTTAATCTCGGATACCCTTTAGCGATAAAATTAATTTTTGTAATTAAATTATTATCATTAAGATCATCTGCTGTAATGGTTATACCAATTGCTAATTTTCTTTTATACTTACCTACTGCATCAACATCATATTGACCAATTGGTTTTGGTTCCGGAAGATACTTCCCATATTTTCTACTAAGCGTAAGAAAACCATCCTTCCAAAATTGATCAATTAATTTATCTACTTTGTCTCTTTTATTTGTTTTATTATTTGTCATCTCGAATCTCCTTACATTTAATTAACAGGGAGTATCGGAATTAATGGTGAAAATCTATTTTGCTCTAATAGTCTTAAATTGAAAATCTTGCAGTATTCAAAAACTCTAATTTCATTTAGGTTGTTTATTCTTCCAAATACAACCTTCTCACCCTTTTGATTCTTTGAAATATAATAAGGTTCCAAAGAAATTAGTTCAGAGCCAAAAATAAATGATACTTTTAATCTATTTATAATAGCTGTGGAAAATAATAGACTTTTCATAATAACATCCTTCAGTTATAAGTTCTAAAAACGCCAACTACTTTACCGATAAGAGAGAACGATTCGATATCTTCTACTATGATATCATTAAAATCTTCATTCTCCGGTCTAAGTACCACATGATCCTTAGTTTTCATAAATCGTTTCATAGTGGCTTCATCACCTAAAAGTGCAATCACTATATCGCCATTATTTGCATCTTTTTGTGGTGCAACAATTACTAAGTCGCCTTCATAGATTCCGGCGTTTTTCATTGAATCACCCTTTACTTTAAGACCGAAACATTCACTTCTTCCATTAATCATGCTGCGGTCTAATAAAATATTCCCATCAATATTCTCTTGAGCGAGTATCGGCTGACCTGCTGCTACCCGTCCAACGATAGGAATCTCTATACTATTATCGAAGCTAATTGATTTATTTTTAGGGGTGTTATCGATAATACTTAAAGTTCTGCTTGAGTTGGACTCTGTTGTTACATATCCTTTTTTGATTAAGGCATCAATATGACGTTTTACTCCAAAGGTGCTTGCTATGCCAAATTGTTTTCCAATCTCACGATAAGTTGGGGGATAACCATTCATTGATATGCTATCATCAATGAATGAAAGTATGTCGTTTTGTTTCTCTGTTAACTCTTTTTTCATTGTAGTGTCCTTTTGTTCACTAGTCCAAATATAGTGAACAAAATAACACTAAGTCAAGTATTTTTGAAAAATATTTTCTCTTTAGTTTTTACTAAGTGTGATATATTAAAAATAGTCTATATAAATATTTCGATATTGAGGATGATTATTTCCATAGATAGAATTAGTATAATTTTAGTCGAAAAAAAATGCCCTCAAGTTTTCACAAGAGAGCATTCATTAAAATATTTAGTCATTATTAATCTACTAAAACGTTCCATTCATATCTATCTGGTATAGTGCCTTCATGAATGCCGGCTAATTCATTGTAAAGACGTGTACCTAATTCTCCTGCTTTGCTCTCATTAAAAATCATCATCTGGTCATTAAATTTAAGTTTGCTAATAGATGAAATAACTGCAGCTGTTCCCGTACCAAACATCTCAATTAAATCGCCAGTCTTATATGCATTAGAAACTTCTTCAATAGAGATCATTCTCTCGTTTACAGTATATCCCCAATCTCTTAGAATCTGGATTACCGACATGCGAGTTACACCGGGGAGAATAGAACCAGTAAGCATCGGAGTAGCAATTTCGTTTTTAAACTGGACAAAAATGTTCATAGTCCCAACTTCTTCGAGATATTTCTGTTCAATCCCATCTAACCATAAGACTTGTGAATAACCGATTTTTTTTGCTTCTCTTTGAGCCAAAATACTTGCCGCATAATTACCGGCAGTCTTGCAGTCTCCAATTCCTTTTCTTACTGCTCTGACGTATTCATCAGTTACCAAAATTGGAACGGGTTTAAATCCTTCAGGATAATATGGTCCCACGGGACTTAGCATAATAATTAATTTGTATGTGTCAGCCGGACGAACGCCAAACGATGGCTCGCTTGCAAACATTACAGGTCTAATGTAAAGAGCGTGTCCCGGTTTTTCGGGCATCCAATCTTTATCAATTTTTACTAATTCTTTAAGTGCGTTCATTACTAATTCAGGCGAAACTTCGGGGATACACATTTTTCGTGCAGAACGATTTAATCTTTCGATATTTTTATCCGGTCGAAATAAAACAAAATCTCCATTTTTCTGTTTATATGCTTTTAATCCTTCAAAAATTGACTGCCCATAATGAAAAACCATAGCCGCAGGACTTATGTCCAAGTTAGAAAATTTTTTAATTGTAGGATTATACCAACCGCCTTTTGATTCATCAAAATCCACTTCAAATAAGTGTTCTGTAAATACTCTTCCAAAAAGTAAATTTTCAGGAAGCTCTACCTTAGATTTTTTTTCTGATAACTCGAGTGCTATTTCGCTCATAGCTTACATTAATCCTTATAATTAGGTATCGTTTTTATTTTAATTGTTTTGAAAATGATATTAATTAACCCTATTATTGAGAAATTATCTTCTATGAAAATGGAATGAATAATCTCTTAAAGAGAATTATGTGCAATATATGAAAAATCGGATAGTTATCAATATCAATTTTTGATTAAATAAGCAGGGATTTTATGTTTAAAAAAATCGGTCTCGCAGTTACTTTTTCTCCTAATAGCAAGGCATTACTTAAAGAGACAAAAGTATATAGCGAACAATTTGCATCCGAAGTGATTTTTATTCACGTTGGCAAAAAGAATGAATCAATAGAAAGACAATTAAAAGAATTAATTTCAGAATATGGATTCAATTCAAGTTCAATTAATATCGTCTGGGATGAAGGCGATCCGGCTAAAATTATTAATAAGAAATGTAAAGAAAATGATGTCGATTTATTAATTGCCGGTGCATTGGAAAAAGAAAAAGTCATTAAATATTATCTTGGTTCGGTGGCAAGAAAATTAATGAGAGATCCTGTGTGTTCACTTTTTATTTTGACTGAACCCTCGATAGAACCAAAACCATTTAAGAAAATTTCAGTACTTATTGATTATTCCTATGAAAGCGAAATATTAGTAAATGTTGCTTACCAAATAGCTATAAAAGAGAAAGCAACTGAAATATGTCTTATTAGAGAATATGAAGTTCCGGGGTTAGCTATTACAGTTTATGATACCGGATCGACTGATGAAACAGAAAAAACAAGAAAAATATGGGATAGCGAAGAAAAAGAAAAAATGGATGTTTTTATTAATGAATTAAATCTGACAGAAATAAAAGTAAAAGGAGTGTGTTTATACGGGAAGGAAGGATGGGAAGCAAATAATTTTGTAAAAGAAAATGGGAGTGATTTACTAATTATGTCAGCTCCGAGTAAAAAGCTTAGTTTCATAGATAGAATATTTCAGCATAACGAAGAATTTATTTTTAAGGAACTTCCATGTTCAATCCTATTAATAAAGTGATCAATTAATGAATTTAACTCCCGAAGATATAACCCGATTTTTGATAGCAATTAGTGTGATGTTATTCGCTGCAAAAGTTTTTGGCGAATTAATGCGCTTGATAAAACAGCCTTCTGTCGTTGGCGAAATTCTTGCAGGTATTATTTTAGGACCAACCGTCTTTGGCACTATTGCTCCTGATATATTTAATACTATTTTTGCAAATTCAAAATCGACCGATATCGCAATAGATGGCATTACAAACCTTGCAGTAATTATGCTTCTTTTAGTATCCGGTTTGGAAGTAAATCTTTCTTTAGTATTCAAACAGGGGAAGACTGCTTTATACACAAGTGTAATAGGGATGGTATTCCCTTTTGCTATCGGTTTTTCGGCAGCATATTTTTTCCCTGAATTTCTTGGAATTAAAGACCCTGCATTGACATTAATTTTTGCGCTATTTGTAGGTACTGCGCTTTCAATTACAGCACTCCCGGTAGTAGCAAGAACATTAATGGACCTCAATATTTTTAAAACTCAGATCGGTTTCTTAATAATAGCTTCTGCAATGTTTAATGATCTCATCGGCTGGTTAGTTTTTTCTTTTATCCTTGGAATGTTGGGGCAGTCAGGGCATGGTTTTGATATTTCTGTTATCATCACCTCTACATTAGTATTTATTGCCTTTATGCTCCTTATTGGAAGAAAATTTTTTAATAGAATAATACCTTTTATTCAAAATAAAACGACATATCCTGGCGGAATATTAAATTTTATATTTATTCTTGGATTCTTAGGTGCGGCATTTACAGAATATATAGGAATTCACGCAATATTCGGAGCATTTATTGTAGGTATTGCAATCGGTGATTCAGCCCATCTAAAAGAACAAACAAGGGAGATGGTTCAGCAATTTGTAACTAATATTTTTGCTCCATTATTTTTTGTTTCTATTGGTCTGAGAGTAAATTTTATTACAAGTTTCGATTTCATGATTGTATTAATTTTTGTAGTACTTGCATTTGCGGGTAAAGTAATTGGCTGTGGATTAGGTGCATATTGGGGTGGTCTGAAAAAAGATGAGGCACTTGCAATTGGATTCGGAATGAATTCACGAGGTGCAATGGAAATTGTTCTTGGCATTCTTGCCCTACAGGCGGGGCTTATTCATGAAAGAGTATTTGTTGCACTCGTAATTATGGCATTAGTAACATCATTATCCAGTGCCCCATTTATGAGTTATTTTATAAAGAGATTCAAAAATTCAATTGATGTAAATTCATTACTTAGATCTGACTTGGTTTTCTTTACGAAATCTAATTCAAAGGAATCAGTAATCGAAGAATTAATAAGAAAGCTATCTGAAAGGTATAAACTCGATTATACTTATATAAAAAGCGAAGTAATGAAAAGAGAGTCGATAATCTCTACAGGGTTAGGAAATCATCTTGCTCTGCCGCATGCTAAAATAAAAATTTCAGAAGTACACTTTGCAATAGCAGTTTCGAAAGAGGGAATCGAATTTGAATCACTTGACGAGAAACCGGCAAAAATTATAATTCTTCTTCTTACTCCTTTTGATCATCCTGAACTTCAACTGAGATTAATCTCAGAAATTTCTAAAAAATTCAAAGATGAAGATGCAATAAAAGAATTAATTGATACAGATGATATTAATAACTTTATTACTAATTTTAAGTCATTATAAAATTTCTATTACTATATGAATAAATTTATTACTGCATTGGGAAGAAAAGCCATAGAGTTCTTTAGAGAGTTTGGTCAAGTATCAATATTATTATTCGATATTATTAAAAATGGTCCGAAGCTTTTAAGAAATAGAAAAGAGTTTGTATTCCAGATGGGACATATTGGAGTAAACTCTCTTCCATTAGTAGTAATAATAGCATTATTTACAGGTGCTGTCGCTGCATGGCAGGCGGCATATCAATTAAAGGGAATTGCTCCTTTATCGTTCCTCGGTACTGCTACAACCAAAGCAATAATAACAGAACTCGGACCTGTGCTCACAGCAATAGTAATTGCCGGTAGAGTAGGGGCTTCAATCGCAGCGGAAATTGGATCTATGAAAGTAACCGAACAAATTGATGCTCTTGAGACAATGGGAATTAATCCGGTAGGATTTTTAGCATCGCCAAGATTTTTTGCTTCGATTATTATGATACCAATACTTGTAATCTATGCGAATGTTATTGCGGTCTTCGGTGCGTTTTTTATTTCAAATCAATTCCTTGGAGTTTCTTTCAATGTATTTTTTGAATCGGTTAGACGTTACTTTTATTTTGGCGATATGTTATTCGGATTGCTAAAAGGGGGAATATTTGGCGGCGTTACTGCATTGATGGGTTGCCATATTGGCTTCAGGACTGAGGGAGGTGCTGAAGGTGTCGGTCTTTCCACTATTCGCTCTTTTGTACTTAGTTCAGCATTAATATTAATAATGGATTATGTTCTTTGGACTCTTCGTTCCTAATTACTGCCTTGTAAGAAGCTATCCCTTTCTCTATATTTGTCAGTTAAAATTATCAATGGAAAAAACTATCAGACCACTCGATGTTAATATCACAAAGCTTCCAAATGGAATCACAGTTATTACCGAAATGATTCCGCATGTAAAATCTTTCTCTCTTGGATTTTGGTTTAATGTAGGTTCACGTCTTGAATCTCCCGAAAATAATGGTATAAGTCATTTTATTGAACACATGCTTTTTAAGGGTACAAAGAAAAGAAGCGCAAGAAAAATCTCCGAAGAGATAGAAGAGCTTGGCGGATACTTAAATGCTTTTACATCAAAAGAACATACATGTTTTTATGGAAGAGGTTTATCTTCTCATCTCGAAAAAACTTTTGAAGTACTTGCCGATATGGTATCTGATCCATTATTCAAAAGCACAGATATTAAGAACGAATGTAATGTAGTAATTGATGAACTTGATGATATAGAAGATAACCCGGAAGAATTAATTTTCGATAAATTTGAGAATATAATCTTCAAAGGAAATCCATTAGAATATCCGATTATAGGCACTAAGGAAAATCTAAAAAAATTCAAAAAGCGTGATTTAGATAATTTTATGAAAGAACATTATACTTTCGATAATCTATATATAGTAGCTTCGGGGTTTCTTCAACATAAAGATGTAGTAAAATTTGCTTATAAATATTTGCAGAAAGATTTGGGCACAAGTAATAGAATGATTCTTGAACCAGTAAATACCTTTAGACAGAACTTATACATAAATAAAGAGACTCAACAAACACATGTAATTATTGGTAATACTACTGAAGGATATAATAGTAAGCGCAGAGTTGAGATTTCTGTTCTATCCAATATACTTGGCGAGGGGAGCAGTTCACGTTTATTCCAAAACCTGAGAGAAAAAAATGGAATAGCTTATCAGATAAATACATTCCTAAATTCATTTTATGATATTTCAACTTTCGGAGTTTATTTCTCGACAAATGACAAAACTACCGAGAAAGCACTTGAGATAATTCGAAAGGAATTTATAAAGATAAAATCAAAGAAAGTTACAGAGAAGGAATTGAACCGAGCAAAAGAATATATTATCGGCAACATGATAATGAGTATGGAGAGCACTAATAACAGAATGATGCGTATAGGGCAGTCATTAATTTATTATGGCAAAGTAAGACCCATGACTGAAACTATTAGAATAATAGAGGCCGTAACGCCTAAGATGGTTCAAGAACTTGCGCATGAATTATTGAACGAAAGCGAATTAGTAAACGTGATGCTCAGCTCAAAAAATAAACTAAATAAGAAAGCTGCTTAATTGTATTGATTAAATTTAAATTATAGATTATTTTTAATTAGCAAGAATTTAATTAGCGGGCGCATACGATGTTTGCAAAATTATTTTCATCTTCGACCTATGGAATTCAGGCTTATATAGTGGAAGTAGAAATCCATTGTGAAAGGAAACTTCCTTCGGTTACAATTGTCGGACTCCCCGATAGTGCCATTAAAGAAAGCCGTGAAAGAGTAACTGCAGCAATAATCAATTCCGGATTTGAATTTCCATTAAGAAAAATCACAATCAATCTTGCACCCGCTGATATTAAAAAAGAGGGGAGTGCATTTGATCTCCCGATAGCCGTAGGAATACTTGCTGCTAATGGATTAGTGGATATTTCCAAATTAGATAATGCATTATTATTAGGTGAACTTTCGTTGGATGGGAGTTTAAGGAAAGTAAAAGGTGTTTTGCCGATAGTGTTTGAAGCAAAGAAAAAAGGATTTACAAAAATCATTCTTCCAATAGAATCCGCAAATGAAGCTTCGTTAGTTGATGGTATGGAAATTCTACCTTTTCATTCCTTTAAAGACCTAACGTCCTTTCTAAATGGTGAAGAAACACTACCATTAGATATTCCACATCCGGAAGAAAAGGAAACCGTATTAAATAATTATGCAATCGATTTTTCTGATGTCAAAGGTCAAGAGAATGTTAAGAGGGCATTAGAGATTGCCGCTGCCGGCGGTCATAATATTATTATGATTGGACCACCGGGTTCAGGCAAGACAATGCTCGCGAAAAGAATACCTACAATTTTACCTCCTTTGACTTTTATTGAGGCGATTGAGACCTCGATAATTCATTCTGTTTCGGGTATCTTATCTAACGATGCTCCTTTAGTCAATCAGCGACCATTCCGTAATCCGCATCACACGGTTTCCGATATAGCCTTAATTGGTGGAGGTACAGTCCCAAAGCCGGGTGAAGTTTCTTATGCCCATAATGGCGTTCTATTTTTAGATGAGCTTCCCGAATTTAAAAAGAATGCGCTCGAAGTTTTAAGGCAACCGATTGAAGATGGGACTGTAACTATAAGCAGGGCAAAAATGACACTTAAATTCCCGGCAAATTTTATGCTTGTAGCTGCGATGAATCCTTGTCCTTGCGGTTATTTTACCGACCCGAATAAAGAATGCAGTTGCAATACAGGACAGATTCAGAAATATCTTTCCAAAATATCGGGACCATTATTAGATAGAATAGATATACATATTGAAGTGCCTGCGGTAAGATTTAAGGAACTTACCTCGAATGCAAAGACCGAAAGTTCGGAAGTAATTAGAGAAAGGGTAGTATCTGCTCGCAAAGTACAATTAGAAAGATTTAAGAATACTCCGGGGATTTTTTCAAATTCTGATATGGGCACTAAGGAAGTAAAAAAGTTCTGTGTACTTGATAATAGTTCATTAGAATTATTGAAAATGGCGATGACAAAGTTTTCCCTTTCTGCGAGGGCATTTGATAGAATTCTTAAACTTAGCCGAACTATCGCCGATTTGGATAATGAAGATAATATAAAGATACAGCATATCAGCGAAGCGATACAGTACCGTTCACTTGACAGAGAATATTGGGGAAAATGAAGTTTCAGTCTAAATTGAGCCAAAAGTTCAAAGAGTTGAATGATCTTTAGTATAAATATCAATTAGAAGATGGGCTATTCGGAATTATGGTATTCTCAATAAAGAAAACGAAAAGTAGATTGAATTTAAGTTCCATATTATCGTAAATTACAAAAAACGTTACACAACTAATACAGGTTAATATTTTCAAATAAATAAAAGAATTGATTAGTTTAAAGATGATCAAATTTACATACACAATAAATCAGTTGATCGTAATTATAGATTATAAATTTAATTTAATATATCAATAAGACAAATAAAATTAAGACTAATTAATGGAAAATAAGGATAACGTTGGTTATATCTACATTTTAGCATCTCCCAATTCTGATTGTATTAAAATTGGCGGAACTGAATATCCTCCTTTAAAAAGAATTAAGGAAATTAATTCATCAGATACATATAAAAATCTCGGGCCTTGGTCACTAATTGACTTTAGGCAAGTAAAGAATTGGAGAAAAGTTGAATATAATTTGCATTATTCATTTAGAAGTCGATTAAACAAATCTATCAAACATCAAAAAGAATTATTTCGGGTATCCACTCAAGAAGTTTCAAAATCATTAAACATGATTGAGCCAGAAGAGATTATTAAGAAACCTAAAATTGATAGGATGTTTCAAGATGAAGAGTTTTTTGATTTTATTATTAATTTATTCAAATTCACTGGTTTGATGAATTGGTTGAATATTCAAGGTGCCTGGACATTTGTCCTTTTTCCTTCTACAGTTGGAGGTAGATATTTTACAATAAATATTGGACCTCATGAAGTTGCTTTTAGTACAGTAGGGAAAAAAAACAGACCTCAATGGAATATGATTTTATTAGATCGTTTGATTTTGGATTTTGAAGAAGTTCTCCATTGGATTTCATTTCACAAGGGAATGTATAAAACAGATTGCTATGCTACTGCCCTGCAACGTTCTGTATCGATTTTCTTTCCTGGATCATTTGGAACTGTAAATGAATTTTTAAAATTGGATGGAGTACGAAGAGCTTTAATAGCATATTGGAATGAAGCTTTAATTAGAATGAATGAAAAGGGTTTAATGAGTACCTTTATAAGGTATCATAATTGGAATGCAGTTGCGGAAATTCTTAACAGAATGGTCAAAAATAATATAAATGGCATGGAATTTAACCGGTTTACTAAATAAAAATTGATAAAATAATTAGAAACAACCTATATTTAGAGGTGTGGATATAATTAAAATAATTAATGTAATTTTTTTCGATTGACATATCTTGCATTTTATTATAAATCAATCTATATTTGAAGCTCGGCAAAAAATCAGTGGTGTAATATATCTGGGCGGACGCCGGAGTTGGAGAGCCGGGGCGGACTGTAAATCCGTTGGTGTACGCCTTTGGGGGTTCGAATCCCTCGCCGCCCACAAGATTTCACCACT
>JBAYVI010000112.1:0-10501 GCA_041674625.1 Melioribacteraceae bacterium | reverse complement strand
ATCTGGCGAAGCGGGGTCATCGCTCTTACTGCATCCGGCTAAGAAGATAATCGCTAAAAATAATATCGATATATGTCTATAAATTATTTTCATATTCTTGTTCCTTTTTTATTCTTTTTTTAAGTCTGCTTCATTTGTTACAAATTGGATTAATTAGATACCTTTCAGAATTAATATCTACTTTATTTGTTAAACCATTATCCACAGCATTTTTATATTATTGAAACTACTACTTCATCAGTGATATTTTTCTCTATTTCATCAAAAGCATTTTTTGATTGATATTTATTCCTTCTGATTTTAAACTATAGATATAAATTCCACTTGCGAGATTTGTAGCATTAAAATTAACTGTATGGAATCCGGCATCTTTCGTTCCGTTTACTAAATCTGCAACTTCATTTCCAAGTATATCATATACCTTTAATTGAACATTTCCAGATTTTGGAAGTGCATAGGTAATATTCGTTGTTGGATTAAATGGATTTGGATAATTTTGATACAATTTAAAATCGCTTGGCATCGAAGCTAAATCTTCTTCTATTCCGGTAGCACTTCCTCTTCCTTCAGAATAACTAACATTATTTACGGCTACAATTCCTGAATTTGCTGTAACTCCTTCTTTTAAGGAAACTGTAACTTGCTCACCTGTTTTTGTTATAAATCCATAAGAAATTGATGTAGTAGTTGTTCCATTTACCGTTTGTGTTTCTTCACTTCTCACTCTAAGACAGTCTAACGTTTTTCCATCAGGTGTTTTTAATTTACCATATCCATCAACTGTATATTTTTCGCTAGAACTTAATGGAATTGAATTAACTATATTTTGCCCAAAGAAAGAAGTTATACTTTCTGTAACCCCGTTAATGCTTATAGTTGCCGAAGAATTATAAGTTATTGGCAAATTATAAAGAACTCTTGCAGGATTATATTTTACTTTAATTGTAGTATTTATTCCTTGCACAGTAGTGGTTGTACCAATTCCATTAAGTTGATATTTGCCACCAACTATTGAAGTATGCACCCAAGACTGAGCCGGTATGCCTTGACTTACTGTTTCATAATAAAGCGAATATTGAGTACCGGGAAAATCAGATAAATAAGGAGAACTGCTTACGGATTTTCCATCTGATACATAAGTCATATCTGAAGTTAGTCCACTAAAATCATAGACTTGTTCACCCGTACTCCCAATATTTATAGAAGTTAATGATGTATTAACACGCGTTACAAAATTATAGCCCTGGCCTAATCCCAGAGCCACATCTGACTCGGTTAAAGAAATCTGAGCATAACTGCTCGAAAAACTTAGTACTAATAATAAAAGTATATATTTTTTCATTTTGCCCTCTTTTTTATAAAATAGAAAGAGCTTTTCCGAAGCCAGCCAGCACCGGAATCGCCCGTTCTGTTTTGAAATTTTAGTTTACTGTTACATTTACTGATTTTACGATTTCTGCGATAAGGTAATAGTCTTTACCGCCGGAAGAAACTTTGTTATAGTTATATTTCACAACTTGAAGCATTGCCTGCCCTGATATGCCGGATAAATCGGAAGAAGTAAATGAATAGCTTCCATTATCCGAAAGCCCTTCTTTAGAAAAGGTTTTGCCATTACTAACTTGTGCGATAACTACAAAAATTTTACTGTTTGAGCCGCCTGTCCATGTTGCTTGAAATCCGTTTTTGCTTACATTAGCATCTTTTACTGGTGCACTAAGTGTGAAATTTGTTGGGCTATTTACCGATCCATTAATTGCAGAAACACCGTTTCCGCCTGCAACTACCCAAGAATGTGATGAACCATTAAAATTCACATTGCTCAAAGAAGCAGTTGGATTGCTTGGATTTGGTGCCATATAATATGTTTTTCCACCTGATTTCAATGTGGCAATTGCATTACTATTAACTGAAACCGCACCTGCATCGGCTCCATCGGCTAATGAAGCAAAAGCCATCTGCATCATAATTGCCGGGAAGCCGGGTATCGGAGCCGCCATTTCGTATTGAATTGTAGCAAGAACTCCTGCGCTTCCTTCCATTTTTGGAAGTGGTTGACCGCTTGCATTTGAAGAACCGCCCGGAGTTGAGGGTTCGGTTGGGCTGTCTTCACTTTTGCATCCTGTAAAAGTAATTGTCGCCGCTAAGAATAAAACTGATATAAATCTGAAATATTTCATATTGCCTCCTATTATTAATATTAATTTCTTTATAATTATTTGTTTAGGCATCACCTTAAAGAAAATCTTTATTTTCACGGCATTTCAATCCAAAGCTTTGAGGATTAGCGATTATATACTCGATATCCATTTTTTCGCAGATACTTTCGGCAGCTAATTTGTCGGTTACTGTAATCAAACTGAATCCCTCTTTTGAAAGGAGTTCTCTTAATTTTTTTAGCCGCTCTTTGCCAGAATCGATAATGAGTATATTTCCGTTCATCAATCTTCTTTTATTTATAGTTTATATTAATCAAAGGATATGCCATCTCAATTAGAGGTCGTTAAGGGGATATTGTGGGTTATTTGTTGCAGCAGGACAACGTATCCGTTTTTGGGGTGTCGCATTTTTGCAACAAAACTATTTAAGTGTGCGTTTTAATAGCGTTGCGGTGATAGTCTATATAGAACTTGATTTCAAGATAGCGTGAGTTTATACAGGGAAGAAGCTGCATAAACTTTCTTCATGTACCAATATTGATAAATTGTTAGGGATATTAATCTATACGAAAGAATACCTATTCAAGTAACTTAAAGTAGTTAATTCATTATTTCACGCCACTCGTTTAACTTGGCGGTATGAACCTTTAGCCCAATTAAGAATAAAACCTTCTACTTGATTCATAATTTCAGAATTACCGTAGAATTAAATTATATTCTTTTATTCCACTACTAAGAGAATCAGCGAAATAACTATATTGTAAATAACTCTTTACCCATCAATATCCAATTGCGATAATAACTTATGCAAGTGGCTTCGATTTATGCCGAGTATTTTTGCGGCATCAGATTTCGATTTAACCTTCTTTAATATCTTGCCGATATAAAGTTTTCTAAATTCTTCCTCAGCTTCCGATAAAGTTTTCTCCAAAGAAGTGGTTACGGTATCTTCCTTTAAATCGACAATCTCCGGCGGCAGATCTTCTATTGTAATTTCATTCGATTTTGAAAGTATTACACTTCGCTGAATAATATTTTCTAATTCTCTAATATTTCCCGGAAAAGGATATTGCTCAAGTACATCAAGAGCTTCATCACTAATAGTGTATCCGCTTCCTATTTCTGAATGCTTTGATAAGAAAAATTTTGCCAGCTCCTCTATATCATCTTTTCTTTCGCGAAGTGAGGGGAGTTTTATCTCAATTACCTTGAGACGATAGTACAAATCCTCTCTAAATAATTTATCGGCAATCATTGCTGATAAATCTTTATTAGTAGCGGCAATAAAACGGACATTTATTTTTTTAGATGTAATTCCTCCGAGTCGTTCAATCTCGCGGGTTTGAATTACACGCAAAAGTTTTGCCTGAAGATTAATTGACATCTCGCCAATTTCATCGAGAAATATTGTTCCACCATCTGCCGTTTCTAAACGACCCGGCTTGCTTTTAATCGCACCTGTGAATGCACCTGTTTCATAACCGAATAATTCCGATTCCAATAAGTCGGATGGAATTGCTCCGCAATTAACGGCTACAAATGGTTTATCCCTACGAGGTGAATTTTCGTGAATTGCTTGAGCTAATAAATCTTTTCCCGTTCCATTTTCTCCGAGTAATAAAACCGAAGCATCGCTTTCAGCTACTTTCGCAGAAAGTTTCAAGATTTCATATAGTTTTCGGCTTGATCCGATAATATTATCATACTTAAATTGACTTCTGAGCTCCATAAAATCGATGCAACTTTTTTCTTGAAGTTTCTTTTCTAAATAATTTATTTCAAGAGAGACTTCCATTCCCCTTACAATCTGACGAGCGAATGAAATAAGAAACGCCAAATCCGACTCTTTGAAAGGAATATTTCTATTTCTTCTATCTATATAAACTACTCCGAGAATCTTATTGTTCGAAATTAGCGGCACACTCAAAGCCGAAGAAAGTTTTAGAGAAATCACGCTCAATTTATTTACAAGATCAGGATGAGTATTAATATCATCTATCTTTAATGGTTCAGATTTTTCGATTGTTTCCGTAATAATCGATGTACTTAATTCTTTCGCAGTGGGATCATTTTCGGGATCGAGATTTTTTGCTACGATCTTTTCTATCTGCTTCATATCATTCATTAATACAATAAAACCTTCATCGGCATCTAATTCTTTTACAACTGTTTCGATAGCCGATTCCATTAATCTTCGCATATCAGTTTCAGATTGGAATTGAATGCCCGAAGCATAGAGCCGCTCTAAACGATTTTTCTCATCTCGAAGTTTTCCAAATTCTAATTCAACTTTTTCGCATTGATCAATAAGCTCTTTTATGCTTGTGCTAATTCCTCTATTAAAATCCATTATTTTTCTGAAAAGACGATCTATATCCTTTCCGAGTTCTGGGGTTTCTTTTACTTTTCCCGAAAGCTCTACAAACCCTTGCGATAGTTGTGAAATAAATTCGCCGAGTGATTTATTCAATTGTTGGTTTTTTATTTTAGTATCCATATTCTCTGCTATTAAGAAATTTGATTTAATAAAGTTAATATTTCTTCGAATGATGAAAATCTATCATCCGGATTTTTTTCTAAACATTTTTTTACTAATGAATTTAGTTCAGGAGAAATATCCTTATTTACTTCTAACGGCTCTGGCGGAACTGTGTTAAATATTGAATGAATTAGGGCAATCTCATTCTCCCCATTAAAAGGAAGTTTATTTGCACACATCTGATATGCAACCACACCAAATGAAAAGATATCAGTTCTTTGATCCACCTGAACATTTGTTATTTGCTCCGGTGCTACATATCCAAGGGTACCTATAACCGTCCCAAGAGAAGTCATAGTCGAAACCAATGGTGATTTTGATAATCCAAAATCCATAATTCTGATATTATTATTATCATCAAACATAATATTTTGCGATTTTAGATCACGATGCAAAACATTATTTGCGTGGATTAATTCCATTCCTTCACTAATTTGTTTCAATATAGAACAAATTGTTGCGGAATTAATTGGGTAATTGTTTTTTATATAATCATCTAAAGTTCCACCACTTAGATATTCCATTGCTATAAAACTATGTTTTTGAGTTTCTCCATATTCAAATACCTTTACGATATTTGGATGATCAAGCGAAGAAAGTAGTCTCCCCTCAGAATTTAATCTTCTTTTGTTTTCTTCATCATTAACTAATTGTGAATTGAGAACTTTTATCGCTACGATGTGGGCGTTTTGTGAATCGACTGCTTTAAATACTTTCCCCATTCCGCCCATTCCGATAATATCAATAATCTTATAGTGCGAAATATAATTGCTCTCTTTTTTGTCAATATATTCCGAACCATAGTGTATAAAAGCGAGTAATACTCCACCTAAGAAAAGGGGATTAAATACAAGAGAAAAAATGAACTTATAATCGATAGTAAAATGAATCAACAATAAATAACCCACCACAAGTATTAATACAAGGTACCACTTAGTAATTATTTTATACATTGATTTTTTTCTGGCGTAATAATAAATACAGGCAGTAATTAATAATAAGACAGATAACTTAATTATCTCATGAAGAAAATTTAATTTCAGAATAGTTCTATTAAAGGATTTATAAGTTCTTATAAAATTATGAGAAAGGAAACTTGATTCAGTTACTTTATATAATCTACCAATTTCATTTACATCAATATTTTCTTTTGTCCCCGATGGAAATTCGACAACCGCTTTATATTTATATTGAGGATTGATTCCAAAATGAATAACGGGGCTATTCTGCTGTGAAATGGGACTTTCCCCTAATCCAATACTTTTACGAGAACTATATACGAGGCTGTCATTTTTATCATAAGCAGATAAAACAACCGATGTACCAATACCATCTCTATTGCTTTTATCGGTTACAATACCAAACTTTACATAATTTTTATTTGTTAAATTATTTCTATAAAGAATTGCTCTATCCCCTTTGCCGAGCGATTCACGCGAGCTTCCTATAAAGAGATCTAAATCACCATCATTATCAAAATCATTAAATGATGGATTACCAACAAATGATATCCCGACATCTTTACCGACTTCTTCAAAATAGAATTTAGGTGAATTAATAAATAATCGTTCACCAATGAACAAGTCCAACCAACCGTCATTATTAATATCTTCAGCATTCAAGATTCCATTAGATGGATCTTTATGCATAAGGGGCATGTCAAGACCGATTCCCGCTTTATCTTCAAAAGTGGCATCTCCTTTATTGATAAGCACTTTAAGATGATCCTCGTTATTGAATGCCATTATATCCACGAACCCATCATTATTAATATCTTCAGCAATTGACGAATAAAAGTTACCGGCAATTCCTTCTTTAGCAAAAAAATTAGAATCCTTCTTTTCCTCGAATTTGAAGTTGCCTTTATTTAAAAATAAAAATAGATGCTGGTCCTTTTCGCCGGCTTTATATGTAAGCAATATATCCACGAGACCATCATTATTAAAATCCGCAACATTGGCACCATAAGAGCGATGATCAATTAATTTTTCTAATCCTGATTCTGCAAAAACATTTTTAAATTTACCCGCTCCATTGTTTTGGAAAAGCATATCGGTATAATTAAAATTAAAAAAGTAGAGATCGAGATATCCGTCATTATTAAAATCCGCAGTTTTCATTCCAACTAATGGAAGATTATTTTGTATATAATCTAAATCAATAAGTTTCTCTTCGGCTGGTGTAAAATCTAAATCATCATCACCGAACGAGTATGTATAATTAACATCATCAAGTAGTTCGATTAAATCTTTATTACCATCATTATCGAAATCGGCGAGCAAAGCCGAATGGCTTATCTTGATCTGATTTTTATTATTCATATCTCGCGAAATTTCAGAAAAGATACCATCACCCTGATTTTTATATACAATATTCGGAGCATCTTCTGAGAGAACAAACAAATCAGATGGTTTATAAATGCTATTGCTAAAAAATATCCCGGCTCTTCCATCCCTTCTCAAAGATGCCTGAGAAGTTACATCAGTAAAAGAAAAATTCATGCTCTGGGAGTTGGTATAAATACCATTATACCCGATTACCCAAATTCTATACGAACCCTCATTATCTTTAATCACATCTACATCGGCAAATAAATCGTCAAAAACCTTTATTGATTCGTTTTCGATCCATTTACCATCCTTTAATTCAATTAAAGTAGAGCGATCACCAACAATCCAAGCTTTATCTCTACTAATTGCCTTAATTGAAATTAGACCGACACGAAAATCATTTTCTATCTTTTTCCACTGACCACCAACATAATTAAGTATCGTACCTTTATCACCTACAATCCAGCCGAAATCTTTATCCACCATCGAGATTTTACTTAATTCTGTTTCGACAGGTGATTTATATTTTTTCCAATTTCCATTTTCATATTTAAGGATAACACCGCTTTTACCGATTGCCCATCCTTCATAATCAGAGACCATTTCAATATCATAGAGATCCCCTTGCATGTAACTTTCACCATCTTTTCTTAGAACAGGGCTGAATTGTGTAACCCATTTTTTCCCATTATAATAGGCTATATTTCCTTGTTGTCCTACCGCCCATGCTTTGCCGCTTTTAGAAATCGAAAGACTCATTAACATTGCATAATCAATATTATCCCACATCATTCTCGGTAATTCAATTCTATCTTCTTTACCATTTTTAATTGAAGTAAGTATTGGCTGATACTGACCAAAATGGGTGAGGTGATTTATTACCCAAATTGAACTATCGGGCATTATTCCTAATTGCGGTGAATCTGAATATGGATAATTAAATATTGGCTCCCAGCTTTTTCCATCGAATCTATATAAAACTCCCTTAACACTTTCTCCCTTTCCTCGAGATACTGCAATGCCAAAATTATTACCATACATTTTTATCTTAGCTCCCAAATCTAATACAGACTGTTTAAACCAAACTTCGTTTGATTGTTTAGTTGATTTATTTTTGGGGAGTTGTTCTTTACAGCTAATTATAAATATTATCGCAAGGACTAAAAGAAGAAATTTTTTCAAGATAACCTTTAGTTTTGTTTGTGAAATTAATGATAATAATTAAAAAAGGAATTTTATATATCCTTTATCACAAAAATAAGATTGTTAATCTTTTTTTGATTATTTTTTGAATATTGATAATAACAAATAATAACAATATATGAAAGAGATAAGCGTGTCAAACCCTTGGCATTCAGTAAAAGTAGGCAATTCCGCACCTCAGATAGTTAATACCATAATCGAAATACCGAAAGGTTCTAAAGCAAAATATGAATTGGATAAAGAGAGCGGATTAATAAAATTAGATCGTGTTCTTTTTTCTGCCGTTCATTATCCCGCTAACTATGGATTTATTCCACGCACACTCGGCGATGATAACGATCCCCTCGATGTGCTTGTAATGTGCTCTATTGATGTGGATCCTCTTTGTATGATCGAAGCTAAAATTATAGGCTTAATGGAGATGATTGATGAGAATGAAAAAGACGATAAAATTATAGCAGTAGCTAATAATGATATCTCTGTGAATTATATAGATGATATGAATATGCTCCCTCCGCATACAACCATCCAGCTTCAAAGATTTTTTGAGGATTATAAAAAACTTGAGCATAAGAATGTAATAGTAGATCGATTCCTCGGAAAAGAAGAAGCATATAAAGTAATTGAAGAAGGGATTGCTCTCTATAATGAAAAGTTTGGTGTTCCGGAAAATTAATAGAAATTAAAACGTAACTTAATAAATGTTCGTTCCTCACCATGAGGAGACTTTATAGATTTGTTTAAGTGATATTTATTTGCTATTTCTCTTTACGATTCCAATAAAAATAGAATGGTAGTCCGATAGTGATAAGCATTAATCCCATCATTGCATTTTCTGTATCTGCATAAACGGAATTAAGCAAAAACAAAAAAGAAAAGATTACGAATATCATGGGGGTATATGGATATCCCCATACTTTATAGTAGCGTTTTGAATTACCCATCTTTTTTCTAAGAACAAACACACCATAAGCACCAAGCATATAAAAAAGCCATGAAGCAAAAATCACATAATCAGTGATTGTGTCAAACGATCCTGACAAAACTAATATCGAAGACCAAATCCCTTGTACCACGAGTGATACATGAGGTGTATTATATTTTGGATGAATCTTTCCTAAGCCCTTAAAGAATAATCTGTTTTCTGCCATTGCATATTGAACACGTGCAGTTGCTAAAATGCTTCCATTTAATGCGCCGAAGGTAGAGATTATTACTGCAATTGATACAATCGATCCGCCTGAACTTCCGAATATTTTTTCTGCCGCTGATGCGGCTACTAATGGCGATTTAGCTATCTCTTCTATCGGCATTACATATAGATAAGCAAGATTAATAATTACATAAACACCAATCACAATAAGTGTTCCGAATAATAAACCGAGCGAAACATTCTTATGAGCATTTTTTACTTCACCCGAAACAAACGTTAAATTATTCCATCCATCATAAGCCCAGAAGGCTCCGGCAAGTGCTAATCCTATCATCGATATTAGATTACTACTTACCTGCGGCTCAAGGGCAAAATTATGATATACATTCATCAACGAGCCTTGACCGAAAAAGAATAGGAGAAATGATAATATTAATATGGTAGCAATTTTTACAAACGTAACAAAAGTCTGCACTCCGCCACCAAAAACTACCCCGACATAATTCACGCCAGTTAAAAATAGTATAACTAATATTGCAATAATCTTAGTTCCAAAATTAATTAATGGGTAAATCTCGCCGATGGCGGGCAAGTAGAAATGCATATCAGTAAAAAATTTAGGAAGCTCCGGGAATTTTATAAAGTAACCAACATATTCAGCGAATGCGTAAGCAATGGCGGCTTGACTGCCGGTCTGAATAACGGCAAGCACCGACCAACCGTATAGATAAGCGATGAACTTACCATACATCTCTTTGAAATAAATAAATTGCCCGCCTGTGCTTGGCAAAATGCTCGATATTTCTGCATTTATAGCCGCACCAATTAATGTAATTAATCCGGCACCGACCCATATAAGAATCATAAGTTCGGGAGACATCAATTGTTCGGCTATCGAAGATGGTTTACGAAAAATTCCCGAACCAATCATCGATCCTGCTACAAGCATAATGGCGGCAATTAGACCAAGTCCTTTTACCAATTCATTTTTTGAATTGCCCTTTATCATATTTATTTCTTCAAAAAAATTGTTTTGAAGATAAGGAAAAATTAAATTAACTACTCAAATAAAATTTGGTACTATGAAATTAAAAATGCCCAAGCTACATAATCAGAT
>JBAYVI010000111.1:0-10646 GCA_041674625.1 Melioribacteraceae bacterium | reverse complement strand
CCTTGAAGAAACCGTTAATTCTCCATTTAGATCAATTATTGGTAAAAGTGAATTAGTAAATAAAATGAAAGAGCAAATTCAACTATTTGCTCAAAATAATCATACTGTTTTGATTACCGGAGATAGTGGAGTGGGAAAGGAACTGGTTGCACGTCAGATTCACTATGCAAGCGACAGGAAGATAAAGCCGTTTATTGCAATTAATTGTGCGGCAATACCTAAAGACCTTCTTGAAAGCGAATTGTTTGGACATGAAAAGGGTTCATTCACCGGAGCTGTTTCTAAAAAATTGGGCAAGTTTGAAATCGCCTCAGAAGGTACAATATTTCTAGATGAAATTTCAGAGCTAGAGCCAAAATCACAAGTTAAGCTTCTACGTGTATTACAAGAAAAAGAGTTCGATCGTGTTGGCGGTTTAGCAAGCATTAGAACAAATACTAGAATTATTGCCGCCTCAAATAGAGATTTGAAAAGTGAGATTGCAAACAATAGGTTCAGAGAAGATTTATATTACCGACTATCTGTACTACCAATACATGTACCTAGATTATGCGAAAGAATTGAAGACATTGAATTACTTGCGAATTATTTTTTAAAACATGCTGAAAAAGAATTAAAAATACCGTCACTAAAACTTTCTGAAGAAGCTGTATATAAACTTCAGAAGTATACATGGCCAGGGAATATCAGAGAATTAAAAAATTGCATTATTCAATCAGCATTGCTTTGCAAAAACAAAATCATTGAAGAAGCGGATATTAACTTGCCGATTAGTGAAGCAACTGTTTACTATAATATTCCCACTACTTGGGAAGAGATGGATGCTTTGAGAAAAAAAGCTGCGGAAGACGCTTCAAGAAAAGTGGAAAAATTATTTCTTGATAATTTATTGAAAAAATTCGAAGGCAATATTACTAAGGCTGCCGATTATGTAGGGATTACAAGAATAAGTCTTCATAAGATGATCCGTAAATGTAATCCAAGTTAAAAATAGAATCTAATTGGTTTACGGACTCGAATATTAAATTTATGAAAATTTGCTACTTTATCCCCAGCTCTTTGCACATTCTATAAAAATTCGATGGAGCGAGCCCTAACTGCTCTGCCGCTGCGGAATCACTGCTAGATATACTTCTAATATACTTGAAATATTTCGTACGGAATACACGTTCCATATCTTTCAGCGGCATTATCGGACCGGAAAACGGTATATCCGATAAATTCTCATTTTTCTTTAATGCTTTCGCTCCAAGTATTAATGGATTTGCTAAGTCTTTACCCGTAATCCTATCACTATAATTAATCACTAATCTTTGAACGACATTTTTTAATTCTCTTACGTTGCCGTTCCAATCATAATTAATCAAGATCTCTTTTGCTTCATCTTCTACAATCGGTTTTGCAAATCCTAAATCGGCACTATAATAATCAAGAAAATGTTCAAATAAAAGAATTATATCATCACCCCTTTTATTCAAGGGGATTATATCAATTGGTACAACATTTAATCGGTAATATAAATCTTCTCTAAATCTTCCCTTATTAACTTCATCAGAAAGTATTTTATTTGTTGCGGCAATTATTCTAACGTTGATAGAAATTTTTTCTCTTCTTCCGATTTTTTCTATTTCACCTTCCTGCAAAAATCTTAGTAACTTTACCTGTGCTTGCATCGGAAGCTCGGCTACTTCATCTAAGAACAAAGTTCCATTATTTGCGTGTTCGAATAATCCTAACTTGTTTCCCGAAGCTCCTGTAAACGAACCTTTCTCATATCCAAAGAGTTCGCTTTCTATTAATTCCGCAGGAATGCTTCCACAATTAATCGGAACAAAATTTTCATATTTTCTTTTACTCTTAAGATGAAGATTCCAAGCTACTAATTCTTTGCCTGTACCCGAAGCACCATTAATTAAAATATTTGCTTCGCTTACCGCGTATTTTTCAATTAGTTCTTTTAAGTGGTTCATCGGCTTAGACTGCCCGATAATTCTTTTCGTCTCTAAAATACTATCAATACTTTTATTTAGCCGTCTATCAGATTTTGCTTTCTGTTTTTCTAATCTTTTCTTCTCATAAGCATTAAAAATACTTAGACAAAAATCTGTTGGCTGATATATATACTCTTCTATATTGCCAGGATACTTTGTGCAATACCAGAATGCACCCGCCGACATAAGACTATTTGCAAATTCATAATTAGTTATATTAATCGTCATCTTAGTAATTACAATAATCTGAATAAGCGGATCGATCTCTTTTATCTTAGCAATTAATGTTTCTCCCTTCAATCCACCTGATATTTGGAAATCCATTATTATCACATCATAATGATCAAAATTATTTTTTACCAAGTCGAGAGCAGCTAATCCATTCGATACTATATCAACGAGCTGGATTCTATCTTCATAAAAACTAATTGTATTTTTTACTCGCCTAACATCAAAATCTTCGTCTTCGATTAATAATATTTTTATTTTATCCATTTTACACTCACCTCCCTTTTGAGGCGATTAATTCGTTCTAATTTTATTCTCACCAATTATTATTTAATCAACATCATTTTATGAGCTTTGAAATAATCCCCTGCTCTTAGAATAACTGTATAAACACCGCTCGCTAAATGTCTTCCATTAAATTCTAATTCATAAACTCCCGCATCTTGCATCTTATTTATGATAGTATTTACCCTTGCCCCAAGTATATCACAAACTTCGAGTTGTACTTTTACATTTTTTACCAACTGATATTTAATCTTTGTAGTTGGGTTAAATGGATTCGGATAGTTTCCATACAGTACAAAATCAGTTGGCATTGGAGCAATTTCTTCAACCGAAACTATATCCCCCAATTTTTTATCTGCCGGTCTATATCCTTTATCAAAATAGAGCCATTCTGAATTATAGGTAAAGAATTTCGTATTTGATTGATCTACCATATATGCGTCAAAAGTAGGAATTGTATTTCCAGTTCCATTATGAATTTCAATGGCAATTAAATTTTCTCCAACTTTTAATTTCTTTCTTGCTTCTTCACTTAAAACTATCTGCTTCGTAAAATTAGAAGATGAACTCGGGTTATTTTCATAACCAATTGTGCTATCCGCAGGCAAATTAAAACGTGCAACTTCATAATTATTAATATAAACAACCATACCACCTTGAGATGTAACTACCACTGCGGTTGCTGTCGGAATTTTGTCTATTGTGAATTTCTTTTTGAAGTAAGCAGTTTTTACCGGATTAATTTTCGTAGTTGCAGCATCACTTGTTCCTAATTTTGCATTCCCTCTATTCCATCCCGTTTCAGGATAAAGATCGTTCGTCCATGCAATCGGGAGTGAAAGTGTATCTACCTTGAATGAAATTTCTAATGGTGTAGTTGTTACGTTTCCCCATGTATCTTTTGCATGAACAAATATTTTATTTACAATTCCCTGTTCACCCGAAAGAGAGACAGAATGTTTATAACTTCCTTCTCCGGTTTCAAATGATTCAGTCATGTTTTCAAATGGAACATTTGTATAACTATATCTCAGGAATGCTCTTTCATCTGTATCTACATTAAGTGTAAATGGAGAATTAGAGAATACTTCTGTCGAATCAAAAGATGTTACAAATACCGGAGCAGCTTTATCTTCAGTTGGTATCTTATACATTTTCGGTAAATCTCTCATAAAGGTTGTATATGGATCATTATAAAACTTAATAAAATCAGGCACTATGGGATGACCCGGATAAGGAGCAAAAGCATGAGTAGTGTTTTCATTCCTCCAGACTGCCAAGTATAGGTAATTACTGGTAATTGGATCATTCTTTACTGGTTCGAGGAAAAAATCAGTAAACAACCCTGCTTTATCCATTCCCTCTAAACCGATTTCAGAAATTGCCGCCGGCTTATTATGAGCTAAGGCATGATTTGCTACTGTCGTAAGTGCTCTCTTATATCTATCCTTATACCCAAAAACTTCATAGTCATCAATTCCAAAAATATCGACATAGTTATCACCCGGATAACGTGTAAAATAACCATCACCTGTTTCTATATACGGAAGTGAAGGAGAAATCACATAAATAAGATTATGAACATTTAGCGTATCTCTTAAGTAATCAACTGTAAACTGCCATAGTGTATTGTACTGCTCTTTAGTACACCATGTGGATCCCCACCAGAACCAATGTTGCTGATTTTCCCAACTCAAATGCTCGTGATACGGTCTGAATAGTATCGGTATAGATTCTCCGTTAGAACCTCTGAATGACTTAAAAAACTTGGCTACTCTTTTTAGTTTGTCTTTATATTGTTCGTGATAAGTTCCACCCGGTATATATTTCTCCACTACATAATCGTCATCTAAATATTGTGTATAAAAATGAGTTCCGGTATAATCATACTGATGCCAACAAATTGTAATTACTGCGCCTTTTTCATAAGCAGAGGTTAAACGGTAACGCATTCCATCAACATCGCTGCCTAATTCTACATTTGCTAAATCTTCACTAAAAACCGCAGGGAAATCTCCCACAACATCGTTTATATCGCTTCTATCATTATTCCCAGACCAACCCACACCATATCCGGTTGTATGATGCATTCCGAACATAATCGATTTCTTTTGCATCTGTAACATATTGCTGTATAAATAACGTGTCTCTTTTGTCGGTGTCGAATCAATTATATTTGTCTGAATTGCATTTACACTTTTCTCAAAAGTTACCATTGCATCATATAAATCCCAAACTGCTTGATCTACAATTTTTTGACTTTTTTCATCATTCTGTTTTAATAAAAGAGTACTATTATATACGGATTGCAAAGTAGATTTTGAACCGATAGGAAATGCTCCCTCCTCTGTTCCTTCGGTAGAATTTGCCATTAATTTTTCGGCAAATAGAAGCGACTGATCAAGTTCACTCCAATCAACAGGTACTGATGCTACCGCAGAATCACCAAATCTTATTTCATCAAACCAGATCGTTCCTGATTTTGGTGTGGTAGTTCCTCCATCAAAATACATATATGATTGTTTCAATACTTGATTTGTTGAGGATGTTAATTTAACAACATAAATATGCCATGTATTATCGCCCGGTATATTTGTACCTATTAAGGTTGGCGAATTGTTATTGACATTCTTAAAACTAAATGTGGTACTAAGAGTCGATTTTATCTTAAAAACCATTACCGGATTATTAGTCATATCAATTGTTTGAGCAGGAGTATAATTAAAATTACCCCATTGATCGCTTCCACTCGTTCTTGAATAAGAAACCTTCAAAGTACCTGCATCATTAGATAATGTATAAATGGGATCAGCAGCTACAAATCCGGTTATAGCTCCATTATCAAAATTTTCTACATGTCCCGTTACTTGTGCACTAATTGTAATACTTAACGAAAATATTATTAGTAACAAATATTTCATTTAAACCTCTTTCATGAGTAGTTAGAGAAATTATTAATCTTTTATTTTACCTGCTAATACCGCATCATAATATTCGTGTATCGGCTCTAAATTCTTTTTTATTTTAATTTTTGATAGAAGAGCATTTACATATTTTTGAACTGACTCCCTTTTCTTTTCACCATCTGCAAATTTTGTTAGTGCATCTTTCATCACATCGAATGAAGCCCCTTTCCAATTCTCTTTCTTATCTTCATATAATTTCCTTATGTCTTCATCTGTTGCCTTTGCATAGCGTACTATCTCTCTTCTTAATTCTAACTGATAAAGAAACTCTTTATAGATATTAGTTTTTGTTTTTACAGTTTCATCTTTTTGAAGACCAAGTTTTTTCGCCTCTTGAGTTAAAAGAAAATCTCTTACAGCAAAATCAAAAGTCTTCTTAAATCCTGAAAAAACTATATCATATTGAATATAATTCAGCAGACCAATAAAGTCCGCAACAGTCATCTGAATTCCATTAATTGTAGCCATTACTTTACTTCGTTCATCCCAAATATTTATTTCAATCGTTCTTATCTCTTCGTCTCTCAATTGCATCTCAAACATCTTATCCATATTAGTCGGTTTACGTTTAAATTTCCCTTCCAATGCTTTATCCACAAACTCCATTACATCAGGATTCAATACTATCTTAGCATTCTTTTCCATTTTAGAAATATATTCGTAAGAATACTTTTCCCCTTCTTCATACTCTAAAAGGAAACGTGCTTTCCTTCTATGGGCATCATATTCGGTTCTCGTAATCAGTGGATTTTTTTTGTAGTCCGTAACTTTTACTATATGATATCCAAAGAATGATTTTAATGGAGTTGATATTTTACCAATCGGCATTCTAAAAACCGAATCAGCCAACTCATTATCTAACTGATCCCACATAATCCAACCAAGATCGCCACCCGAATTTGCCAGCGCTGAATCAGTAAAAACCGTGTGAGCTAACTCTTCAAAACTTTTTCCACTCTTAATTAATTTATATAGGCTATCGGCTTTTTGTTTTGACTCGGCAAAAAGGTGACTTACCCTTCTTTGTTCTTGCGTAAATTGATATGTCTCTTCAATTTCATCTTCTGTGATATTTATTTTCGGTTTTATCACTTTGTTATAGTGAGCTTCTCTTAATGCTTTGTCTCTATATGCGTGAATCTTTAAATCAAATAGTTCGTTTTTATCGATTCCTTTTTTAATTGCTTCTTTAGCTAAAATGCGAGATGCAATTAATTCATCTAAAAATTCTTCTCTTAATTTTTTTGAATCATATACATTTGGTTTCTTTAAGACATCGATATATGCGAGCTTAAATTCCCTTAATGTAATTTTGTTTTTACCAAATTCTGCTATTACCTGAGCTTCCGTTAAGGAATAGCTTAAGAAAACCATCAGCAGAAGAATAAAACTATTTTTCATTTTTCCTTTCATCTATTTCTACTTTAAAAGAATTGCGTTTAGCATTAATGCCAAACGCAATCTCTAATTGTTTCAATAAATCAATTTTATTTTATTATAAGAAGACGTCCGACAGTTTCGCCAATTCCCGGAGCATCAATATGATATACATAAATTCCATAAGCTACTTCCATATTATCTTTTGTCATTAAGTCCCAAGTCTCCGATCCGTCTCTCATATTATTTTCATGGTCTAAAGTTCTTACCAAAGAACCATCTACTGAAAATATTCTGATTGTACATTTATCGGGTAGATTAATAAATTGTATTGCTCTCGGACCTCTTCCTGATGTATATGGATTATGAGGCTCCCATAATGCAGTTACTACATAAGGGTTTGGTACAACTTTTATATCTGAAAGTTCCTTTGCAGCTACCTCTTTATTAATCTCCTGTCCTTTAATCGAATAAACAAATTTTGTTTCGCTATTAAATGGAAGATCAGGATAAAGACTAATCGTATCTCCTGCCCCAAGCATCCTACCATGTTTATTAAAGAAAGTTGTATCTTCAACATCATTATTCAATAAACTGAATGTAATAATTGTAGAATCATTTCCAACTTTTTCATAGAAGATGATATTATCTTTAGCGGAGAAAAATCCTTTTTTTGTAATCTTGGAATTTACTGTCGCATCCGAGAAACCGAATTTAGCTTCATTCCCCGTTTGTTTATCATATACCTTAAAATTACATTGAGTAGCGGGTAAAGTAATAAATTTATTCGTTGTAGCTAATGGTAATCCAATCTTATCCGAAGTATTAACTAATTCATCAAAGAATACAATAGTATATTGACGAGGATATTCAGTTCCCGGTTTAAATCCACCTAAGGTAAAACGACCGAATTTTAGATCGTATGCATCTGCTCTTGCAATCGATGATCCCCATTTGATACCATTAACAATTCCCTTTGACTGATTTGTATATACTCCGGGTTCAGGATTTTGTAAGAATATTTCCATTCCATCAATTACTTTTGTCATGGTATTTGATTGTCCATCATTATCTTCATAAAGATTTCTAATCAATTCCATTCCATTTGCTGTTAATTTATATTCCTTGAACCAAGTTGTATCATAAGAAATATTTTTTGTTTTATTTCTTAATACAAATCCTGTGGTTACAGTTGGCAATAATTCATTTGGGTCTGCTAAATCAGTAAGTCCATTGAAATCATTATCTATCTTATCCATCGATTGATCTAAGAACGAAATTTCAAACTCATCTGATGAAGTAAATAAATCCGGATTAAGAATATTAACACCAACTATACCGCTCGTTTCGCCGCTGCCTTGAATCTTTGGATAGACATCAAACTTAGGAGCTTCGTAGCCTGCCGATGGTGCTTGTGGAGTAATGGCTATTACGTTCTCACCAAAATCAATATTCCCCGATTGATCAACATTTAAGAAAATAGTAGTCTCAGTTGGTCCAATATTTTTTGTTATATCTCCTTTATCAAATGCCGTAACAGCGTAATAATAACGGATACCATTTTGAACATCGTTATCTACATATGTGTGCACTAAACCTGTTTCATTTCCAAGATTAAACAATACTCCATTTCCAAAATCCTCAGGGAAAAATCCATATATTCCATCTATTTTATCATATATCGCTAATGGTTTTTTGAATCTTTCATACCCAAGTCCATCTGTAATTGAACCTGCATCTCCAAATGTATAATGCGAAGCTTTATAAATCTTATATCCTTCAAAATCATATTCTCTTAAGAATCTATCAAAGCTTTCCTCTGCTCCTGCATCCCAATATAAAGTTACTTTCTTATCCCCCGCAACTGCTTTAAGCTGTGGTTTTATTGGTGCAATAGCAAAATTATAGTTAGAATCATAAATTTTCTGAACTACATCCTTATTTCTAATTATATCAACTTCGTCCCATCCATAAATTAAAGCAACAGAGAAAAATTCCTTCTGTCCGGGTCTAAGTGGAAAATATCCGGAAGAAAATACATAATCATAATCTGCAACTTCTACAGTAGAATTATCAAAATAACCGGGACGTGAGAAATCCCACATCTGATCATCATTGCTATATGTTAAAGTGCTGTAACGGTAAAACTTAAAACTTGTTAAACCGATCTGATCCGATTCATCCACATCCACTTGGTCGATATTTGGTTCACCTGGAAGGTCTGCTGTTCCCGGAGTTGGTACTCCATCTCCTTCACCCGCATCACCCGTTGCCGGTTTTCCATCAATACCTACATCATCAAACTGCGGATCCCAATCACCATCGTTATCTATTAAGTCATCTCTTCTTTCATCAATAAGTAAATTATCTACTCCTTCATTAGTAAGATAATTAATCGATAAATAATCGTTATCATTAAATTCACTTCTTACATAAAGATAGAACTCCGTGGAGTCCTGTGTCATCGTTCCATCGTTTTCATCTATCAAACCATTTAGGTTGTTATCTATACCATCTCTTGGAATTTCGAGTAAAGGAGCGCCTGGAACCATTTTATAATTCTGTCCATTACGTATAAAATTTATTCCTCCGGGAGGCATCGCTATTACACTTCTTGTATATCTCTGACTTTCGTAATTTATTGTTACTATCTGATCGCCAACCTGATATACCTTTACAAAATCTTCTACCGAATTAATTAATTTTCCTGTGCCTCCACCCGGCTTGGCAAAATCACCTGCATCAGCATCATTATCAATTCCATCATAAGGATTACCCGGAGATTCAAGAAATGCGAAACCTACCCAAGGAACAGGTGTATATCCTCTTACACCCATATTATCAATATCATAGTTTACAGCTAAACCTTTTTCTCTATAAAAACGCGCAGCATCATCCGCATTTTCATTTCCACCACTTTCACCGAGCAATGCACCACTTGATGCTCCTACGTTACATCCAAAAACTGTTTTATCTAAATATAATTCTCCAATATTTCTAATATCATATAACCAGAATAAACAGTCCTCTGCATCAGGATTTGACCATTGCAAACCACGGACAGCTAATCGTAATCCTAGTCCGCCTCTTTTCGGTTCCGATGTTATCGGTTTTGGTAAATCCAAACCCTTAAGTTTTTTATCGAATTGGTAATCATCTAAAACAAAGTAACTTTCTTCATCAGCATTTTTCTGGTCTTTACCAAAATATCCATTCCAACTACTTCTCCAACCGGGAGTTAGTTTATCTTCTAATTTATCGGGCCAGTATGGAGGCCATGTAAATGGCATTTGGCTCATTGCTACTGCATTGCCCGGATCCTTTTCTTTTTGCTGTAAATTCAAATAACCTGGCAGCGGTTCAAATCCTTGAAACCTTCCGAGTACATCATGCGAAAAAATATTAGGGTCCCAGCCTTCGCAAAAAACTGTCGGAGTTATAAATTCAAATTCCTCTAATCCTGTTTCTGAATTTATTCCTTTTGATACTCTTAGCTCACTTGATACATATAATGATGTGTTTCCCATCTGCACCTTTCCGCTGCCGATAGGCCATTCACCTGTATAAGCTACACTTTGATCCCCTTTTACAGAACCCAATCTTCCGTTATTATGAAAGGTTACACGAATTAAATTGCCCGCATGAACGTTCTTTGCACGGTGTATTACGTCTCCATGTCCCTGGTCCTGCCCATTTATTGTTATTATGCTTGCAGTTAGTAATGCAACAAGCAGGGTTCTAAATTTCATATTCTACTCCTTAACAATCTTTCTTAAAATGATAGTATAAGTGAAAATTT
>JBAYVI010000110.1:0-10835 GCA_041674625.1 Melioribacteraceae bacterium | reverse complement strand
ACAGTTTTTACTTTTAATGCCGCAACTAAGTGCATCGGTCCAGTACTTGCCGAAATTAATAAGTCAAGAGCTTTAAACGTAACAAACGATTCTCGAAGGCGAATATCTATATTTGGGAATTGTATTTCCTGACTGTTTTTAATTTCTTCAGGGATTATATTATCTGTTACAACAACCTGATAATCGTCATTTTTTTTAAGTTCAGTTATAAGTTCCGAATATTTTTTCGGAGTCCAATTTGGAGCTGAATTACCGCTTGTTACATGAACGCCTATCAAATATTTTTTACTACCTAATAATTTTTCTCTTAACTCTTTTGCATTGTTAATTTCTACTTTAGTAAGATGTATTTCAGTAGAAATGTCATCAGTTTCTACACCTATCTTTCGAGCAGAATCCATACAATAATCTGCCTCGTGCCTTAGTGGAATATATTTCTTTCGTGATACAAAATGAGTGAGAGTAAGATATTGATATAATTTATTACCAACACCAACCCTATATGGAATGCCTGCAAAAAACAACATATAGTTAATTCGTTCAGTCGGCAGTAAGGTAAGTGAATGAGTAAAATGGAACGATTTAATTTCTTTTACTTTTTCACGGAATGAATTATCAAATAGGTTACTGCTTTTATCTATCAGAATTATTTTATCTACATGTGGATTATTAAGGTAAATGTCTTTGGTATATTCTTGTAGTAGTACGGCAATGTAGCAATCGGGGTATCTTTTCTTAAGCTCTCGTGGAATTGGGGTGGAAAGCACTACATCACCAATTCTATCTGGTCGTACTAATAAAATTCTTTTTTGTTTCATCTGGTTATTACCTTATAGAGAACCGGTTTGGCTCTTTCAAATTCTTTTTGCCAATTTAATTCTAAGGCTGCTTTATTACAGTTTGTTTTATAACTTCTTATTACTTCATCAGATTCTAACAGCTTCTTAATTCCGGAAATTACTTCATCTTCATTATCCGGGTCAGCGATTATTCCTGCATTATATTCTTCAACAATTTTTTTCATTTGTGGTAGCGGACATGAAAGTACAGGCAGCCCTGCCATTATATATTCAAAAAGTTTATTAGGTAGTGCGTGATAATAACTAACACTTATATTTTCAATCAATGCTATTCCTATATCTGCGCTTGCTGTATAATTAATTAAATCTTTTTGGCTGATTGTACCGGCAAATATTACCCTATCACTAACATCATTTTCGTGGGCAATCTCTTCAAAGTATCTTTTTGATTCACCATCACCCAATAATAAAAGGTAAACATTTTTAATTTCTGAAATTGCTTTAATAACTATTGGTATTCCCCTTCCCCCTATTAATACACCTTGATATAAAAGTATTTTATAGTTAGTGGGAATATCATACATAGCATGAAGATTGACAGTAAACTGCGGCTTTTGATACAGAGGTATATTTCTTATAACTAATGTTTTTGGAAGCCCATAAAATTTTTCCAAAAATGCAGAATCCATTTCTCCGGTAGTAAGAATTAAATCTGCCAAATTAATAAATGTGCTTTCAATCGATTTTACTAAGTATTGGATAAATGGGCGTTTACTTAAACCCCCAATAAATGCATATAATTCTCTGCTATTATATACTATCTTAGCATTTTTCATTTTTGCAATTAAAGTAACAATTGGAAGAGTGTAAATATCCTCTGCAAAAATCACTGAAGCATCCGATTTAATTAATTCTTTAAAAAGTAAATATCCGAAATGAAGATAGAAGGAGATACGATTGCTTCTGTCGAGTTTGAAGATTTTAATATCTTTATGAAATTGGTTCTCTGATATAGTACGCCAATCAAAAGAAATTACCGAAACTGAAAATCCATCCTCTTTTAATGAATCGCATAAATTAGTTATACGTGAATCATGATAGGCATTTCCTAAGAACGCTATACAAATTCTTTTGTTCATAAGTCGTATTATAATTTTATATAAAAGGTATTTCTCATAGTAGTCTTAGCATCAAACTTTTCTTTAAATTCTATTAAACTCATACTTGGTGTCATAGGATTTTCTGCTTTAGTATCTTGAGAAACACCAATATCTACATAGTCGTACCCGTTATCAGTTGAGTATTTTAAAATCTCATACATCACTCTTTGAATTGGCTTGAGTTCAGCAAAATCATAACGAAGCATATTATAAAAACAAAGTGCGACTGTTTTATTTGGAAAAAACATCGATGACCCACCGATCGGTTCACCTTTATAATATACCATAAATAATTTTAGTTTATCGGGCATTAATTCATTTAACTTAATTAAATCCTCTAAACTATGAGTCGGCTTAACGTTGTGTCGAGCTTTATTTTCCAACAATATGGGATAAAATTGATCGTATCTCTCATTAATCTCAACCGTAACATCACTATTTTTTAATGAACCTCTTACGTTTCTTCTAATTGTAGGGGAACATCTTTGGAGTATATCTTCATTTTTATCGAGCTTAATTGCACTTGATATATAATGAAGTTTGAATGAGAAACCAGACCAAAGCATAGCAAAATCAAGATTCTGATTTTGGTGTTTTTCGTATATCATTGGAGCGGGAGTTAAGCAGATATCTTTCCAATTATTTTTTTTCCCATAATCGATAAGCATTTGAACAAATTCTAATGCTTCAGCGAACTTAACATCGTTTGTTACAATCGAACCATAACTAGCACCTATCGGAGATTCAAAAGATCCACCATTTACTACTGCTCCGGGTATTACCGCCGCAATATTCCCTTTATGAATATACATCAAGTGATTGAATTTAAATTTCCCTGGTGTATGGTAATCAAAAAATTTCTGTTTTTGGAACATTGTGCCGTTATTAGATTTTTCAACGAACTTATCCCACTTTTCTTTCCATTCCGGACTATAAGAAATAATTTCCATGAGTATCTCTATTAATATCTATTAGTTTGTTAAAAATAATTTCGTGTATTTAAAATTTATATGCAACCGTAAATGAACTATTATCACCAAGCCCATATTCAAAAGGAACATAAGCATAATCAATCTTAAATCCTTTCCATTCAACTCCAAATCCAAAAGTAATACTCTTTGAATCATAACCGGAGATATAGCCGCCTCTAAGGGCAAAAAAATTATCATATATTACTTCTAATCCCGTGTGTATATGAGATTCATCTTCTTCTAAATATTTCTGAAAACCTGCAAGACCAATAAGATTTAATTTAGCAGATTCGATTGGATATGAGTATTCGCCACCAAGTCTGAAATCAGAAGGTAATTTAGTTGCCTCTTTTGCAAGCTCACTCATTGAACCAATATTTCTAATTGATGCACCGAGAGAGAGATTTTCTACTGCTCCCGAATATACAGCACCGAAATCAAATCCAAGTCCCGAAGCATCCTGATTAAACATTTCTTCGTAAATAAATTTAACTGCGATACCAAATGAAAGATTATCATCAAAACGAAAACCACTTCCTAAAGTTGCAGCGAAATAATTAGCATTGAATGTTGCAGTTGCTGGTCCAGCTTGATTTCTAACTTCAATATTATCAACAGAAGTAGTGTTCACATTTAATGCTAATGGGAGTCCCCAAACACTTGAAGCAACTGAAATTGAACTCGAACCAAGATCAAGCAATTGTTGATTATGCGTAAATGAAAGTCGAGTTGTATTATTTAGAGCAATTAATCCCGGGTTATAAAAATAATTTGAAATATCATTTCCATTAAGTGAGCCGAAATCTGCCATACCAATATTTCTTGCACCACTTCCTAATTTCAGAAACGATAATCCGGTTGCCCCTGCGCTTTGTGCAAATGTAATTGAAGCACTTACTAACATTATTACTAATAATTTTTTCATAGACTAAAACTTAAAATTAATTCCTAAAATATGTTGATCATGAGTTGAATATGGTTCGATTGCGAAAGCATAATCAACACCAATAACTAATTTATTAATTGTATAAAAATAAGAAAAACCAAACGAAGGACGCATTGGGAAATCGCTATTATTTATATTCATTTTATCAATTCCACCTCTAAGAGCAAGTTCATCAATAATAAAATATTCTGCTCCTGCCCTTACAAATGTTGTTGAACTATTATAACTCTCTAATTCTAATGCTGTAACAAGTTTATATTCAGGCATATTATATGATATACCGATTTTCTTTGATAATGGAAATTTATTATCTGTATTATTTCCATTAGCTCCATATAGTGTTCCTGTATCCCATTTATATTTGCTGTTAATATCAGAAAGAACAAGCGATACGTTAATCCTATCTGTAAGTGAATATAAAGCCCCTAAATCAAAACCAAGGGATGATGCGCTTAAATCTTCAATGAGCTTGAAGTAATAAAATCGAAATGTAAGTCCGATTGCTAATTTTGATGAAAACCGATTTGCAAGAGAGACATAAATAAGGTTTTCCGAAGTAGAAACTTCGTCATATTTGTTACCTTGTCCGTCTCTTAGTTCGATATTACTTACACCCGCATTTATAATACCGGCACTTAAACCAGCGACAGACCTTGACTTAGATGTATCACCTCTGCTTTTGCCCATTTCGAATTTCTTCGTAAAACTGATAAAATTAAGAGTACGGTCTAATGACAAAAATGAATATGAAGTCTGGAACGAATTATCTATTTGAAATGGAGCTAATGCAGGATTATAGTATGAGCTTAGATGTCCTGAAGTAATCGCTGAAAGTGCATTACCCATTCCAATTCCGCGAGCACCAAACCCCATTCTACTAAATGATCCTGCCATTCCCGATATTTCCGAATATTTAGGCTGAGCCGAAACTATAATTGCAAATAGAAATATTACAGCAAAAATTTTCTTTATCATAGTATCACCAAAATTTTTCCGTACATAGGATCGCCACTGCCTGTTTCAATTCGGTAAAAATAAATTACATTAGTAACTATTCTTCCCGATTCATCTCTTCCATCCCAAGTATCAATCAAATCAATACCTCCTCTTCGAGAAGCATTCTGCAAAACTGTTTTGACTAAGTTCATGCCAAAATCAAATATCCTTATTGTTACATCTCCATCTTGGTTAATGGAATATTTTATATTAGCTTTTTTAGAATCAGGCGAAAATGGATTTGGGAATGAAAATGAACTATTTGCAGTCGCTGCCACACCTGAAGACAATAATATATCCCATTTACCATTCCATAATGATGTGCTTATTTCATATTTTACTAAACCGCTTAAAGTCCCTATCCATAGTATATTATTCGCCGAATTTTCGTAAGTATCGAGAGCTCTAAAATTTTTTGTATCCAGAAGTATGTTTTTTTCTATATCAATAATTTCAGGAGCCGAAAACCATGTCCGTCCTTTATCATCAGATTGGAATAAACCTTCTTGAGAAGCAACAAAAACAGAATTTTTAGAAAAACCAAAATCGAGAACTCTTTCACCTTCAAGATAATTATTCCAACTTATTCCCCCATTTTCGGATTGACTAACTCCCCAGAATTCAGCAGCACCTTCTGCTTTCCAAGTGGCTGCCCAAATTGATTTATCTAATGGATTCTCTTCAATTGCAAGAATATGATTACCGCTGATCGGTTCATCTTGATTTTTGTTATTCAATTTAACCCAGGAAATTCCTCCATCATCAGAGACATTAATCCCACCGGCAGTACCTGCATAGATCCATCCGGTTGATGCTGTAAGAAGCGAAAAACCAATGTGATTTAAATTTGCTTCCTTACCAAAGGCACCGGCTACCGGCTGTAAAGAAAAGCTTAGTGTATCAGTAGGTTTTATTCTATCTAAATTATCGGGCGGTAGAACAACACGTTGCCATGTTTTCCCGTCATCATTGCTTTTTCTTATTCCACCTGCATTAGTCGCTATAAAAATTGTGTTGTTATAAAAAGTTAAGTCCCGTATAAAATTCTGCTTCTCGGTTGTAACCGGTAAAGCTCTTATTCTATTAATTCCATATACAATTGATGAATCACCCGGATCGTCAATAGGTTGTGGTATAATTATCCAACTATTCCCTTTATCTTTTGAATAACGAAGACCAGAGCCGGTAGCTATATCTGAACCAGCAATATTCTCAAAATGCCAAGTAGCTGCCCAAATAGTTCCACTATCATATCCTACTGCTGAAACACTTTCATTTCTAAAAACTTCATCATTATAGAAATTTTTCCACGAATCTCCTTTATCAAAACTAACAGAAAGTCCTTTAGAGGTACCAACTAAAATAGTATCTCCTATTATGGAGATTCTTTCTATTACGTTACTAAGTGGTGTAGCATCTTCTACTTTGCTTAATCTATTTGAAAGATCAAAATCTGTTGGCAGTTTTTGCGCTGAAGAAACTGATGCTATTAGAATAATAAAAAATAATTTTTTCATATCACTTCACCTCCATATTTTGTGAAATAATATTACTGACTGCACCGTTTCTGTCTTTTGCTTGAAATTCAAATCGCCAAGTGCCAACTGTTGTTGTAGCACTAAATGAGTTTTTAAATGAAAAGACCCCGTCTCCCGAAATTTCATCTCCAAATACATCTTTATTTCCTAAATCATTCATTACAAAAAATCCTAATCCGTTACCCGGATCTACCATACTATTATCAGGTCTATATAATTTAAAATAAACAAATTGCAAATCATCATAACCATTTGGATCAGATGCCTTAACAGAGAAAATAAATGACTGTCCTCTAAATACCGATTGATCCAATACAACGTCAGATATCACCGGAGAAGCATTATTTTGACTATTATCAAAATAAAACTGCTTTGAAATCATTTTTTTCGTATTACTAGAATTATCTGTAATGTAAACTTGCAAATTGTAGTTACCTGAAGAAAAAGATTTTTTCATTGGAGCATAAGCAGTATAGATACCGTCATTCGCTTTCAGGTCTTTATTTTTACCCATATCTCCGTTATCACTCATAATTACTTTTTCAGCAACTATTTTATCACCATTACTCGATAAGATATTCATATAGACTTCTTTAATATTAGAACTGTTTTCAATTTTTGCAGAAGCTGTAATATTAGAGTCAGTAGAAGCGTATGTAAACCTATCAGGAGATTGTAATTCTACTACGGAAAAACCGGTAAAATCTTTATCGATTACTTCGGAAGGGATTTCTTCGCAGGCATAAAACAGTAGAGCTGCAATGAAAAGAGCTATTATTGAGAACCTTTTGATCAACTTCATCACTCGTAAATTAGTTATAAATAAAGTATAAAGATTCTCTCGCTTTTCTCCTTAAAATTAATATGGTAAAATAATACCCTTTTGTTTTTAATGTCAAGTGTATAAATAATCCCTCAATTTATTATTATAATAAACGGAGTAGGAGAAAATGAGAGAAAGAAAATTAAAATTGCTATATATCCAAGAATTTTTCGTTTTATATCCAATGGCTCAAAATAAGGAACCGGTGGATGTTTTACTTTAATAAAAAAATAAAGTATAAATGACCATAAAAGCCAGCCCGTCCAGCCGAAACTAATATGCAATTCCAAAAATGTATCCACAATACCAAGCGCCCCAATGAATAATAATATTATCAAAGAAATACTGGCGATAGCTTCATGTATCTTATTCCCGAACATGCTATAAATTATATGACCGCCATCTAACTGCCCCACTGGAATTAAATTCATAGCAGTAACAAAAAGACCAAACCAACCAACACATAAAAATGGATAATGATAAATTTCACTCATGGGGGGAATAAATGTATTGGGTGCAATAAATAAATTTCTAAGTAAAGAAAAAAGTAATGTATCCCCGAAAATTAAATTTGCGCCTTTAGTTCCATATTCAGGCGAAAAATAGTCGGGATGAATAGCTAAAAGATAATCAATCGATGGAAGGTGAGTAAAACCATAAACCAATAAAATTAAGCATGCAATAAAACCAGAAAGAGGACCATAAATACCAATATCAAACATTGATTTATTATTAGGAATTACTTGTTTAGTTTTAATTACAGCACCCATCGTCCCGAAATTGAAAAATCCCGGAATCGGAGGGAATGGAATAAAATACGGAAGAGTTGCTTTCACCTTATGATACACTGCTGCGAAATAATGTCCGAACTCATGAACTCCGAGAACAAATATAATCGAAAGTGAATATGGAAGACCCTTTGCCAATTCTGTAAATTCATATGGTCCCATTTTACCGGTTGTCCATTCTACTCCAGCGATTGTAGTAGTGATAAATGTTACAATCACTAAACCGATATTTATATAAATAGAATCTTTTTTCATTATAAGTCTAAATTAAACCCAAGTGCCGAATACTCTTTTTTCGAATCAAAATATTCGCCATGAATATTCATTCCGTTATAATAATTCAAATAGATAGAAAATCCCTTTCCTTGCGGTTTGCCAAACTTTAAGCCAATACTTATTGTATGATTGGCATTATACCCATTAATATCTCCAATACGGAGATCATAAGCAGCAAATGGAGTAATATTTTCGCTAATTCTTTTATTATCAAAAAAATCGAATCCTGCATGATAAATATCTTTGCCTATAAATATAGGATCAACATGAATTAAATATGTGAATCCCCCATACACCCTTAGACTATTAAATTTATAATAAGGAATAAACTCAATAAATTCTCGGCTGAAAACACGTGGAGTTTTGCCGTCCCGCCATTGATGATTAATCCCATCAAAATGACCATCGACAAAATGAGCACTTATATGACTTACCCTAATTCGAGCGCCTGCTTCACGATTATTTTCTAATTTTAATTTATATCCAAAATTAAATCCGAATAGATAATCAACAGCATCGACTGGGAAATGAAAATCTTTTTCGCCACGGAGCATTGTATATGTAAATAAATCAGCTCCAAATGATAAAGTGCTATTAGAATTATTAACATGAAGAATATCAAGTGAATTGCCTATATCTAGACGAAGTTCGTTTCTATTTAGTTGGAAAACAAAACCCAATTTTGGTTCAAGAAAATTTGCCGTATATGGTTGTATATTTAATTCACTTGGGAATAAATCAGTTTTACTTTGTGCATAAGAACTTGAAAACGATATAAAAAAAACAAAAAATGAAAAAACTAAAATTCTCTTCCTTTCCACATTACTTTCCTATTTGGTAAAACAATAAATGGTAATATCAGTACATAAATAATAAAATATAATTCAAATGCTAAAAAATGGCTTAATTTCAATTTCAGATTCATTTTAGTAAAAACAGGACTAATAAAGAAATAATCAAGCATAATTTTAGAAGCCGCCAAATATAACGATAGAGGAGTGAAAAAGAAAGGCAATAAGATAAGCGCTATATGCGAGAGGTAGCCGCCAAGCATCGTAAAATAACCGAACCAATCATTTTTCATACCGCCCACACCCCATCTTTTCTTCTGCCAGTAAAGGGTCTTCCATGTTGGACATGGCTCTGAAACAACTAATATATCGGGTTCGATTGGAGTAATAACTTTATATTTATTCAAATTATGGATTGCTTTAAGCAAATTAAAATCTTCTGTAATGCTAAATGGAAGATTTTCGTAACCGCCAATTTCGTCATAAGCTTTTTTTCTAAAGGACATATTATTGCCAATGCAACCGGAGGGTTTACCTATATTCATCACTCCTGCACCAACCGTTAAAAGATAAAGGAAATCGATTCCCTGCATTCCACCAAAAATTGTATCTGCTTTTTGATAAGTATAACCTCCTACAAATCCAACATTTTCCTGATAATAAGAAGCTATGGTTTTTACCCAATTAGGATTAACCCGGCAATCGGCGTCCGTTGTAAGAATTATTTCACCAATACTATTTTTAATTGCATAAGCCAAAGCATTCGTTTTTCCCTTAAGATGACCTATTGGCTCTGTCGGTATAAAACATTTGAATCGTTCCTTACCTTTTATAAATTCATCAATTAAAGCCCCTGTATTATCTGTTGAGTGGTCATTTATTATTATAATCTCCAACTTATTATCAGAGTATTCTAACTTCTCTAATGATTGAAGGCAATCAACAATATTCGATTCCTCATTCCTCGCGGCAACAATCAATGAGACACTGGGATAATCTTTTTCTTTTATTTTTTTGTATTTTGCACTCGCACCAATAGTAAATACAAATAATTGAATCAGATATAAGCATAATCCAAAAAGAAAAAAGAGCTCAAAAGCAGTCATTTATAAATTCCATTTGTTCTTTAATTTAATTTACGCAATATTTGATTTATAAACATATTCTATAACCCCCAAAAATATTATTAAATAGTTAATTATGAGCAAAATCGCACCACTAAAAAGATTCGGACAGAATTATCTCGTAGATAAAAATATTATAACAAAAATAATTGAAGAATTTAATCCTCAGCAAGGCGAAATAATATTAGAAATTGGACCAGGGCAAGGTGCATTAACCGAAGAATTAATAAAATCAGGTGCTAAAATTTATGCAGTGGAAATTGATTTTAGAGTAATTGAAGAACTTCAATTAAAATTCCCTCTTCTGACTATACTAAATATGGATTTTCTTAAAACAGACATTTTCCAATTTATTAAAACTGACCAAAAAATTAGGATTATAGGGAATATTCCATATAATATTACGTCACCGATTGTATTCAAATTATTAGAAGAAAGAGAACGAATACAAGACACAGTTCTTATGGTCCAGTATGAAGTAGCAAAGCGATTCGCAGCAAAACCAAATAGCAAGGAATATGGGATTCCTACTGTTTTTTTAGATTATTACACAAAAACAGAATTTTGTTTTAAAGTACCAAGTACAGTTTTCTATCCTCAACCAAAAGTTGATTCTGCTATT
>JBAYVI010000109.1:0-11180 GCA_041674625.1 Melioribacteraceae bacterium | reverse complement strand
GCAGCCAGTTAGACAGCCAGTTAGACAGCCAGTTACGCAGCCAGTTAGGCAGCCAGTTAGGCAGCCAGTTAGGCAGCCAGTTAGGCAGCCAGTTAGGCAGCCAGTTAGACAGCCAGTTAGGCAGCCAGTTATACAGCCAGTTAGGCAGCCAGTTAGACAGCCAGTTAGACAGCCAGTTACGCAGCCAGTTAGACAGCCAGTTAAAAGAATACAACAACGATTATTTATTTACCGCCAGTATTTATTCTAATGTCTATTCCGCTTACTATAATTTTTTACAAAAAGAATTTAATTTAAGCGCTGAAATAAATGTAATGTTAAATTCGTGGAGTGAGTTATACGAAAATTCTAATGTTTATTCTGCAATATTTTCAGAACTTATCTGCATTGTGTCAAAATATCCAAAAAAAATTCACGTAGATGAAAATAATCTTCTTCATAATATAAATGAAAAAGCAATAGATTGGTCTTGTTCAACAGAAATAACTAATTGGGATTGTTACTATGTAAGAGGAAGAAACATATCAAAAGAAAATTTTGACAAAATAAAAACTAAAAAATATACAATTGAAGATTTTTTTAATGAATCTAATGAAGAAATAAAGTCAGTTTGCTTGCAGCTTATGATTGAATTAAATGGTGATTCATATATAGCCGAGTTCTTTAAATCTGTTTTAAAAGAATTTGATAATTACGTGGATAAAAAAGACAGCAAATTCCTTGAAGGAACAACTAAAGGAATGAATATAGGGGTTTATACGTTATTTAAAGGCTCTTTGAATGATTATAATATTGCTTATGTGAGATGTTATTGTCCATCAACAGATAGGCTTTTTTATTTAGGTGTTGAGCCGATACATAACAATGCTAAAGACGCAATTGCAAGTTTGTACACAGTTCCTTCAAAATTAAAACCACACATTAAAAGTATTTCCCGTCAAGGAGAAAGGTTTGCTACTATTTTTGATAACGATGGCATAAAGTTAGCTAAAAGTTTATCCAAAGAAGATTTAGGTAATCTTGTGAGTATTGGTGGAAATGATTATTTTAGTAAAATTTCTTATGAATATTGAAACCTTTATAATCACTTAACGTATAACAAATAAAAACATAAATATGGAAACGAAGACAAAAGTAAATGTAGCGCCAAGCTCAACAGAAGGGCATTTTATTGAAGAAGCTAAAAATGTGATTGATTTAGATGTGGTGAACGAAACTTTTCTTGTAGAAGGGAAATCAAAGTTAACTACTAAAAATCACACAACTCTTGAAATAGAGGAGAGTTGTATTATCACTTGTCAAAAAGTGTATAATCCTTTTAGTAAAATGTTTGAGAGATCGAAAGATTAATTTGACACGGGGAGTTTCTTAAAAGAAGAACGGCGGCGCTGCTGGCAGATTCGGTTCTGCACTCCTAACAAATACAATATAACCAATAGAAGTGACGGCAACACCATATCCATTTCAAGAAGAAGCGATTACAGCCACAATTACAGCCTATAATTCTGGAAAAACTAGATTGTTAAACGTAATGGCAACAGGTACAGGTAAAACAAAAACAGCTATTTGGACATTAGAACGAATGGGATTTATTCGTGTATTGTGGTTATCTGACAGAGAAAACTTAGTGTCTCAATCAGCACTTGCTTTTATTAAAGAAAAATTTGATAACAAAGAATACAATGAAGTCAAAGAATTAGGTTTTTTAAATTGGGTAGAAAAAACAGGAGGCGTATTTTTAAACTCAAAGAACAATTTCACTTTAGGGTGTATTAAATCTGATATATGGCACCCGGACGCTAATGTAGTAATGGGTAGCCTCCAAACAATACATAATCGTTTAAACAGATTGCCTAGTGATTATTTTGATGCAATTATTTGTGACGAAGCTCACGGATATATGTCAAAGACAGCGGTTAAAACATTAAATTACTTTAACCCTAAACTTTTACTTGGACTTACAGCCACTCCATTTCGTTTGGACGGACTCCCATTATCTGATATTTTTGAAGAAATAGTTTTTGAGTATGATATTACTCGTGGAATAAAGGAAGGTTATTTGTGTGAACTTGAAGGGATAAGAATTAAAACAAACGTATCGCTTGACAAGGTGCATACATTGGGCGGAGACTTTAATAAAGGAGAGCTTGTTCAAGAGGTTAACGTTCCCGAAAGAAATATATTAATAGCAGAATCTTTTATAAAATATTGTGGTTCAAGGCAAGCTATTGGTTACGCCTGTAACATCCAACACGCTTTAGATTTAACGGCTATATTTATTGAATACGGAATTAATGCTGTTGCTATTTCAAGCAATGAAGAGCTTACACCAAACAGCCGTCAAAAATTAGAAGATTATTCTAATGGTAAATATCAGGTAATTTGGAATGTTGGATTGATAGTTGCCGGTTACGATCACCCTGACACAGGAGTTATTATACACGCAGACCCGACTAAATCATTAACTGAATTTATTCAAAAAACAGGTAGGGGAACTAGACTCAAATCGCCCGAATATGTTTCTAAATATGGTCAAAAAGCAATTATATTAGACGTTGTTGATATTACTACTAGACACAACTTAATTAATACATACAGTCTCGATAAAGGTAAAAAGACAGAAGATAGGATATTTACTACAAAAGAGCAAAAAGAGGCTGTGTTATCTCAAATTGAGGCAAGAAAGGCAACAATTGAAGCCAAAAGAGATAAGGATGAATTTGTTAAATTAATATCCATCCCTCAATTAAAACTTTATAAAACTTATAGAACCTCACAAGATGCTACTCCTGCACAATTAGCCGCAATAGCCAAATGGGGGTACGACATTGAAAACACTCATTACACTCATTTTATGATCTCTGAAATATTCGGAAAACAACCAGCATCCGCCCGTAGCATCCAAGAACTTAGAGACTGGGGGTATGACGTGAGTGGTAAGTTTATATCAATTGCCGAGCATCAATTAGCAAAAAAAGAACATGAAGCAAAATTATCCGCAAAGAAAAAAGTGAAATAATTGAAACCTTTATTAATTTAGTAACGTATAACAAACCATGAAACAAATTACAGGAAAAATAGATTATGTATTGGAGATTGACCCTAATGGAGATAAACACGGTCTTAGCTATTCTAATTCAATAGAAAGTGACATTGTGGGGCTTATGATTTCCGCCCAAGTGCTGACAGTACAACTTGGTCAATGGAAAGAACATAAGAAAGGATTACAAGGGGAGCATAAAAAGAAAGTGGGAGCTATTATTTCTACAATTGCAGATGCTCTACGAGGCATAAAACCCCTTATGACGGAGTTACTGGATAGCTATGATGATTTTATAGCACATCAGAATCAATTAGCTCAGATGGAAAGTGAAGTCCTTACAGATATGAACATTTTACCTAAAGAAGGAGAATAGTATTTCAATCTTGTAATAAAATAGCCATTAATCAAAAATATCACAACTTTGTAATGAAATACACTAAAATATATCCACTTGGATTACGAGAAGGTCATGGAAGTTTTGAAACTTTTTTTGACTTAGAGAAATATGCCTCAATAAAAGAAGCTGAAGATAGTAATGATTACGTGGTTTGCGACTTTGTTTTAGGAGAAGATGATATTAAATATATTGAATGCAGTCATATTCAAATCCCTGAAATAAAAAAATATCATAGAATTAATTACCAAAACTTTCCATTCGGACTAGATGTTTTAGATGATCGTTTGGCTTCTGAATTAGCAACCTCCATGTTTTTGGGGCATCTAGAACCTGTTAAAGAAGAAATAAAAGAACCACACGTTGAGACTAAATCAATAGATGATTACATAAAAGAGCGAGAAGAAAAACATGCTGCTGAAAAGTTTAGCTTTAAAACACATACATTAAGATGGTTGTTTTATTACAAAAGGCCAAATTTTGTTATGAGTAAAAATGGTATATCTTCTTCCAATATGTGCAAGGAGTGTAAAAGGGGTGTAAGTAGTTATATGTGTTTTAGTTTTCGTGACGCAGAAGGAAACTGGCATTCAAAAGTTAATTGTCCATTTTGCAGCAAGCCTTTAATTCGAGTTGAAAACACTAATATTAGCCATAAATTATATAATTTCTTATTGAAGTGCAAGAATGTTGGATGGACGGTTTTAGACAAAACAAAATTAGTTAGGTATTGTCACAGTAGTAGATTTGGAACGTTTGGAGATGAGTCTTATTTGGTTAAAAGGCATAAATTATGGTTGGGTGGTAGAGAAGAGTATGATTTGTATAAAAGAAAATGGTGGCAATATCTCTTTATAAGAAAGCCTAATAATAGGTAAAATTATAATGGAATTAATAATTATATAATCAAACATGGAGTTCGACCTTAGAGCGCAAATGATACTTTCTCAAATGGACAATCTATACCGATCTGAAGGCACTTATGGAAAATATGATATGGTGTATGATTTATTGAAAGAGCAGGGACATGATCTTAAATATTCCAAAGAAATAATGAATGATCTTTGGCGGGAAGCTAAAATTAAATTCGCGCGAGAAAAAAAAGAGTGGATTAAAAGAGAGACAAGCGAAGAAAGAAAGAAGGAAGAGCTTAATAAGTATTTTAAATCAAGAATAGTGGCTAAGTATTTATTGGATAAATATCAAAACGGAGGGCCTGATGGTACTCATTTTGAAATGCAAGATAGTCAAGGAACAGTGATTAAACTTATAAATATTGTAGGGTATAAGAAGTAATTAAACTATGATAAAGATTTTAAATAACGAAGAATTTATTGCCGCGGGGAGGGTATGGATGTTCCATGAAGAGAATGGTAAGGTGACACTTAAAAACATCAGAGCCGCCGGTAAAACTAAAGATTTTATCCCGCCAACACTCGAAGAAGTGAAGTTATTTTTTAAAGAACGTGGATATACAGAAGAAGCTGCCCTTAAATTCTACGACTACTACTCACTGGGAGATTGGAAAGATGGTAAGGGTAACAGGGTGAAGATTTGGAAACAAAAAGCCAGTAGCGTATGGTTCAGGGATGAGCATAAAATAGTAAATTTACCAGTGAAAGAAAAGAAAGAAGGTAAATTCTTATTCGGAGAGTAATGGACGGTAGCACTGAAATTCAAGTAAAGCTATTAGGAGCTTATATGTGTAATTCTGACTTATTCTCAGGAATAGACAATCTTGTTCGACCAAATATATTCACCACGCCAGTTACAAAGAAGTCTTATGAGATAATTAAAGCCTATCACAATAAAAACATATTGCCCGATAAATCTTTACTGTGGTCCACCTTAAATAAATCTGGAATATCTCAGTCAGAATCATCTATTGTAGCCTCCTATGATGTTAATTCCTTTTTACCTGAAGAACAAGTTAAAGAATATGTAGAAACATTATTCTATGACTACGCAGGTAAGTACTTAGCTCCATTTATGCAGCAATTCATTTTAAACAAGGATTCTTCTGACCCTATACAGGAGATGATTAAAGTGAAAGATGCCATTACGAACGTAGAATTAGCTTTAAACGGGGTAAGTAAAGAGAAGAGTGTTAAAGATCAATTTAAAGAAGCTGTACAAAGAATTAAGGACCTTAAAACTGGCAGTATTCAACAGACTGGTTTTAGTTGGGGTATTAAGAAATTAGATGAAATGACCCTTGGTATTGTTCAGGGTATTAATGTAGTTGCTGCCGGCAAGGGCGAGGGTAAGAGCACATTAATTGTTAATGTTATTGTTGAAAACGTTATAAAGAAACAATTACCTATGTTGTTTTTCTCAATGGAAATGACAGCGGTAGAAGTACTGACAAATGTCATAGCCAATGTAAGAAAGATTAATTCTAAAGCTCTTAGAATGGGAAGTGTGGAAGATGAAGATATTTTAAACATAGAGCAATTAGAGTCTCGTCTTAATGAATCATTTGTAATTGATGCTACCGGGGGAATAACACATCAATATTTTGCGGCTAAAGTGAGGGAATTTCGTAAAAAAAATAACATTCCTTATTCTCAAACAATACTTGTAGCTCTTGATTATTTAGGGCTTATGAAAAACAGCCCTGATGAGGCTAAGATGAATAAAGAAGAGAAGATTGAGCATATATGCACTGAGCTTATGAGTACGTGTAAAAATGAGAATATAGCCCTTTTAAAACTAGCCCAGTTTAGCAGAGAAAGAGATAGAAGGGGAAATGACAGTTATGCAGTTAAAAACGATGCTGATAAGTTAAAAGCCCTTCGCCCGATAATGAGTGATTTGAAGGGGTCGAGCGCTATTGAATCGAATGCTGTAACAATTTTATTTCTTTTCCGCCCGGAATACCACCGCATATTAGAATGTAATGGCACTGATTTTAAGGGGCTATGTGAGATTAATATCGCTAAAGGTAGGTATGTAAGCCCTGAACCTGTTTATGTGAGGTTTACAGGGAAATATTCATTGTTTGAAGACCTTGAAGAGAGTGGAATAAGATCAGACGATGGGAGCGGAAATGAATTTTAAAAATAGATTATTTGCATAAAGTAGTAATATTTTGCAACCTTTGTATTTTAATTACGTTAAACTAAGAAAAAACTATGAAAATTAAACTAACTCCTGATTCCTCTCAAATACATTCCATAGGATATGATGAAGAGAGAAAAACATTTGAAATAGTGTATAAGAATATGGCTAAATATCACTATTTCAACGTCCCTGCCGAACTTTGGCAGCAAGCACAAACGGCTACTTCAATAGGTAAATTCTGTGGAGCGCATATTAAATCACATGATTATAAATTGATTAAATAGATAGAAATGGAGCTTGAACCAAACAAACCAACTTCTTTAGAAGATTGTCCAATAGGTCTTTTTATGTACAAAGATACACTTGTGCTTAAAACAGAATACGGAAACAATGATGGGTGGCTAGATTGTTATATTGTAGACTCTGGCGAAAAATTTTGGGCCGGATGCAACACCCCTGAAGAGATGAGAAATTTAAGAGTTTATCCAATAACAGTAAAATAATGGCTAAAAAAGAAGATGAAGAAGTGATAGTTGTTTCGGCAGAATTGCAGAAAAACTTAGATATATTACAGGCTTTTAAAGCGCAAGTAGAAGAGATGTCTACTAACTGTATGCAAATACAAATAGTAGATGATACTAGCTTGGCCGTAGCTCAACAGAACCTATCTAAAGTGAATGCACTGCTCACTAACACTAAAAATAAGATTACATCCATTAGGAAGCCTTATAACGACGAATTAAAGCAAATAGCTGCCATAGGGTCAACTTTAACAGAGCCTCTTGAAAAGGCAGTAGAATACCTTAAAATAGGTGTTGGTGAGTGGGAGAAGAAAAGACTGGCCGAAGCCGCCGAAAAGCAAGCTAAAATTGACCAAGAACTTGCTCAAAAACGCGCTTTAGAACAAGCGGAAGAAGATCGTAAAGCTAAAATAAGAGCTTACATATCTGAAAAATCATCCCCTCTTCTTAAAAAGATGTATTCCGATTGCACCTCTGTGGAAATTTGTGATAAGAATTTACTATCAATAGCAAATAATTACAAGCCAAGGGAGTTTTTTCAGGAATTTGCAGATGAAGCCTATGAATTAAAGGATAACTACGTAAATCTTATTAAGACTAAAAAAGAGCAATTATTATCGGCCGATCAGATGTCAGAAGCTGAAATAGAGCTTGCTTTAGAAAGAGAAAGAATAGCTATTGAGAAGAATAATATGCTACTCAGAGAGGCTGAATTGAAATCCAAAGAAGAGGCTGCCCGATTAGAGAAAGAGAAAAAGGAATCCGAAGAAAAGGCTGCTATTGAGAAACAACGTTTGGCGGATGAAGCAGAAGCTAATAAAACTAGGGGTATTAGATACACTTGGGGATTCGAAATAAACGATATTAAAGCCGTTCCCCTCGACTGGTTAACACTAGACGAAGTTAAAGTGAAAGAACGGCTTAAATCAAACAAGGATGGCTTAAAAGACGGGGACATTGTAGATGGTGTTAAGTTTTTAAAGAAAATGGGAGTTAGTAGTTAATGGGTAAAAGACTTACTATACCAAGCGAAGTGTTGGCACTAAACCCTGACTTCAATATCCATGAGATAAGAGCTATGATAGGTGTTATTTGGAAGAATAAGAATAACAGGCTTCGTCAGTCACATATCTTTAAAGTGAAACTCCCTGCAATTGGCACATTAAAAAGCAGGGGTAATAAACGACCGAAACGTAGGCAATCTGTCCTTAAAAAAGACAGGGAAAGAAAAAGATTACTAAAAAGTAGTAAAAATTTGCCAGTTAATGATTAAAGCATTAAATTTACAAAAATATAAACCATAAAAAACCAGTAGCTATGTTTAAATTATTTACAACTTCCAAAAAACAGTATGAAACAATCAAAAGAGACGTTTCTTTAATGACTAAATCTAATAATCAGATTATAGAAGAGATACACGATTCCTTTTATTCCGAGGTCGATTTATTATTAGCAGAGGCTAAAATCTCTAAGTCAACAGAAACAACAAAGCAGTCCTTAATAGAGAAAGCTGAAAGGCTTACAAAATTAGGATTCAGCCAAACAAAAGAGTGCATTGAAGCTAACGCTGAGATTAAAAGAATCAGTGATTTACAGGCGGAAAATAATTCTAAGTCTGAATTAATTGCTGCTATTAATCATTTTAGTTTTAAGTACCCAAATTATAAATTTATTACAGAGGATTCTGTTAAGAAAATTTGCGCCAAATATAATCTTATTTATTCAGAAATATCAAGGTACACCGGTACAGTTCCTGATAAAAATTTAAAACATATTGAGGATTTTAAAATTAACGAAAGAGATGAGTGTTGGCAACGCCTAACTGAAAGCCGATGGTCTAGTGAAACTTCTTATTTCTCAGGAAACGTAGTGGTTAATAAAAGAGAGAAAGAAGAGAAAGAAAAAATTATGCGTAAAGAATATTTAGAATCATTATCTGAAGAGCAAAAGCATGATTATCTGTTTAGAGAAATGCAATTAGAAATACCTTCTTTTAATCTATCCTCCATGTATTCGCATAGGATTACCGAAGGTGTAGCTCCTTTGGAAATAGTCGCCCCTTTATCAGATTTTAACACAGATGGAATGGAGCTTAAAGACTTTACATTATCTAAAATAGAAATTCCTGACCCTATTGTATTAAAGCCTGTATTTCACGGAAATAAAAAACATTATCTTATAGTAACCGCATGGGGGCTGGAAGCTAGTGATGAATTAGTAGTAAATCAAAAATTTAATTAATTAACCATAAAAAACAAACAAAATGAGCAGAAGCAACCCGTCAGAAGATAGTAGAACACCAAACCCCGCAGTAAAATTTTTTGAATGGTCCGGGCAAAATGGTAATTTAACCTATTACGATAAGACTGAAAAGAAAAAAATTGAAGTTAAACTTCCATTTACATTCTTACCAATATCTCGACTAGTATGCCTTAAAGGGTATAACGACGACTCTAAAACATCTTATTGGAGTAACGAAGTAAAGGACATTCAAAAAGACCCTTTTACAGTTCAGTCAGTAACGGGTGGAGCGAACAATAAACAAATCAGAACGGTAGCGCAGGGCCTTTATAAGGATATTAAACCAACACTGGACTCTTTGGATATCTCTTATGTAGAAAGCCTTTATATTGGCGTAAAAGAAGCTAATAAACTTGAATTGTGTAACTTTCAAATTAAGGGTTCGGCTATTGGCAGTTGGATTACATTTTGTAAGAACAATAAAATTTGGGAGATTGCAGTGAGCATTAAATCTTCAGTTGATAAAAAGAAAGGCGCTGTTAAATACAAAGAGCCCGTTTACACATCAATTGTAAAAATATCTGAAGCTATGCAAAAAGAAGCAATTGATTTAGATTTACATTTAAATGAGTATTTATTTGATTATTTACAGCGCAATCATTCGCAAGGTACAACACAAGCCACCGATATATCAAAACCTGCTGTAAACGAGCCTAAACAAGAAAATAACGCATCTGATAAGCCAGCTTTTGACAACTCTAAGCCTAAAGAAGCTCAGCACGTAGAAGTGATTGATAACGGAGCGGATATTACATTTGCAGGGGAGAATGCTCCTGATGAATTTTAAGCATGAAGTTAGAAATTAGACATCACGGAAGGGTTCGTAATGGACAATTAATTTGGGATATTCCCGACTTATACCGCCAACAAATACTTGAACTAGAGGGAAAGGATGTTACCATGGTGATTAAAAAACGCCATAGTAAACCCACTCAATCTCAGTACGGGTATTACAGGGGGGTGATATTAGTTGTTTGTTACGAAGCCGAGATGTTTAGTGCTATGTCGAATAAAGATGAAATACATGATCTTTATTTTGCTCAGAAGTTTTTAAGCTACACAACTATTACAGAAATCGGCGGTAAAAGAGTGGAAGTATTGCAAATAAGAAGCCTAGCTGACCTCAATAAAGATGAAACAACTGCATTCATCGAAAGGGTTATTGGAGAGTGTAATGAGCTTGGAATTAGCATCCCCCCACCCGAACTTGCATACAATAAATATTATCAAAAATAACAATGGAAAATAAAGTAATATCTCACTATTCAAAAGATATTGAAACTAGTGGATTAAAGCTAAAAGCAGAGCTGAAAACCTACGAAAAACCTATTCATAAAACAGGTCCGCAGGTGTACACGCGATTGGAGCTTTATGAAGGTAGTGTCCTTTGGGGGAATATGAACTGGGCGGCAGAAGAGATAACTGAGCAGACGGCAGAGGAAATCTTTAACGATGTCATTAAACAACCTAACACATACAAGTCAAAATGAAATTAGTTGAATACGAATTTATTCGAGAACAAGTTTTAAAAAGAGTATCAGAGGTGTTTAAGAATGACGCTGAGTTTATTAAAGATGCTAATGAAAGAGGGCTTAAATTAGACGCGAACAGGTGGGCTAAGTATAAGAAGAATAAGAGCGGGCAGATCACTGACGATACATTAATTTGGGTGACTATAAGACTTGGAATTGATATTCATATAAGATGCGGGAACCCTGTATTTGATGGTAAGAAGATTGACTGGGTGATTAATAAGTACGATGAGCTTAAATGTGTAACAGCCATTCAGCAAACATATCCTAAGAAGTAATGGGTAAAGGAGGGAATCATAATCAATACAGTGAAGATTGGTTTTTAT
>JBAYVI010000108.1:0-11413 GCA_041674625.1 Melioribacteraceae bacterium | reverse complement strand
ATATATTAATCAGACATTATACCGGAGTGGAAATAAAATTAATATCAGGGGAGCAATTCAAAATAACAAATCCCAATATCGAGAGATTGCAAATTAAAGATGTTGAGATCCCGGTTGAATATACTCTAATGCAAAATTATCCTAATCCATTTAATCCGACTACAACAATCAAATTTGGTATTCCTGAAAAGACAAATGTTCAACTCGAAATTTATTCACTGATTGGTGAGCGTATAGCAGAGCCAATAAATACAGTATTAGAAGCGGGCTATCACGAAATTAATTGGGATGCATCTCATTTAGCAAGTGGGATTTATATTTACAAACTAATTACAAATAGATTCAGCAATGTAAAAAAAATGATATTCATTAAATAATATTATTTCTCTTATTCAGCGCGCCTCATAAGTAAAGCCGACTACGTGTCGGTTTTGCTTTAAATTATTATAAAAAAGTTGTTTACTATTATTAATATTTTTTATATTTTTCAATCGAAATCATGAGGGGCAACAAACAAAAAACTTTCTACTATTAAATAAGCCAATCCTGTCCTAAATAATATTATTGTTTACTGCTTTATGTCCATTGAAATAATACAACTCCTCGTTAAAAATTAAAGGTGGGCCCGTTGGCGCGGCGGGCAGCCTATTTTTTTTGTTCTTTAGCGTAAAAATAAAATTAACTGCACAATTTCAATTACTTATCTATGTAGGGCGCATATGAAAAAGTTATTTGTTATTCTGTTCGTTTTTTCCTTTTCTGCTTCTCTATATTCTCAATCGATCTTACTACCTATTACAGTCAGTAATAACGTAGGCAAATCAAAAATATTAAATATAGGTTTAGACCCCACAGCTACTGATCTATTAGATGCATCTTTAGGCGAGGATGAACTTCCCCCCGCACCTCCGGAAGATATATTTGATGCACGAATTAATATTTATAATTCTTCGATGGTTTTGCAAGGCGGCTCATTAATAGATCTTCGTAGTGGAACTAATACATTTCTTGGCGAAAAAATTTATTATATAAATTATCAACCGGGAATGGGAACGACCGTAAATATCGCATGGGAACTCCCATCGGGTGTTATAGGTACATTGCAGGATCGTGTTACAGGTAATTTAATTAATCAATCAATGAAAGGTACGAGCAATTTTACTATCTCTGATCCTAGTGTATTCAATAAAGTAAAAATTACAATTACATATTTGCTTAGTGATCTATCTACTCCGGTATTGTCTTCTCCGGCAAATAATTCACTTGGCTCGGACTTTAATCCTTCTCTTTCTTGGAGTGCAGTTAATTATGCCACGCTATATAAATTGATAGTTGCCACCGATAATAATTTTACTAATATAGTTTTTCAGGATTCTACCTTAACAACCACTTCAAAAACTTTATCGGGATTAGATGTATTAAAGCAATATTATTGGAAAGTCCGTGCTAAAAATCCTGATGCTAAATATCCTATAACAGAATATTCTTCTGTGTGGAACTTTACAACTAAATTAATCGCTCCTGTAAAACCAATTCTTGTTTTGCCTACAAATAATTCAATTAATCAAAATACATCGGTACAATTAAAATGGCGGTCAGTAAAATATGCTGCCACTTACGAACTAATAATGTCCGAAGCCTCAGATTTTACTACATCAGTTCATACCAAAACTGCAATCACTGATACCACATATACAGCACCGGCTATGAATTATAGCAAAACAATTTATTGGAAAGTTAGGGCAGTTAATAGTGCCGGAAATAGCGATTATTCCGATCCATTTAATTTCAGAACTTTATTAAGTCAAAACGTTACGATTGCTATTGGATGGAATATGGTTTCTGTGCCAGTTGTTTTAACAAATATGTCGGCAGCCTCCATCTATCTCGATAAAGTATCGAATGTTTATAAATTTAATGAAGGTTATGTAACTGAAACTTCTCTTTTAATCGGAACCGGATATTGGGTAAAATATAATGCAGAGAAGAGCATTAATTTTATTGGCTCTTCATCGCCTACTAATAAAGTCGCAGTTAAAAGTGGTTGGAATATGATTGGTGCTTTTGATACACAAATAACCGTATCTCAAATTACAACCGAACCAGCTAATTCTATTTCAACATTCTTTTATGGGTTCACTGATGGTTATATAAAAGCTACTACACTCGATCCGGGTAAAGGATATTGGATTAAAGTAAATGCTGATGGAAATCTTGTACTGCCAACCGGAGTCGGGAAAAATTCTGATTATACCAAAGAATATGAATATGACGAAGTTGTAGGCAGCATTTATATTTGCGATGAAAAAGGTAAGAGTACCGCTCTTTCGATCGTGAGTTCTGGTAAAAATTTAGAAATGGCAGAACTCCCACCGATGCCACCAGTCGGCATTTTCGATGTTCGTTTTTCTTCTAATCGATTTGCTGAACAAATTCTTCCCGGGCAGTGTCAGCAAATATTAATCTCTTCAGCCGATTATCCTGTTTCTATTTCAGTTGATAAGATCACTCTTCGTGTTCGTGATTCATTCGGTAATGAAAAAATAATTAAGAAAGGGGAGAAGTTCGTAATAACAAATCCTGCAATCGAACGAATAGAAATTACTTCAATTGAAATACCGACAGAATTCCAGTTGATGCAAAATTATCCAAATCCTTTTAATCCTGCTACTACAATAAAATTCACACTTCCTGAAGCTGTAAGAGTGCGATTAGAAGTATTTAATATACTCGGTGAGAAGGTCGCGGATTTAATTAATTCTGAAATGGATGCAGGTTACCACGAAGTTAATTGGAACGCTCGAAATCTTTCAACAGGTGTATATGTATATTCGATTAATGCCGGTAGTTATAGCAGTATAAAGAAGATGATTCTTCTCAAATAGTAACTAATGTCATTTCAATAAGAAAAGTTTTTTAATTCCTACATGGGAGTTAAAAATGCGCCCTAAACACCCTGTTTCGGCAGGGTGTTTTATAGTTACTACTTGTTGACTTAATGTTCTTAAATCCCTAATCATAAAATGTGCTTTCATAATCAGTAAAATATGGATGAATAAAATCATCAAAATCATTTATCACAATTCACAAACTATTTAATCAACTTCACTCAAAAACACATTACTTTAAAGTTGCCTTTTTTTCTCACCAAGGATTATCTCTTCCTAGCTTATCGAGTTAAACACAAATCAAAATTGAACGCGAATAAGTTTAAAATATCCTATTAATAATTATTTGAATTCTCTCATTATTCCCTTCTTTTTGTATTTCCATTTCATTATTTTAAAATTCCTTCGATAATAGTTTATGGGATTTGCTCGGACTATATCGTCCATATTATTAATATAAGCTCGTTATGACAGGAAAGGACCTAAGACAGAATAAAAATAGATTAGTAGTAATTTATTTAATAACCGTAATCATGATTATTTCAGCCGGTTTTGTTATTTATTTTGCTCTTAAAGACAACTTAAAAAAAATTAAGTATAATGAACTGCAATCTATCGGTCAACTAAAGGAGAGTCAAATCTCGGATTGGATCTCCGAACGGCTTGCTGATGCCCGGAATATTCAAAGTAATCCATTTCTCATTGGTGCATTAGAAAAATATTGTAATAATGGAGACCCCCGTTTAAAAGCCGAGATTAGTAATTTCTTCGATAATATCCGATTCTCTAATGACTATGCGGGTGTTTATTTGTTGGATTCAACGGGAGAAAGAAGAATTACATCTGCTTCATCATCATTGCTTCTGCCAAGTTACAATAAGCGCATTCTTAAACTTAGAATGAATCAATCCCAAATAAAAATTAATGATATTCATTATGCACATAGTACTGATAGAATCCATTTAGATATTTTTATCCCAATATCAGCAAAGAACCAATCTTGCATAATTGTTCTTGATGTCGATCCTTTTGCATATCTCTACCCGATGATTAACAAAGCTCCATATAAAACTGAATCAATGGAATTTGTTATTGTTAGACGATCAAATAATGATGTGATTTATCTTAACGAATTAAGACATAAGAAAGAAAGCGCACTAAAACTTAAAATACCGCTTTCATTAAAAAATCTCCCAACTTCGCAGGGTATTTCTGGTAAGCAGGGTATTATTGATGGAGTTGATTACCGTAATAAAGAAGTAACGGCTGATTCTAGACCCATAAAGAATACTGATTGGTTCCTAATTACCAAGCAGGACAATGATGAAATCTATGCCGATCTTTATATAAGAGCTTACCTTCTTCTTACTGTTTCTACATTGCTAATAACTGTAATAGGAGTATTTATTTTTTTTCTTTTTAGAGATAATGAAAAAAAATTGTTACAAGAACAGGTGAAATCCGAATCCGAAAAAGCAGAACTGACAAGCAATTATAATAAAAAGATAGTTAAACTAAACCGTACTTTAACTGTATTAAGTAATATTAATCAATCAATTGTTCGTGTTAAAGAAAAGCATAGATTATTTGAAGAAGCGTGCAATATAGCCGTTGCTGATGGAAAATATATTGCTGCTAAAATTAGTGAAATCGATTATGAAAATAAAAAAATCAATTTGATAGCCAAATCTGGTTCGGAAATTATTCCGGGGAAAAGTCTCATTACGTTTAATGATCTAAATAATCTATTTGGAATTGACAATAACAAAAATTTTAAAAAAGATTATTTCGTAAGTCAGAATTTAGATAGTTATGATCCGAATTCTGAATGGGTTAAAGAAATTATGATGTATGGTATAAAATCATTTGGCATTTTTGCAATCTTGGCTAATGGAAAAATTGAAGCTTTTATATCATTATTTTCAGATACTGATAACTTCTTCGAAACAAAGGAAATTGATATTCTAAAAGAATTGGCAATGGATTTGGGTTATGCACTTGAGTTTATGCTTGAAGAAGATAAAAGAATGGCTGCAGAGTATCAGCTCTCCGAAAATCAGAGAATGCTCGAAACTCTTTTCTCTAATTTACCTGGTATGGCTTATAGGTGCAAGTACGATGATGATTGGACGATGCTTTTCGTGAGTGAGGGTGTCCAACATTTAACCGGTTATTCTCTTGAAGCCCTTCTCTATAATAATCTAATTTCATATAAGGAGCTAATTCTTCCCGAATTTCACCAAATGATTTTAGAAGAAACCGACAAAGCAAGAGATAGAAAATCTCAACACAATTTTGTTTATAAAATTAAACGTGCCGATGGTGAGATAAGGTGGGTTTGGGAAAAAGGAAAAACAATCTTTGATGAATTTGGCGAAGTCCTTTTTATAGAAGGATTTATAACTGATATTAATGACTTAAAAAATTATGAAGATGAACTTCTACAAGCTCGCGAACAGGCAGAAAATGCTGATAAAGTAAAAACCGAATTTCTTGCTCAAATGTCGCATGAAATTCGTTCTCCAATTAATGTTATTCTTAGTTTCCTTGGACTGATTAAAGAGGAAGTGATAGAAAAAATTGATGATGTGTTTGTGGAAGGATTTAATAGTATCTCCTCGGCTTCAAAACGACTTATAAGAACCATAGACCTGATTCTAAATATGTCTGAGATGCAATTAGGCAGCTACATTCCTTCTTATCGCAAAATTGATTTAGAGTACGATATTATTAATAAAGTTGTAAGTGAGTATAAGGAAGCTATTCGATCAAAAGGGTTAGAATTGCTTCTTAATGTTAAACAAGGTGAGGATTATTCATTGTATGCAGATGAATATAGTTTAGGACAGATTACCGCTAACTTAATTGATAATGCAATGAAATATACTGAAAGAGGAAGAATTACGATTGCTCTTGATAAAAAATCGCTTAATCAAATTGAAATGTCGATTTCAGATACAGGCATTGGAATGTCAGATGAGTATAAATCACGTTTGTTTACTCCATTTTCACAGGAAGAAGAGGGTTACACTCGAAAATTTGAAGGTACAGGTCTCGGACTTGCACTAGTTAAGAACTACTGTAACATTAATGACGCAGAAATTCGTGTAGAAAGTGAAAAAGGAAAAGGCACTTCCTTTATCATAACATTTTATTAGTTTTGAGTGTAGTCGATTTATAAGAGTATCTTTCTACCATCTTCAGACATCCGCCAATTTCAACTCTCCAAATTAGGTCTAATAGCTATTTGCTGATATTTAATAATTTTAGCTGTTTTTCGCGGAACTAATCCCCCACATTAAGCATCTAATCTTCGGTTTTAATAAAAGTTTTTATTAGAAATCACCTCTATTAAACTTTTTTACATCCGCTTGTGTTAAATCATTAATAAAATCTCATAATAAGGTAATAAGTAATGCAAAAATTCAGGATTTTTCTGTTTCTTCTATTTTTTATGTCACTTTCTGTAAATGCTCAACAGCAGATGGGAGGACAGCGTCCCGCAGGAGCTATTTTAATGGCTGATGGCAAAGTTTTTGGTCGTGTTTTAGATTCTCAAGATAAAGGTGCAATTGAATATAGCAATGTTGTCCTTTTTCGGTACCGCGATTCTACAATGGTAACAGGTACAGTTACTGATAAAAAAGGGCAATTCTCTTTAGAAAAATTATCTCCAGGCAGATTTTATGCGAAAATTTCTTTTATAGGTTTTGAAACAATCTATATTGACAGCATTTCCATAAATCCTCGCAATAAGGAAACTAATCTTGGCGATATTTATATAAAGCCTACCGCTTTTCAGGTTCAGTCAGTTGTTGTTACGGGTGAGCAGGAGATGGTTCAACATAATCTCGATAAAAAAGTAATTAATGTAGATAAAAATATTGCAAGTTCAGGAGGCAATGCACTTGACGTAATGCAGAATGTTCCATCGGTTACAGTCGATGCAGATGGTGGAGTAAAATTCAGAAATAATTCCAATCTTAAAATTTTAATTGACGGTCGCCCCGGTGGTACTGAAGGACTTTCGGCTTCTGATATACTTCAGCAATTACCTGCTTCCACAATCGAATCGATAGAACTCGTTACAAATCCTTCGGCTAGATATGATCCTGAGGGAACTGCCGGCATAATAAATATCATTACTAAGAAAAAATCTAATATCGGTGTTAATGGTGTGTTTTCACTTAATGCTGGAACCGGTGATAAATATAATACTTCAATTAATATGAATCTTCGCGGTCAAGACGTAAATGTATACGGAAGTTATGACACCCGGTTTAATAAATTCGATGGCTCTAATAGTACACTCCGTTCTAATTTCTTTTCTGCTGGAGTCTCTCAATTAAATCAATCTCAGTTTTTTAAAAATGATATGGGTATGCAAAATGTTTCGCTTGGTTCTGATTGGTTTATCGATGGTCAAAATACTCTCGGATTAAATTTTAAGTACAGAACAATGGATTTTGGAAATAAGAGCATTTTGGAGAATCAAAATTTAAGTGGCTTGTCTAATCCGGTTCAATCTTTTATGCGTACTAATAATTCCGATCGTAACCATCATTCTTTTGATTATAGTTTACTTTACAAAAAGACTTATGATACAAAGGGAAGAGAATTAACGATAGAAGCAGATTTTGATGATAGCAAAATGAACTCTACTCAGAATATCGATCAAAATTCAATTCAGCCAGTTATAAACACAATATCAAAATCACTTACTGATAATAAACATCGTATGTATACGGCTGAATTAAATTATATCGATCCAATTCAGGATTTCGGCAGAATAGAAACAGGTGCCAAATACACAAATAAAAATTTGAATACAAGAAATGAATACTATAATCTCGATTTAAAATCATCCAATTGGAATGAAGATATTTCTCTTCAAAACTATTTTGATTACAACGAACAAAATATTGCTGGATGGGGAATATATTCCAATATTTGGGGCGGATTGAAATATCAAGCAGGTATTAGATTAGAGCAAGTAGTAATCGATGCCTCTTTAGTAAATAAAAACGATTCCTTTGATAATAATTATTTTAGTGCCTATCCATCTGTTCATCTTAGTTACGATTTTGGCAGTGATTATGAAGGTATGTTTAGTTACAGCAGAAGAGTCGATAGACCGAATAACCGCCAATTAAATCCTTATACAGACTATTCTGACTCATTGAATATATTCCAAGGTAATCCAAAACTAAATCCTCAGTATATTAATTCGCTTGAAGTCGGACTTTCAAAATATATTGGTAAAACATCACTTTCTTCTACTTTATTTTACAAAGAGACCAATGATGTAATCTCTACTATTTCTACACTCATGCCAACCGGAGTAACATATAGCACATTCCAGAACATCTCATATAGCCAAAGTTATGGAGCTGAATTCGTGGCTACGTCTTCAATATGGGATTTTTGGAAAGTAAATGCCAATGTATCTATCTTCAAAACAATCTTGGATGATAAGGGAGTTGCTAACATTAATGTAAATAGCAATTCATGGACTGCGAAACTAAATTCTAATATGAATCTACCTGCCGGATTAATTTTACAATTAATATTTAATTATAATTCACCAAGTTATATTATGTCTATGGGTTGGGGTGGTGGGATAGTTACAGCTCAAAGCAGAATGAAAGAAACTTATTTCGCTGATATGGCTCTTAGAAAAGATTTTATGAATGGTAATTTATCTGTTACTCTTCGATTAACTGACTTATTTAATTCGCGCAAGTTTGATAGCGAAACAACAGGACTTGGTTTCTTATCTAATTCAACACGCAGAATGGATTCGAGAAATTTATATCTCGGAGTTTCATACCGATTAAATCCTTCTCAACAAGATCGCAATAAACCTCGTCAGAATGACGGACCGGATCAAGAATCGATGTTTTAATAAAAACTTAGTATTAGCCAACAAAGAAAAATCAAACTATCGCTTTGCTGCATTTTGCAAGGCGATAGTTTTTTTATTCAATTATCTATGCCCACGTTGCTTGGAAACTTTAACCCTCGAAAAATCTGCACTATTAAACTTATTAACGCATAGAACAAAAAATAGTGTTCCCAAAACGATTATTAAAAATGTACTCAATAAAGGTGTAATAACAAATCCTCCTATCGGAAAATTAATTCCCATTTTAATCAATTCTTCGCTCGATAATGTTTCTAAATTGAGTACAACATATCTAAAAGCCGCAGTTGCATAAGTCAAAGGGTTTAGATAAACAATAGGAATAATCACTTTAGGTAAAGCCATAATCGGAATATAAGCACCAGATAAAAAAGTCAGTGGAAAGGTTAGTATAGTAATTAGAAGTTGAAAATTTGTTGAGTCTTTTGCAATTGCGGCTAAGTATAAACCGAGTGCACTGGAGGTTAGACCAACTAAACTCATGAGAATTATTACTAATACACTATGAAACAAATCAATATTCAGCCCCATAAATAATCCTGCAACAATAATTATCAGTCCTTGAATAATAGCAACAATGGCGGAAGATAGAACTTGTCCGATAGCAATTTGCCATCTTTTAATTGGGGCGACTAAAATTTCTTTCATAAATCCGGAAGATATATCCTCAAGTATGCTCATTGAATTATTTAATGACGATTGAAATACTGTCATAATGATAATTCCGGAAATTAAGTAGTTGAGAGGATGTTCTAAATCTAAAACCATAGATTTAGTTACAAATGAAAAAATAAATAGAAGCATTCCAGACATAAAAAAAGTAAAGAAAAGTTTCATTTTATCTCTGCTTAACTTAATTAAATTTCTTGTTACGAGTGCTATTATTGGGCGCATTATATTCTTATCTCCTTTCCTGTAATTGCAATAAACACATCGTTGAGAGTTCCTTTATTTATTTCAATATCTTCAATTGTATCTTTGAATTTTTCTGTAATAGAAAAGATAGTCTCTAAGTTTGTGATATAAATAATGAGATGATCCTCATCATATTTATATTGAAGAGAATGAGTTTCGAGATAAGATAATAATAAAGAGTAATCTTTACTTTTAATTTTCATTATTGTGGATGTAAAATTCTTCTTAAGATTATGGGGAGTATCGAATGCTACAATTTTTCCATGATCAATTATTGCTACTTTATTGCATATCTCGGCTTCTTCCATATAGTGAGTGGTAAGAAAAATTGTAATATTTTTTTGCTTCTGAAGCTTTCGGATATAATCCCAAACGTTAGCACGAGTTTGAGGATCGAGCCCAGTAGTTGGCTCATCTAAGAAAAGAATTTTTGGAAAATGGACTAAACCTCTTGCAATCTCAGCCCGTCTTTTCATCCCACCAGATAGACTATCGACAAGCGCTTTCTTCCAATCCATCAAATCAACAATATCAAGTACAAAGTCGATTCTTTTTTTAATCTCGTCTTTTGGAACATTATAAAAAACGGAGTGAAGTTTTAGATTTTCTTCCACCGTCAATTTACCATCTAATGTTGGTTCTTGGAAAACAATTCCTATATCTTCTCTTACTTTTCCCTTGTAATGCGTTAAATCGTTTCCGTTAATTTTTAATTCGCCACTTGTTTTATCCTGTATTGTGCAGAGAGTATTGATTGTTGTACTTTTCCCAGCTCCATTGGGTCCTAAAAATCCGAATATAGTTCCTTGCTCTACAGTGAAGGATATATCGTCAACAGCCTTAAAATCGCCGAATATTTTTGTGAAATTTTTTACTTCAATACTATTATTGAGCATAATTATTTCCTGGTAACATATAGTTACTTATAATAAATGTGTTTTAAATGTTTAGTTGAATAAGAAATAAATATTATTCTGATTTCTCTTTTTTGTGGAAGCGGTCAGTCCAGCTTTCTCTCATTTTTTCTCTTTCTTCAGGGGTAAGATTCATCCATTTTTCTCTCATCTCTTTCGAGTGAATAGATGAGTGGTGGAAACTATCTCTTTTTGAACCTCCATGGGGAAAACCACCAAATAGAATTTTAGCTAATACAAATATTCCCATTGCCTGTAGGAAATTAATTGAGGCAACTCCCAATACTGGAGGTAAAATAGCATTCCATAGGTACATTACTAATCCGCCGAAAACTATTACTCCGCCTATTAGTGCAAGTATGAAATAACCAATTCTTTTTGCTCCACTTTTTTTATCATCTTTATTGAAATGCATTGAGTTCTCCATTTTAATATTTATTTGTTACTTAATGGTTTTAATTTTTCACGTAAATGTGCAACAGCATAACGTTTTCTTGATATAATAGTTTTAATACTTTCGCCTGTTTTATCTGCAATCTCCTGAAGAGTGAAATCTTCTAATTCGTTCAAAACAAATACATCCCTTTGTTTTGGAGGTAATTCTTCCAATGCTATTAAAAAAGCTTCATGGAAATATTCAGCTTCAATTTCCGCTTCTAAATTTAATTCGTCTTGAATCATATCTTCGGGATATAATAGTTCTCCATCTTCGTCTTCAATGATCAATTCATCGAAAGATTGTGCTCTTTGTTTGTCATTGATATATTGACTAT
>JBAYVI010000107.1:0-11485 GCA_041674625.1 Melioribacteraceae bacterium | reverse complement strand
AAGTTGGCGGGGTAGCTCAGCAGGTTAGAGCAATGGAATCATAATCCATGTGTCGGGGGTTCGAATCCCTCCCCCGCTACAATTTTGGAGTAAAAATATGTACACATTATTAATATCTTTATCTATACTAATATCATTTGTATTAATTGTAGTAATACTATTACAATCAAGTAAAGGCGGCGGATTAGCCGGTACTTTCGGCGGAAGCGGTGGCGGTCAATTCGGTACTGTTTTTGGTGCAAGGAGAACTGCTGATTTTCTTAGCCGTGCTACATGGTGGCTTGGTGGTGCTCTTTTAGTACTTGCTCTTGTTATTAACCTTTTCTTTCTTCCTAAATCAGCTTTAGATGGTAAAGAAAGTGTTATCCAGAGTGGAAAAAGACAATCTGTCCCTGCTCAACAGCAGACAGTTCCATCCCAAAAACCTGTAAAATAATTTTCCTACATGTAGAACCCCCAATCTAATGGGGGTTTTCCCTTTAAAAGGAACCTCACAATGAAAAAAAATCCAAAGGCTAAACCTGCTATTAAGCAACCAACAACTACTAAAGCTTACAAGAATCTAGAGTTTCTAAATTCTTCTAATGCAAGAACTGTTAGAATGCTTGCTGAATATTATGAACCAAAGGCACGACTTGAAAAAAATAATATTCAAGATACAATTGTATTCTTTGGTTCTGCAAGATTAAAATCAAGGCAAGAATCACTTGAAATTTTACGCGAGAAACAAGCTCTTTTTGTAAAAAAGAAAACTAAATCTTCAGTTGTAAAACAAGCAGAAAAGCAGTTAGAAATGTCTCGATATTATGAAGAGGCTGATGAACTGGCAAAAAAATTAACTACATGGTCTAAAAATTTACCAACTGATAAAAGAAGATTTACAATTTGTAGCGGTGGTGGACCAGGGATTATGGAAGCAGCTAATAAGGGAGCTAAGAAAGCAGGCGGACCATCTATTGGCTTTAATATAAGTATTCCTTTTGAACAATATGTTAATCCCTACGTGATGCCCGAATATGCTTTTGAATTTCATTACTTTTTTATGAGAAAATTTTGGTTTTCGTATTTAGCTAAAGCTTTAGTTGTATTTCCTGGCGGATTTGGTACTTTGGATGAATTGATGGAAGTTCTTACTTTAGTTCAAACACGCAAGATAAAGAAGGATATGAAAATTATCATTTATGATGAAATATTTTGGAAAGAGATAATTAATTTCGAGGCTTTGATTGAGCATGGTGTGATAAGTAAAAATGATATGAAACTATTTTCTTTCTGCAATAATGTAGAACAAGCGTATAATGAAATAACAGGATTTTTAACAAAAAACCCCTTGAAATAAGGGGTTTTTTTTAATTCCTATTTGTCTCTTTGCATTGCTGCTTCGCGAGATGCTCTTCTTCTTGCTTTAATCAAGTCCATTCTTTTTTCAATCGATGGCTTTACAAAAAATGTTCTTTTCTTATATTCTTTTAGAATACCGGAACGTTCATATTTTTTCTTGAAGCGTTTTAGAGCTTTATCGATGTTCTCGTTCTCTTGAATCGTGATACCGACCAACTAATTCACCTGCCTTGGGTTGTTTTAAAATTAAATGTCGCTAAAGATAAAAAGTTTCTTGGAATTAAGCAACATCTTTGATAAATCCATTTTTTAAAGCATAACCGTGAAGTTTTGAATAGAGCATCTTTCTTGCTCGGTGAATTCGCGAGCGAACAGTGCCAATTGGTACATCTACAAAATCTGCAACCTCTTCATAAGTAAAGCCTTCAATATCGCTAAGGATAATGACTGTTCTAAAATCTTCTGTTAGAGATGCAATTGCTTTTGTTATATCATCGTCTAAAACTCCTGCAAAAGCATCTTCTTCATAATGCCTTGATTCTACTTCCGAGGATTTTATTGTTTCATAAAAATTCTGAATATCGTCATAATCTACTTTATTTGGCTGTTTAGAAATTTTTCGATAGTCATTTATGAATGTATTTTTCATAATCCTATAAAGCCATGCCTTGCAATTTGTACCTTGTTCAAATTTATCGAAAAAGCGGAATGCTCTTAGGTATGTCTCCTGGACAAGATCATTTGCATCATCTTCATCTCTTGTCATTTTTAATGCAAAATTATATAAAGAACTCATGTGAGGCACAGCTTCTCTTTCAAAATCAGCATACATCTGTTCTGACGGGTTCTCTTTTACACTATTTATTTTCTTATTTGCCAATTTATAGTTTAATTAATTGTTACAAGTTAACAAATATAATCTTAATCTGAAATAAGATCCCGGTTCGTCAGATCTTTAACAAACCATTATTAAAACAATAAATTATATCGTCTGAATCTAAGAGTTTAAATTTGGCATCGCTATTTATTGATAAATTTCCTTCAATAAGTCTCAAACTATCTCTTGAAAAGACTTCATGAGCATTTGAATACGAAAGATCTCCAACTTCTTTAATATAGGATTTTATATTGTAGCAGTTATTTTTAGTATCATATACTTTCTTCCTTATTATTCCTATATCAACCAAAAATTTTGAATTATTATTTATAATAAAAACGTCTTTAATCAAGAGATCGAAAAAAGATTCCACATTTACCGGGGTGCTGAAATAAGTTTTATCTTCAAATAATTTATACTCGCCGGTTGAAATGATTCTAAGCGCAGAAAGTATAGCAATAAAATTAAGTTTTCTAATAAAAAATTTATCTTCATCACTATCCCAATAACCTGATTCAATAAGAATAGAGGAAGTACCTTTAAGTATAAAATTGTCTCCGAATGAGCGTGGTTCGTGATCGTCTTTATATCGAGCTATATGACCGGGAATAAAGTTTTGCAAAATATTTATTATCCCGGAGATCACCCTAATTGATTCATCCCTTACTGGTGTAATTTTATTTGAGTAGTCTGGTGGGGGAGCAAGAAATGACATCGCCGTTGATTTATAACTATTCCCCGGTGAATAGTAGCTATCTTGATCGTGAAGGTTAAACCCAAATTGCGGTTGAATCTCATCTTGTATTCGTTTTAATATTTTTGCTTCTGGGCTTACTTCCTTTATGTAATCTCTATTCAAGTCAATATTAATAGCATTCTCTCTTGTGAAAACTTCTGCACCATCCGGATTTAGCATCGGAACTATATAAAGGGTTAAGTTTTCTAAAAGTTCTTTGCGAAATAAATCATACCCATCTTTTGCCTTAAAAAAAATTAGCAGATCGAATAGAGACATAGTAGCAGTAGGTTCATCTCCATGCATTTGAGACCAAAGTAAGATTTTTGTTTTACCTTTCCCAATTTTAATACAATAGATTTCTCTTTCTTGAATTGATTCTCCAATTTTGGATATTTCAAAATTGGTTGTCGATTGCAATTTTGCTATTAATTCTTTTACGTGAGAGTGTTTAATGAATTTATTCGTGAATTTTGATTCACAATAAATTGAGTATTTCTCATATAGCTGATTAATTAATGTAATAGTATCCAATATTTGTCCATTTCTTTATATACCAATCTAATATAATCAACTATATATGTAAAGTATTAGTACATAATCCCAACATTAAGAGTAATATAAAAATGTCCAAAATCTTTTCTAAAACGATTATTGATGTTTTCTACTCCATCATTAAACATGTGAATGTAATAGTAGCGAGCATTTATACCGATAAGATTACTTTTGCTAATTCCGAAATTTGCACCAAAGCCAACATAACCACCAGCAGAAACGTATCCGCGTGCTTTCCCAAATGAACTAAAAAATTCTTTCTCATAAGGAGTAGAAACTACCAATGTTGGTCCAATACCAAAATTAACGTATGGTCTCAAATTGTCTGAAACTGATTCTGAAAATAATCTAAATTGCAGCCCTAGGTTTAGCGGAACAAGGAAAACGCGATTCTTTTTATTAAATGTGTAGGATTGTCCCCAATAATCGATATACTCCACTTCTTTTTCATCTTTAGATTCCGAAAAGGATAAATCAATAAATCCAGTAAGACCATCAGACACTTCGCGTCTTAAGAAAGTACCAAGACCAAAACCTCCTTCTCCGAACATTATATCCATTCCCCACGCACTATTAGGAAATATTTCAGGTTCGGGAGGCGGAGCCAATTTACCAATCTTTTGTGGGAATACCACTCCAGTCATTAGAATTAAAAGAATTACTATTCGTTTCATTTATTCACCATTTTCTCTTACTTTATTATTAAAAATAATTATAATATGTTTAAAAACAACCATATAAAATAATACCCTAATTAAAATAGAATAAATGATTTTTTCACGCGAAAACATAAATAATATTAATATCTCGGCTCTAATAAGGGATTTCCTTGATTCGCGCAATTTAGATTCAATTCTTTTTATTGTTCCTACAAATAGGTGGGCAAGGACTCTTAAAAAAGAATTAATAGACAAATCCCCAAATAAATCATCAGAAAAAATCAATATAGAAACTCTAACAACTCTTTCCCGGAAATTGTTGCAATCTTACGATAGTTATGATCTAATTAATTCTGCAACAAGTTATGTGTTTCTGAAAGAAACAATTCAAGAAGCTGAAATAGAGTATTTCGAAAATTACAAAAATGAAGTTCCTGATGGTATTCTTGAAGAATTGAATAATGTAATAGGAGAATATAAGAAAGAGGGAATTGATTCTAAAAGATTATTAGAGCAAGCAGAAGAGTTAACCGGGTATGAAAAATCGAAAGTATTTGGAATTGCAAAAATTATCGATATCTATACAAAAAAATGTTTTGCTGCAAAGAGTTTAGAAATTGGTGATATCTATTCGATAATTGCAAATCTTCAACAAGATAGATTTTTTGAATTATTTACTCCAAATTTCGCAAATGTTAACAATATCTATATAAATGGATTCAATGAGTTTTCTTCTTTAGAATTGAACATTATTAATAAATTATCTTTCGTAAATGGAGTTAAGATATATGTTAATTTGGATTATAACCCTATAAATGAAAAACTTTATAGACATTTAAATACCGCTTACGAATCATTTATCGCTTATGATTTTAAGATTATCGGCGATATTAATGATCAGACGAAATCTTCATCTCATCTTAAGGAGTACCTATCACATAATTTTCTTCGATCAGTTAAAAATAAAGAAGAAAAATTCCAAATAATAAAATTACAAGGTGAAGACCGATATAAAGAAATTGAATTAATAGCGCGTGAAATTAAATTATTAATTAGACAAGAAGTAAATCCGCATAAAATTGCAATAGTGTTTAATTTGATTAAAGAATATTCACCACTTATCCGAGAAATTTTCTCAATCTATGAAATCCCCTTTAATCTAAGTGATCGATATTCATTAGATACAATACCAGTAATTAGTTCTATTATTAATTTCTTAGAAATTGAAGAAGAGGATTATTTTTATAAGTCTTTTTTTAGAGGAATTAGTTCCAAATTCCTATCTATCTCGGATACTGATTTTACAAACTTGCTAAGAGTATCATCAGAACTTCGGATAATTTCAGGTTATAAAAACTGGATCGATTCAATTGAGAGTGTACTTTCAAAGAATTATGATGAAGAGCTTAGTGATGCTTTGAAAGGTATTAAATCTGTCCATAAAACTTTAAAGCCATTTGTAGAACCACAAGCTATTGAAACTTTCTTAGAAAATCTAAAAAACTTAATTCAAAATACCGGGCTCTTTTATAAAATGCTTAATTCAGAGACAGATAATGCTGAAAAAAATATTAAAGCTTTGTCTGTTTTTTATGAGTCAATTTTTGAAGTGCTTATGAGGATGAAAACTTATGATGGCGAATCAAAATTATATTCACTTTCAGATTATCTTCATATACTTAGAACTATTTGCAAGTGGACTCGATTTAACGTAAAAGAACGTTCAGACTATGGGACCCAAATTACGACTTTAGAAGAGATAAGGGGATTAGATTTTGATTATATCTTTATTGGCGGATTATGCGATGGAGACCTTCCGACAAAACAAAATTCAGATATTTTCCTTTTTGGTGATGTAAAAAAACAGATTGAAATGCAGTTTAGCAAAGATGCTTATAAGTTTTATCAGACTCTTTCGATGTATAAAAAAGGAATTTACTTATCTACCCCATCTGCCGGGAAAAATTCGAATTTTGAAGAATCCTATTTAATTAAGGCTTTAGATAGAATTCTGAATATCATTCCTAAAACCGCAGTGGACTACAACGATTCAATTTTTTCAAAAAGAGAATTTCTTATTGAGGCAGGGAAGTTAGGAACGGAGAGATACAATGTTTTTTATGGTGAAAAAAATATCTTAGGTGAAGAGAGAGAAGAAACTTTATTTAAGCAGATTGCAATTGATAAAAAAAGAGCAGATAAAAATAACATTAATGAATATAATGGAATAATAGGGAAGACTGATTTATTACTTCCGGCATTTGAAAAAATTTATTCTATTACTCAGCTCGAAACTTACGCTAAATGTCCTTATAAATATTTTGTAGAGAGAATATTAAATATTGATACAATTGATGACCCTGATGAAAATATTACTTCGCTCGAACTCGGAAGTTTGCTGCATACTGCACTTTATAAATTCTATATAGAAATCAAGAAAAAAAGTATCGTTCTAAAAAATTGCTCTCCTAAAGTTTTTGATTATGCTTTGAATCTTTTAATGAAAATAGGGTTAGAAACACTTGACGAATACAAATTTGATAGAGTTAAATCATTCTATGAAATAGAACAAATTTTTGGTATCGAGGGTGACAGAGAAAAATCTATTATTTACCAGTTTCTCAAATATGAAAGTGAGGACGGTAGCAATTTTGATCCTTCATATTTTGAATTAGAATTTGGAATGAATGGTTCACAACCAATTGAGATCAATGATGTTAAAATAAAAGGGAAGATTGACCGAATTGATATCAACGATGATAAAATTGGAATAATCGATTATAAAAAAAGTATTGCAAGAGTTGATAAAAAAGAGGTTGTAAATGGACTTTCACTTCAATTGACAATTTATATATCAGCGGCTATCGATATATTAAAGAATAAGTTAGAAAAAGAGATGTTTCCGGAATATGTTTCATACTATTCTTTGAAATATAATGTAAATGATTTCGGATTGAAAAAATTTCCAGGTGAAAGAGATAAAGAAGGCATTGAATATTTTATCGAGCAATCAAAAGAGCATATTAAATCTTATGTAGAATCTATTGATGCAGGTATTTTTAATCTTACAAAGTTAGAAGGTTCGAAGAAACCATGCGATAATTGTGATTTTTCTAAAGTATGCAGAATAGCTGAATCAGTACCCTACTAATATGCTTGAAATCTATCAATTAAATTGCTATGTTTGTCTATGCCACTGCAGATGCGGTGGCAATTTTTTTTAAATTTTTCTAATAGGAGTAATAAAAGTGAGTAGCATTGTCTATTTGAGCAAAGAAAAAATGCGAGAGGTAGAAAAAGAGCTTGCTGAATTAAAAACCAAAGGAAGAAAGGAAATGGCAGAGAGGATCGGTGAAGCACGTTCACATGGCGATCTTTCCGAAAATGCAGAGTACGATGCTGCCAAAGATGCACAAGGATTAATGGAATTAAAGATAAGCAAAATCGAAGAGATGCTTTCTAAGGCAAGAATTATTGATCCATCAACAATGCCAAAAGACGAATCTCATCTTTTATCTACTATTACTGTAAAGAATCACAATAACAAGAAAGTTTATAAATACATTCTTGTTTCACCGGAAGAATCGGACTTAGAACAAGGGAAAATTTCTATCACATCCCCGGTCGGACAAGCACTTTTTGCTAAAAAAGCAGGTGAAATTGTAGATGCTAAAGTTCCTGCAGGCATTATTAAATTTGAAATTATTTCAATAGAGTAAAAAAGCCCCATAGGGGCTTTTCTTTTCAAATGTCATCCCTAAAAACAAATAAAAAAAAGATTGAGCAAAAAGTAATTAAGTTAATTACTGATAATTCACTGATTAACGCAAATGATAAAATTTTGATTGCATTAAGCGGAGGTGCAGATTCTGTTTTCGCTCTTTTATTATTGCATAAGTATTCTAAAAAATTTAATATCACAATTTCGGCTTTGCATATTAATCATCAATTAAGAGGAAAAGATGCGGAAACAGATCAAAGATTCTGCGAAGAACTTTGCTTAAAACTCTCTATTCCTTTATTTAAATTTAGAATTGATATTAGTAAAATCGCTTCTCAAGAAAAAACATCAATTGAGGAAACAGGCAGGAATGTCCGTTATAAGATTTTTGAAGATCTGCTTAATTCAAATGAATATACTAAGGTAGTAACTGCTCATCACTCAGATGATAATGTAGAAACTATTTTATTTAATTTATTCAGAGGAAGCGGCTTAAAAGGATTAACGGGTATTCCGATTGCAAGAGGGAAAATAATTCGCCCTCTTTTGTCTATTAATAAAGAGGACATTTTAGAATATCTGATGTTGTCCAATCAGGATTATAGAGAAGATTCTTCAAATCATGATCAAGTGTATAAAAGAAATTTTATTAGATATAACCTTATCCCATCTATCAAAGAAAATCTTAATCCAAATGTTTCTGAAGTAATTTCTAATATTTCAAGAATTGGAACGGATATACTCGAATTACAGAGTAGATTTGTTAGTTACTTAAAAGAAAATTTGGTGATAGTTGAAAACGATCATATCGAAGTAAAATTACCTGATCAAACTTATGTCGGAGATGAGATATTTGGAGCACTTTTGATGAAAGTTATTAATGAGAAATATTCTATCGAAATTGAATCAGTGAATATTACTTCAATTTTAAAACTAAAAAATATGCATCCCGGAAAAAGCATTGAGCTAAAAAAAGGTCTAATTTGTTTAAGAGAACGTGAATCATTTCGATTTTATTTGAATCAAATGAAGGAACCTAAAGAAATTATTCTCAAAATAGGTGAAGAGGCAAAATTTTTAGACAAAACTATCGCAATAAAAAAAATAAGAAAAATACCAAAAAATTTTAATTCAGATGGAAAGACGGAATATATTTGTGGGGATAATTTAGATAATTGTTTTATTTTAAAGGTTTGGAATAAGGGAGATAAATTTATTCCGCTTGGTATGAAAGGTTTTAAAAATGTTTCCGATTTTTTGACAGATAAAAAGATTCCTGGTTTTGAAAAAAAACGACAATTAGTTGTACAAAATCGGAACAATATTGTGTGGGTTGTAGGTTTAAGAATAGATAATAGGTATAAAATAAATAATAATTGCAAAAAGGTTTTCAAATTATGTCTGAGTTGATTAATGGAAATAATGAAATTGTAATTGGAGATGAAAAATTCTCACTTTACCTATCTGAAGAGGTAATTCAAAAAAGAATTGTTGAATTAGGTCAGCAGATTTCAAAGGATTATAAAGGGAACTTCCCCATTTTTATTGGTGTATTAAATGGTAGTTTCCTTTTTATGTCCGATTTATTAAAAAATGTAAGTTTAGCTTGCGAAGTCGATTTTTTCAAACTATCGAGTTACGGAGATGCTAAGATATCTTCCGGAAAAGTAAAATTAATTAAAGAATTAAACGCAGATATTAGAGATAGGAATGTAGTAATTGTAGAGGATATTGTTGATACAGGGCTTTCGATTAAATTTATCGAGGAACTTATTATGTCTCATTCACCTGCAAGTATGAAGGTTGCTTCTCTTTTATTAAAACCTGAAAGTCTAAAACATAATGTGAAAATTGATTATATTGGATTTGAAATTCCGAACAAGTTTGTAATCGGTTATGGTCTTGATTATGCTCAAAAATATCGTAATTTAAGATCAATTTATGCTTTAAGCGAATAATGGAGAGAATTAGGAAAAATGTCTGAAAAAACAAATAAAAATAATATGTCTGATAAAAAAGAAAAACCAAGTAAAAAAGGATTTAATAGCGGCGGAGGATCTCCAAAGCCGGATGGTGAATTTGATTGGACTAAAGTAATTAAAACTGTTTTTAGCTGGGGTGCTGTTATTATTGCTGCTGTAATTGTAATGCAATTAATGCGAGGTGGTACTAAATCAACCGCTGAATTAACTTACAATCAATATACTCAACTACTTGATTCTAATAAAATCAAAGACGCAAAAGTTTTTAAATCTGATATTAATGATTATCGTCTCGAAGGTACATTAAAGTCTCCTGAAAAAATAATGATTAATGGTAACTATATTGATGTAGAAACTTTTAATGTGGTTTTAGTTGAAAGTATTTTGGATAAACAGCAGGAAAAATGGGATGAACAGGGGATAAAATATACCTTTATTAAAGAATCTAATGATTGGATGACAATCATAATTGGCATTCTACCATGGATTTTGATAATTGGTGTTTGGTTCTTGTTCTTTAGACGAATGCAGGGAGGTGCCGGAGGCGCAGGCGGTACAAGAGGAATTTTTAATTTTGGAAAGAGTAAAGCAAAATTAATTTCTGAATCTGCTTCTAAAGTTACATTTCAAGATGTTGCCGGTGCTGATGAAGCTAAAGTAGAATTGCAAGAGATTATTGAATTTCTAAAAGAGCCATCTAAGTTTCAGAAACTTGGTGGTAAAATTCCAAGAGGTGTATTGCTATTAGGACCTCCCGGAACAGGTAAAACATTGCTCGCAAGAGCGGTAGCCGGTGAAGCAGGTGTTCCATTCTTTTCAATAAGTGGTGCTGATTTCGTGGAGATGTTCGTTGGTGTTGGTGCTTCACGTGTGAGAGATCTCTTTGAACAAGGAAAGAAAAGCGCACCTTGTATCATTTTTATTGATGAAATTGATGCTGTCGGAAGACACAGAGGTGCAGGTCTTGGCGGCGGACATGATGAAAGAGAACAGACTCTTAATCAACTACTAGTTGAGATGGATGGTTTTGAACAAAATAGTGGTGTGATTATTATTGCCGCTACAAACAGACCTGACGTACTCGATCCTGCTTTATTAAGACCGGGAAGATTCGATCGTCAAGTAGTCGTTGATCGCCCTGACGTTAAAGGGAGAGAAGGAATTTTAAAAGTTCATACACGCAAAATTCCTTTGAGTGTTGATGTTGATTTATCTGTTCTTGCAAAAGGAACTCCCGGACTTGCTGGCGCTGATTTAGCGAACTTAGTAAATGAAGCCGCTTTACTTGCAGCTCGTAAGGATAAGAAAAAAGTAGAGATGGATGATTTTGAAGAAGCAAAAGATAAAGTGATGATGGGTATGGAAAGAAAGAGCATGATTATTTCTGAGAATGAAAAAAAGATTACTGCATATCACGAAATTGGACACGTACTTGTTGCACGTATGATTCCTGAAGCTGATCCAGTGCATAAAGTTACTATTATACCACGCGGCAGAGCACTTGGTGTAACAACATATTTACCTGTTGACGAGAAGCATACTTATGCTAAAGATTATTTAGAAGCAATGATTACTTATGCGCTTGGCGGAAGAGCTGCCGAAAAATATGTATTT
>JBAYVI010000106.1:0-11590 GCA_041674625.1 Melioribacteraceae bacterium | reverse complement strand
GGAGGGATTCGAACCCCCGACACATGGATTATGATTCCATTGCTCTAACCTGCTGAGCTACCCCGCCAACTTTTATTAAAAACAGATTTTAAATATAATGCCTTATGGGGTAATTTAGCAAGCATCTTTTGATTTAAAATTAAATTACTTGTTATAATTTTGATTTTATATTTTTTTGATATTCAGTCTTATACATACCACTTCCAGTAGACGAGTAAGAAAGAATTTCAATCCCCATAGCTTTCAACCGTTCATTAGTAGAATTTATTCTATCAATAGGATCCGGGTGTGTTGATAAAAATGTTTGAATACCATTGCTTGATGAAGCCACCTTCCCATCGTCTCTCATTTTTTCAAAAAAGAATTTTACTGCACCGGGATAGTACTTAGTGCTCTTTAGATATTTAATTGAATATTCATCGCTCTCATCTTCATTTATTCTACTGTTTGCAAGCAGAGATAGTCCCGTAAACATATTAGCAACAATTTCTGCTATTTGAGAGGGGTTATTTCCTAAGGCAAGATTTGCTAAAATAGAAAGCCCATAAGCATTAGTTATCCTTTGAGTAGAATGGCGCCTTTCTACATGCCCTATTTCATGTGCTAATACACCCGCTAATGAAGCTTCGGAATCCAAGTATTTTAAAATTCCTGTATAGATATATACATATCCACCTGGAACTGCAAATGCATTTAATATAGAATCATTGTCAATAATTTCTATTTGATATGCATAAGTGTCAGCTTTTTTTATTTCAGGTGAATTAAGAATTGGTTGAAATACATTGCTATTTATATAAATTTTAACAGCCGGATTGCCATTATAAATTGGGTATTCTTTTGGATTATCTCTGATCTCTTTATCAAATTGCATTCCCATCGATACTTCATCTTTATCATTAAAAAGATTTAACCCTGCTGAGCATGCGAATACAAAAAGGGCAATTAAAGTAACAGGAAATAATCTCATTTTTTTAAACATATTATTCCCGATTTAGTTTTCGTTTAATATTGCTTGCCACAAAAAATCCATAAGAGTATCTAAACCATCATTTGTTACGGCAGATATAATAAAAATTTCTCCCTTGTACCCGGGAATTTTTTTCCTTTTTAGCTTTGCTATCTCTTCTTTAGTAAGTAAATCCGATTTAGTGAATGCTAATATTTTTCTTTTTTCTGCCAAAAGATGTGAATAAGAATCTAATTCATTCACTAAAGTTTTAAAATCCTTTGAATAGTTTTCAGAACCGACATCAATCATAATTAATAGAATTTTAGTTCTTTCAATATGTCTGAGGAATTTAAGACCTAACCCTTTACCTTGATGAGCACCTTCAATAATACCGGGTATATCGGCAATGGTAAAACTATATGCATCTTTATATCTAACAATTCCAAGATTAGGTTCAAGAGTAGTAAATGGGTAATCTGCAATTTTCGGTCTTGCCGCGGAGACATTAGAAATAAGAGTGGATTTACCGGCATTTGGAAAACCAACTAATCCAATATCAGCAATTAGTTTCAATTCAAGGATTACGGTTTTCTCTTCTCCCGGTTTACCATCCGTAGCAAATCGAGGAGTTTGATTTGTTGATGTAGCAAAATTACTATTCCCCTTTCCCCCCTTTCCACCTTTAGCAATTATAAAAGATGTATTTGCTTCAACCAGATCACAAATTATTTCTTCAGTTTCAGCATCTTTAACAATTGTACCAACAGGGACTCTAATGGTTATATCTTCGCCATATTTACCATCCTTCAATGAATTAGCCCCGGCTGCTCCATCTTGAGCTACATATTTTTTCTTGTATTGAAAATCAAGTAAAGTAGTAAGGTTGGTATCTGTAACAAAAATAACATCTCCACCCTTTCCACCATTACCGCCGGAAGGTCCCCCTTTAGGTACGAATTTTTCTCGTCTAAAAGTGATTGCGCCATTTCCGCCATCACCTGATTTTACATAAATCTTTGAATAATCAATAAACATATTAGTCTGCTTTATTATAATATTCTGTTATAATTTCCCTGAATTGATTTGCCTCTTTGGAATTAACATCAGAATAATGTTGTTTAATTTTCTCGTTTAGTACAAGCAATGCATCGTCAATATTTCTACACTTACATACTTCTTCAATAGTATTCGTAAATTCTTCTACATCATAATCAAAAATTACTTCTATAACTTTTGTCATGTTTTTGTGTTCAAGCAATTCTGCTATATCAATCTCTACATGAGACTCAACCTTATTTAATTCAGATGGGTCAAAGATTGAGTGTTTTGTATCTTTTTCATTTTCAAATTCGTTTGCCTCTGGCTCAAATACTTCGGACTGATTTTCATCAATTCCCTTTTCAACTTCAATTTCTTCATGAATATATTCATCTAATTCTTCATTGAGTTCATCTGTTTCGAGATTCTTATCTTCAAAATTAATAATATCTTCTGAATCGAGTTCCTTTTTTTCATAATCATTGCCTCCAAATATAATATCTTGAATGCTATCGGTCTCTTCTTCTACTATATCTAAATAAGATACCTCCATCAAATTTTCATCAGTTTTTGTTTCAATTTCAGTATTCTCATCTTCACCAATAGTTATTTCCTGCTCTTCATCAGTTTCACTTTCTTTATATTTAATGGTAGTTTCATCAATATTAGGTTCTTCCTCATCGGCTACTTCATCAAGGATTGATTCATTGAAATCATTTTTTATTTCATCATCTTCATAATTTTTAATAATCTCTTCTTCATAAGATGGTTCTATGGTTTCAATGTTATCTTCTTTCTCTTCTTTAATATCTAATAAAGGGTCTTCCAATAATTCTTTATTGATATTGAAATTAAGATTAAAATTAAGAGGCGGTTCATTGTCAGAAATAATTTCATTATTTGGCAAATACTCTTCAACCGATTCAATTGTTTGTTCATCTTCATCACTTTGAGGCTCATCGAACAAAGTCGCTTCTTGTTCATATATCTTATATGGCTCAATTTTGTCAAGGATTTTTTTCAATTCTGGGATACTAACTTTACTCGATTCTTCTTTAGAAAAATTCTCATCAATTTTATTAATATGAACAGCAAGTTCTTTCTCACTTAAAAAATATTTAAAAGCGGTGATAGGCACTTTGTTTTTTTGAATTTCCCCTATATTAAAAAACTCACCCATCGCTTTTAGAGCATCATTAATAATTACACTCAAATAGGTCTCTATTCCAAGACGTTCAATTTTATTAGTTATTTGAGCAAATTCAGTAGAATTAATTGATAATAATTTTTTTGTATCGATATAAGCAATTAATATTTTATTTAAATACTTATAATAGTAAATGTAATTAAGAATCTGTTTGACCTCTACCGCAGTTTTATGGTCGTAGTCATCAAAAATAAATTTATTAAGAGTCCACTTTGGTCTAACTAAAAAATTAATTGTAAAAGAGATTGAGCGAAGTATCAGTTTAGATATATAGTCGAGCGAAAACCTTTTACTCTTTTTAATTTCATCATTAATCTTGATAAAAAGAGAATTGATATTTTCACCGGAATAATCAAAAACAGAATTTTTAAGCAGTTTTTGACGGTCATCAAAAATCAGAAAATCTATTTCGGCAGAAATATAATGAAGAATTGCCGGATGGATACCGGAATTTTGAAGCTCCTCAAAAGTAAAGTACGGTCCAAGCTTATTTACTTTGTTGAGATTAAAGTCGTATATAAATTTTATTTCCCTTTCAAACATTCCCGACACTTAATAAATCTTATAAAAAAGTCCCGATTTTGTAAACCGGGACTATAATAATAAGAAAAAAAAGTGAGAAATTAAGCTTCAATATTATCAGATTTCACATTCGCTTTAATAAACTCACGATTTAGACGAGCAATATTCTTAACTGAAATACCTTTTGGACATTCAGCTTCGCAAGCGTAAGTATTAGAACAAGAGCCAAAACCAAGCTCGTCCATTACCTTAACCATATTCTGTACACGTCTGGTTCTTTCCGGTTGCCCTTGTGGTAAAAGAGCTAATTGAGAAACTTTAGCACTTACAAAAAGCATGGCTGAAGCATTTTTACAAGCTGCAACACAAGCTCCACATCCAATACATGCTGCTGCATCCATTGCAAGAGAAGAAACATCTTTAGAAATAGGCATTGCATTTGCATCAGGAATGGAGCCGGTATTAACTGATATATAACCACCGGCAGCAATAATTTTATCTAATCCTGAACGTTCTACTATTAAATCTTTCATTACTTGAAAGGCTTTTGCTCTGAAAGGTTCTACCCAAACTGTATCGCCATCCTTAAAATTTCTCATGTGAAGCTGGCAAGTTGCAATTTTTGGTACCGGTCCATGTGGCTGCCCGTTAATCACCAAACCGCAAGTACCACAAATACCTTCGCGGCAATCACTTTCAAAAGCAATCGGTTCGAGATTTTTCATTTCCAAGTCATTGTTAATTTCATCTAACATTTCGAGGAAAGATGAATCGGGAGATACCGATACTTTATAATCTACGAAGCTGCCAACAGAATTTGTAGATGGCTGACGCCAAACTTTTACTAATAAATTTATCTTTTTGTCCGTCATTATTTATAACTCCTCGTAGCTAATTTTACATTTTCATAAATTAGAGGTTCTTTATTAAGTTCCCACGAGCCGAGACTTTTATATTCCCAAGCAGATACATAAGCATAATTTTCATCATCTCTTAATGCTTCTCCTTCTTCTGTTTGATATTCTTCACGGAAATGTCCACCGCAAGATTCATTTCTCTCAAGAGCATCGCGAGCCATTAATTCGCCTAATTCGAGATAGTCAATTAGTCTTCCTGCTCGCTCTAAGCATTGATTAATATCTTTATCTGTTCCCACAACATTTACATCTTTCCAAAATTCGGCTCTTAATTCGGCTATTTCTTTAATTGCCTCATTAAGACCTTTTTCATTACGCCCCATACCGACTTTATTCCACATAATTCTACCGAGCTTTTTGTGGATATCATCAACAGTCTGTTTTCCCTTAATTGAAAGTAGTTTGGCTATTAGTTCTTCATTTTCTTTTTTAACTAATTCAAAAGCCGGATGATCTGTTGATTCTTCTTTAGGTTTAGCTGATGCTAAATAGTCCCCAATAGTATAAGGAGCGACAAAGTAGCCATCGGCAAGCCCTTGCATTAAAGCAGAAGCACCGAGACGATTGGCACCATGATCGGAGAAGTTTGCTTCACCAAGTACAAATAGTCCTGGTATTGAACTCATTAAATTATAATCTACCCAAAGTCCACCCATTGTATAATGAGGAGCAGGATAAATTTTCATTGGAACAGTATAAGGATTTTCTCCCGTTATGGTCTCATAAATTTCAAATAAATTGCCATACCGTTCTTCAATAACATTTTTACCAAGGCGATTAATAGCATCTCTAAAATCAAGATAAACTGCTTCTCCTCCTTTAACTCCTCGACCTTCATCAACTACTTCTTTAGCACTGCGTGATGAAATATCGCGTGGTGAAAGATTACCAAACGAAGGGTATTTCCTTTCAAGATAATAATCTCTTTCATCTTCAGGAATATCATTTGGTTCGCGCATATCTTTTTTCAATTTCGATACCCATATTCTACCATCATTCCTTAAGCTTTCGCTCATTAAAGTCAGCTTAGACTGCCCTTCCCCATGAATTGGAAGACAAGTCGGATGTATTTGAGTAAAACATGGATTGGCAAAGAAAGCACCTTTTTTATGGGCACGGTAAATAGCGGTAGTGTTGCAATTCATAGCGTTTGTAGAAAGGAAAAATACATTAGCATATCCTCCGGTAGCAAGCACAACTGCATGAGCAGAATGTTTTTCAAGTTCACCGCTAATCATATTTCTAACAACAATTCCTTTTGCCTGACCATCTATTGTAACAAGATCGATCATTTCCCTTCTATTAAATAGCTCTACATTACCGAGATGAACTTGACGCATCAAAGATGAATATGCACCGAGAAGAAGTTGTTGCCCGGTCTGACCACGAGCATAAAATGTTCTCGAAACTTGAGCACCACCAAATGAGCGGTTATCTAACATTCCACCATATTCACGTGCAAATGGCACTCCTTGTGCAACGCATTGATCTATAATGCTATTACTAACTTCGGCAAGACGATGAACATTAGCTTCGCGTGCTCTAAAATCTCCACCTTTAATAGTATCATAAAAAAGCCGGTAAATAGAATCGCCATCATTCTGATAATTCTTTGCAGCATTAATACCACCTTGAGCTGCAATACTGTGCGCTCTACGCGGACTATCATGATATGTAAAAACTTTCACCTTGTAACCAAGCTCTCCTAATGATGCAGCTGCCGAAGCACCGGCTAAGCCCGATCCAACAATTATAATATCATATTTTCTTTTATTAGCCGGATTAACAAGTTTCATATTGAACTTGTGATTAGTCCATTTGTCTTGTAATGGACCAGCCGGTATTTTGGAATCTAATTTTGCCATTAGTTACCTCCAATAAGTAAAAAGTAGATTGGAATAGAAGCAAATGCAACTGCCATAAGTATAGAATAAAGTAGCCCCAAGGTTGTTACCAAAGGGAAATACTTTTTATTATTCCATCCAAAAGTTTGAAAAGCACTTTGAAAACCATGATTGAGATGGAATCCTAAAATTATCATTGCTATTATATAGAAGATAGAATAATAAATATTAGTAAACATTTCAGCAGTAAATTCGTAGTACGTATGTGTATGATGCAGGTCAGAGAAATTAAATGCATTCCAAAAAGTGCTCAGATGTATTACTAAGAAGATAAAAATTATGCTTCCGGTTTGAATCATCGTTCTCGAAAGCAAAGAAGAATTTTTTGAAGATCCGTTTACCGCATAAGGAGTTGGTCTTGCTTTTTTATTTTCATACCATAGACGAACGCCATTGAAAATGTGGAAAATGAAAATTAATGCAAGTATTACTTCAATAACCCTAACAAAAGGTTTAATTGAATCTAGACTTTTCACAACTGTATTGAAAGTTGTAGGTCCTGCAAATAAAGTCAAGTTATTTGCTAAATGAAACAATAAGAAAAGAATTAAAGAAATACCGGTAATAGCCATAATAACTTTTTTACCGATAGAAGAATTTAAGCTTCTGAAGAGCCAATTCATTAATATCCTCCAGTGATGCTTTATTAAATTTATTTAGAGATACAAATGGTAAAATAAGAGTATTGAAAATAAATTCAAAGAGTAATTAATATTTGTTTCAAAACAAATTGATATATAGATTAGGAATAACAAAAAAAAAGTATTTGGTGCCTAAGTGCCTAATAGGGAAATCCGGTGAAAAACCGGTGCTGCCCCGCAACTGTAAGGAATAGAATCTATTAACATAAAGCCACTGTCAAATTGATGGGAAGGCGTTAAATAGAATTCCAAGCCAGGAGACCTGCCTTATACATTCGTTAATAACCTTCGTGGGAGAGGTTTATATTAAGGATTATCCTTCCCCCCGAAGTTACATCTTTCATAAAGGAGTAACTTCTATGAAACATTTTATTTTTATCTTCATTGTAATTACATCAATTTCAGTTGCACAAGATGGAGTGCTTAAAACTAAATTAGATGAAATAGTTGTATCTGCAAACCGTACAAACACACCATATTATGCCGTAGGAAGTTCACTTACTGTCATTAAACCTTCAGATTACATTTCTAAAAGCGATAATATAGTTGATCTTCTTAGAGAAGTACCGGGTCTATCGATAGTTGAATCTGGCGGTAAAGGCAAGCTTGCTTCTATATTTGTTAGAGGAAGTAATTCTAATCATGTGTTAGTTTTTATCGATGGTACAAAGATGAACGACCCCGCAGCAGCAAATAACGTTTTTGATTTTTCCTCATTAAGCAGTTTTGATATAGAAAGAATTGAGATTATAAGAGGTCCGCAAAGCACACTCTATGGGGCAGATGCTATGGCTGGTGTAATAAATGTAATAACAAAAAAAGGAAGCGATATATCTAAAACCAAATTTAGTGGTGAAGGTGGAAGCAATAGCTATTATAATGGGAATGTATCAACAAACGGTTCTACTTATGGGTTAAAATATTTCGCTGGTTTTTCTAAAACACAAACAGATGGAATCTCTTCAAGCAGCGAAAAATATGGCAATACTGAAATAGATAAATTTATGAGGAATTCATTTTCTTCAAATCTTTATTATGATTTCTTAGAAAATTATTCAGTAGGCGGTTCTTATAAAGTTACTAAAACTGAAAGCGGATTAGATCAAGATGGTATGAATGGGGATGATCCTAATTATACTTATGAAAATCAAGAACAAGTTATTACCGGGAAATTAACAGGTATTTTTTTTAAGTCAAGATTAAATTCACATTTGGGAGTTTCATTCGTAAGAAAAATTTCAAACACAGTTGATTTAGTTGATCCAATTCGTCCGGTGACTTCTTCTGAAAATTATACTAAAGCAGGTAGATTAAAATTTGAACTTATAAATAACTTTACGTTAAATGAGGAGCATTTATTTACCTTTGGAATAGAAACAGAGGAAGAAACTGCAAACACTCATTATATTTCTAATTCGATGTGGGGTCCTTATGAAAGCAGTTTCCCTAAACAAAAGAATAGAACAACGGGATTTTATGTTCAAGAACAAGCTACACTATTTAGTTCTCTCTATGTTTCAGCGGGTGTAAGATATGATGATAATAAAAAATTTGGTAAAGTAACAACTTATAGAATAGCACCGGCATATTTTATTCACGAAACAAATACAAAAATTAAAGGCTCTTTCGGAACAGGTTTTAAATCCCCATCACTATATTATTTATTCGATCCTATGTATGGAAATCCTGATTTAAAACCGGAAAAAAGCACCGGATGGGATTTAGGTTTTGAACAATATTTCATAAATGGAAATATATCATTTGGGGCGACATACTTTTCAATTAATTTCAAAAACATGTTCGGTTATGATTCCGGTTTAAAGACAGTCAATATTGCAGAAGCAGAATCTAAAGGAGTTGAAATACTTACGAGTGTAAATCTACTCGATGTAATAAAACTCAATATTAATTATACATACACGCAGACTAAAGACAATTATATATTAAGTGAGGACTACGGTCAAGAATTACTAAGAAGACCGAAACATTCTGCATTTGCTTCATTAACTTATATGATTATACCTAAGTTAGACGTTAATCTTTCAGCTCGCTTTACAGGGAAAAGATGGGATAAGGATTTTAATGTTTATCCTGCAACAAGAGTGGAATTACCCGATTATACTGTATTCAATTTTGGAGTTTCTTACCAAATCATCGATCAGATTTCAGTTAATGCAAGAGTTGAAAATATGTTTGATAAGTATTACGAAGAAGTTCTTTATTATGGAACTTATGGAAGAACTTTTTATGCAGGAATTAATTTTAATATTTAGTAGCGCAATTGATTTCAAATTTCACTTAAATTAATTCACCATTTTGTGAAATATTAATATTTACTATGAGGGCTCGGACTTTCTTAAAAGGAAGTCCGATTTTTTTTATTTAACCTGTTTGTAATGTTCGAACCTGTCTAAAACTTCCCTTACGAAACTTACTGTTTCACTACCTCTTGCATAACCATATTGCACAACTTCATCTTCATAGTATTTTTTTTTGGATTTATTAAGCAAATATTCAGAAACACTACCATCCCAAATATTTGGATCTGCATCATACTTAAATGTAAGATTTCGAGCATCTAAAATATGTCCAACACCAATATTATATGATGCAAGAACAAATTTCATTCTTTCATTCTCATCATAAATTAATTTTTTCCAATAATTATTTAACCAAATAATATAGCTGATACCTGCATTAATATTTTGCTCGGGGTCTTCAAAATTTGTTACTCCAAAAGCTTCGCCAGTATTTGGCATTAATTGCATTAATCCAACAGCTCCAACCCAGGAACGACTTTTTGGTTCAAACTGTGATTCTTGATAAATTAATGAGGCAATTAATTTCCAATCCCATCCTAATTTTTGAGAATATTTTTTTATTAATTCATCGTAAGGAGAAATATCACCTTTTTTAGCCATTAAGAATTTTGAACTATTTTGGATTTTTGAACTTCCCCAATTTTCAAAATATTTTACTTTTAAATTCTGGAATAAATTTGATTCGGTAGAAGATACGATCCAATTATTTATAGAGTTTAATAGTTGAGGAGAATTTTGCCTAACAGCCCATGAAATTTTTTGTGGAAAAGATATTTCGGTAGAGATGGATATGTTTTTATACTGCTTGATGGAGAGGCGTGCAATATTATCATCTGCAATTGTATAATTTATTTTTTTTTCGGCTACCATTTGAATTAAATCTTCCGTGGATAAATCGGGGTCAGCTTCAATAATCAAGATTTCGCCACCAATCTCTTCTTCCAAATTTCTCAATCTTGATAAATAAGGGGAATCGTGGCGAACATACACTGTTTTGCCTTCAAGCTGATTTACATTATCTATAAATACATCATTTGTATCATTTGAAATTCTTTGGACTATAAGCTGTTTTACCATTGAATATGGTTTTGTAAATTGTATTTTTTCGCTAAGTTCATTTGTAACAGTAAGATTAAAAGCGATTAAATCTCCTTCTCCATTATTAAGCATTAAAATCATTTTTTCAAAATCACTTTCCACTTTCATTTCCAAGTCCAAACCAATGGATTTAGCATAATTGGAAAGGAGTTCATATTCAAATCCTTCGGGTTCCCCTTTGTATATAAAATAGCTATATGGATTATATCCGGTGAGGACAACAAGCTTGCCACGCTTAATAATTTTCCCAAGATCGAGATCTGCCAATGTATTTTCAGATTGAGTGGTACATGAAAACGAGACAACCAAGAGCGACAAAATTATTATTATATTTTTTACAGAGTATTTAATGACTTAATTCCCTGCTTTGATATAGAGTTCAACAAAATAATTTATCGTTTTTTTAAGTCCGGTTATCAAATCAAAATCTGCATTAAAACCAAGTTGTTCTGATGTTTGTGTGATCGAAGCAAGAGAATGCTTAATGTCACCGGGACGTTCATCTTGATATTCAATTTTGCTCGAACTTGTGGTTTCTTTTAGAATTAATTCAATTAATTGATTAATAGAAATTTTATTTCCTGAAGCGACATTGAACACTCCATTCTTATCAGAAAGAGCGGCTATTACATTTGCTTTAACAACATCTTTGACATAAATAAAATCCCTTGACTGTTCACCATCTCCATAAACAATCAATGGTTCGTTTCTAACAGCTTTGCTTACAAATATTGGTATTGCTGCTGCGTATTGACTCTTAGGGTCTTGACGTGGACCAAACACATTAAAATATCGTAACGAAACTGCACCAAGCCCATACATTTCATTATACATTGAAAGATAATATTCGCCATCAAGTTTTGTTATACCATAAGGAGATTTTGGAGCTGGATATAAATCAGTCGTTTTCGGGGTGATTGGATTATCGCCATAAATTGCTGCCGAACTGCTAAGCACAATTTTCTTTACATTATTTTCTTTTGCTGATTC
>JBAYVI010000105.1:0-11671 GCA_041674625.1 Melioribacteraceae bacterium | reverse complement strand
TAGTATTTTTAATGCCTTTGAAAGAAGAAAACTTTTAAAAGATAAATTGCGTTCAAACCAAAAATTAAACAAAAATGTTAATGATGTACTTGCTACTAAAAAAATTATTGGCGTAAGTAAGGTTATTGAAAACTTAAGAGACCAGATTGATAAGTATGCAAATTCAAACGTAAATATTCTTATATCAGGTTCTTCAGGTACAGGTAAAGAATTAATAGCGTATAATATTCATTACAGAAGCTTAAGGAAATATGAAAATTTTGTGCCTATTAACTGTGGGGGAATACCGGATCAATTAATTGAGAGTGAACTCTTTGGTTATGAAAAAGGGGCTTTCACAGGAGCTGATAAAGGAAAGTTAGGTCTATTTGAATTTGCTCATCATGGTACAATATTTTTAGATGAAATTTCTGAACTCCCATTAAATGCTCAAGTAAAATTATTAAGAGTGATACAAGATGGAGAAATTGAAAAAATTGGTAGAACAGATAAAACAAAAGTTGATGTAAGAATTATATCTGCATCAAATAGAGTTTTAGAAGTTGAAGTAAAAGAAAAAAGATTCAGAGAAGATCTTTATTATAGGTTAAATGTTGTTCCCATTTATGTTCCACCTTTAAAAGAAAGAGTTGAAGATATATCCGTATTAATTAATCATTTCTTAGATGAGATTGCAATTGATATGGGGAAGGAAAAACCAAAGATACAACCTTCGGCAATGAGAGTATTAGAAGAATATTCCTGGCCTGGTAATGTAAGAGAATTGAAAAATTTTGTTCAAAGAATTCTTTTCTACGATGAATCAAACGTTACGTCTGAACAAATTAATTCAATGCTTTTGTTCTCACAAAAATTTGTTTCTAATTCTCAAAGTGGCAGCATTGTTAATTTTGTTTCTGAAGGAATGCTTCCATTAAAAGAGATGGAAAAAATCTTCCGCGAGAAGTATTTTAAGTATATGAGAGATTTATCAGACTCAGATGCAGAAGCTGCAAAAAAACTTGGTTTAGCTCCTCCAAACTATTATCGAATGAGCAAAGAGCTTGGACTAAAATAAAAATCTTCTTTATATTATCTCATTATATTAAATATTACTTAGAGGAAAAATTGAAATACACAAAATATATATTTATTCTACTGCCATTTATTTTAATTTCAGGATCATTTAACAAAGTATTTTCGCAGACAAATTTAGCAGAGCCAACATTAGAAATAAAGGAAATAAACGGAATAGCTGTCCCATTTCAGAATCAAATTCCATTGCCGACATTTGAGATGCAGGATCGTACACGCTATGATCTCGCTGGTCAATGGAAACGAGAGAGAGTGCCAAGACCTTGGCCTGATGAAGCAACCTCAGCAGCTACATTTGTAAAAAGAGATACAGATGGGATAGCTTTAATTGAAGCAAATTCTGGAAATAGATTTAAATTAGACTATGATGATTCAAATTGGGAATTAAATCCGGTTCCTTTCCCTGATAATAAATTCAATGAATATCCAATCCGACCCGATTTTTACCAAGACCTTGTTTGGTATCGTAAATCATTTATTGTAAATGATCCTTCAATTACAGATTATGTAGTTCGGCTAAATTTTCTTTCTGTAAATTATATGGCAGATGTTTGGGTAAATGGTGTGTGGGTTGGCTATCATGAAGGCGGTTATACTCCTTTTTCGTTTAATATTACACCTTATCTTAATTCTTCAGGCAATAATGTAATTGCAGTTAGAATTGATAATCCGGGTTGGGGGACTACTAAATATTCAGTACCAAACACACCTTCAGATTGGTATAATTATACCGGGATTATCCATGATGTATACTTAGAATTTGTTAATCCGGTTTCTATTGTTCGGGCTGATATAACCCCTTTAAATGTTAATGGAGAAATTAATTCCAAAATTGTAATTTCAAATAATAAATTTTCCTCAGCTAATGTTTCGATTTCGTTTCAGGTTTATGAACTTGAATTTAATGAGGGTAATATTGGTAGTGAGAATTTATGGAATATGTTAGGTAATGAATCGATTATTACGGGAAATAAGGAATTATCAGCAAATTTAGATTTTGGAATGGTTTATCCAATTGAGACAACACTTAAAATAGAAAATCCTCGTCTTTGGACACATAAAAATCCTAATCTGTACGTAATGAAAATAACACTTTATGATAATGGAATTAAGACCGATGAATATTATACACAATTTGGAATTAGGACAGTAAAGACAGTTGGGCAGAAATTTTTATTTAACGATCGTTTAATGTATCTCCCCGGAGTAGCACGTCATGAAGACCATCCAAATTTTGGGAGAAGCGTCCCAAGAGAGCAAATACTTGAAGATATGAAAATTGTGAAATCTTTAAATGCTAAGTTGCTCCGCACTGCACATTACCCAAATCACTATTATACATATTTAATGGCAGATCGACTTGGAATTTCAATAAAAGAAGAAATTCCTGTTTTTTGGTTCAATGATTCCGAATCTTGGCGTATTCAAAATGAAGTCAGGCAAATTCATAAACAGATGTTCCGCGAAATGGTTTATAAAGATTATAATAGACCATCGGTAATTATTTGGAGTTTGTCTAATGAATGCAAAGACATTCCCGGAAGATTAGCATATAACGAGATGATGATGAAAGATCATGCAGACAACTATTCAGATGGAAGACTTGTAACACAGTCGGCAGCTGCTGATTCTCCAGGTGCTTCTGACCCAACTATTGCTCCTTTAGATTTAGCTTCCTGGACAATATATTTCGGAATATTTTATGGAAAGAATGGTGCTTATTATGGTCCTTCATTTAATTTTCTTCGTGATGCTAAGGCTGCTTTCCCTAATAAGCCAATACTTTGCACTGAATATGGGTATTGGTCGAGTGAAGATGGATCAACTGCTAATACACAAAGTACAGTCTTTAGCGATATGATGAATGTCTTCAAGATTTTTGCCCAAACAAATATAGATGGTTCAGAAAATAAAACATTTGGTTCACTTATGTCTGCAATATGGTGGACTGTATTTGATTGGTATCGTATGGATAATGCGGGTGGATTCCAAAGCATGGGCTTATATTCCATGCAGAGAATCGCTAAACCTATCGCTAATAGTCTGTCTGCTACTTATCTTCCATATTATAACCAGGATGGTGTTTTAGTTGGGGTAGACAATGACGGTGAATCTTTTCCTGTGGAATATGATTTAAAACAAAACTATCCCAATCCATTTAATCCTACTACAAATATTAAGTATAGTTTGCCAAAGGGTGGTTTTGTAAAAATAGAGGTTTTTGATATTCTGGGAAATAAGATTTCCACTCTTATTAATTCTTATCAAGATTCAGGTTCGCACCAACTTGAATTTGAGGGTGATCAGATATCAAGTGGTGTATATTTTTATGTTTTAAGTGTGAATGGAAACTCATTTGCAAAAAAAATGATGTTATTAAAATAATAACGGCAGAATTATTAATTTAATAATTATTAATAATACTTAGAGAAAGAAACCATTAAAATGAACTGTATTATGTGATTATTTTTGGTACTAAAATTGTGTGTTATTAGTATATGCCAGAATCATTTACAATATTAGACAGCTTAGTTATTTTACTATATCTTGCAATAGTTATATTAATTAGTTTTTATAACAGCAAGAGAAAGGATCCAACAGTGGAGAGCTATTTCTTAGCTCGACGAGATTTGGGATGGTTTGCTATTGGTATTTCGTTATTTGCAACCAATATTTCAAGCGAGCACTTCATAGGACTTGCGGGTTCAGGTGCTTCTCGTGGTTTGGTAGTTGGTCATTTTGAATTATTTGCTATCTTTTTTTTAATTATCCTCGGTTGGTTTTTAGCACCTATCTATCGAAATTCTAATTCATTTACATTCCCTGAATTTATTGGGAAACTATTTGATCAGAAGACCAGAAGATTATTTGGGTCTTTATCTATTTTTACTTATCTCGTTACGAAAATACTTGTAACTCTTTTTGCAAGTGGAATATTGTTTAATAAAATTTTTGGCTGGAGCATATTTGTTTCAGCAGTTGTGATTGTTTTGATAACTGGTATTTATACATTAGTGGGCGGATTTGATACAGTAATTAGAACTCAAATCTTTCAAGGTATTTTATTATTAGTCGGTGGCGGATTAACAGTATATTTTGGATTAAATGAAGTGGGTGGGATTTCAGCATTGAAGGCAAAATTGCCTGCTGATTTTTTCGTTATGTTTAAGGATATAAGTGATCCTGATTTTCCATGGACAGGTATTATTTTCGGTGCTCCGATAATTGCTTTCTGGTATTGGTGCGCAGACCATTATATGCTTCAGAGAATCTTTGGAGCCAGATCAATAAAAGATGCTCGAAATGGTACTTTCTTAGCCGCTTTCCTAAAACTCTTTCCTATGATAATTTTTGTTTTACCCGGATTAATTGCAGTTGCTTTATTCCCTGAAATTAGAGGAGATGAAGCATATCCTCAGTTAATTGCAAGCGGAATCCTTCCAATAGGTATTAAAGGTTTGGTTGTATCAGGTGTGCTTGCGGCTATTATGTCATCTCTCGCAGCTTCATTTAATTCGATCTCTGCTATTTATACTATCGATTTCTATAGAGTAAAAAATCCGGATGCTTCTGATAGGACTTTAGTTCTTGTTGGAAGAATGACTACAATATTTGTTGTTGTTGTAGTAATTACTCTTATACCTTTTGTTAAATTAATCAGTTCACAATTGTTTATCTTCCTTCAAAGTACACAAGCTTATGTAAGTGCACCAATTACAGCCGTCTTAGTATTTGGTTTTATTCTGAAGGAGATTAATGCTAAGAGTGCCTTTGCCTCAATCATTGTCGGAGAGGTGGTTGGGCTTTCTCGCTTCTTATTAGAAGTATTAAATCAATATTCAATTCTTAACAATAAATTTTTGGTTTCAATTTTACAAATTAACTATCTCCATTTTACAATATTCCTTTTTATAGGTACTGCCGGATTGTTGCTTTTCTTGAATTATATTGTACGTTACGGTGAGAATGTCAATTTGAAAAATTATTTAAATATATTAGAGGCAGATAATAACGGATCCTCAACAGTAAAAATGAATTTATTATATTCAGGTCTATTGCTGATCTTAACGATCGGCTTATGGACAGTATTAATGTAACAAAACCAATAGTTCAACAAATTAATTGTAGTTATTAACAAACAAAGGAGAGGCACAATGAAAAAGATGTATTTACTTTTTCTATTCCTGTTTTTAGCAGGAACAACAAATGCTCAGTGGGTTTTTCAGTCATTTGATAACTCAGTAGCAAATGGTTTTTGGTCCCCAACACAATATGACAATGGTGCAGGGAAAGCAATTATGGCTTTATCCGACGATCCAAGTGGTGTAAATGGCGGCGGGGCAGTAAAAGTTGATTACACAGTTGCAGCTGGTGACGGATGGGGTGGTTATACAGTAAGAACTACTCCAAATCCATTACCTTATTATTTAGATCTTTCTGCCGGTAATGAAATTCACATCTGGTATAAAGTCAACACCCCAGCTGTTCTGTCACAAGACGGACAATTCTATATGGAATTTAAAGCTGGTGATGTAAATGACTTAGGTCAAAGAGATTTGTGGTATTTCCAAACTACAATTGATCTAACAGATGCTTCCGGTCAATGGATTGAATATACAATCCCTTTAGTTCAATCTGATGATAAAACATTAGGATTTGCAGGTCAAACGTTAGATGGCGATGGTGAACTCCAATGGGATAAAATAAAAACATTTGAATTTGCATTAGTTTACATTACAAGTGGAAATAATGTTACTCCTCCAACAGCAATGGGTTCAATATCTTATGATAATTTAACTCTTACCGGTAATAAATATTCACCAATTTTCACATTTGATAACTCAGCAGCAAATTGGGGTATCGATTGGATGGATTGGGCTGGTGCTGATAAAGGTGCTATCGCTGTTTCAGATGAATCAACTGATAAAGTTGAAGGCGAAGGCGCTTTAAAGATTGATTATACTTTAAGTGCTCCTTATGATTGGGGTGGTTTCCTTTCAATCGATCAAGCAGTTACAAAACCAGAAAAATTTGAAGAAAGAACCAGTTTAGTTTTGTATGTTAAAAACGTTACACCAATTGTTGCTGAAGAAGGTAGAGCATTTATTAGATTCTTCATTATGGAAAATAGCGATGGTGCTGGTGAAGAATGGATCATTGATGCAGACCTAGATTTAAGCAAACCGTTTGATTGGACGAGAGTAGTATTACCATTTGTTGAAAAACCAATGGGAGCAAACGACCGTTTCCCTCCTAAGGATGGTTTTGCTTCAAAAAATAATGCTGGTAATAAACTTCTTGACCCTGATTTTATAACAAAAATTAGAATTGAAATATTTGGAAGGGGAACAGCCGATGGATTTGCAGCTCCATTAAAAGGAACGGGAACAGTTTTATTTGATGTATTGCAGCAAGCAGGATTTAAGATTTTCGATAAAGAAGCTCCAGAAGCTCCAGGTGGATTTGCAGTTATCCCCGGTAATTATAGCAATTTAGTTACATGGCAGGACGTAACAAATGAAGGTGCTTCAGAAAGATACAATATCTATTACAGTAAAGCTCCATTTACAAGTACAACAACTCCGGGAGTTATGTTACTTAAAAAAGGTATTGAAGAAAATTCTTTAATTTATGATCACCTTTTAAATTCTCCTCAAACTGATAGACAAGAAACATATTATTATGCAATTAATGCAGTTGATAAAGCAGGTAACATTGGTGCATTATCATTTTCGGATGCTGTTACAAATAATGCTAAAGGTATTCCAACTGTTTCTTTAAGTACACCTAATTTTACAGCAGACGGTGATTTAGCTGAATGGACATATATTCGTCCATTTAGAATGTTCTTGTCAGATGGTTCCGGTTTCTTATCACCTAACTTCAAAGTTGATGGTGATGCCGATTTATCAGCAGAAGCTTATATAGCTATGGATGGACAGTATCTATATGCAGCTTTCGATGTTAATGATGATATTGTTGCTCCAGATGAAATTTTCAGAGATTATACAGATGCATCATATGCACTTGATTCACCTGATCTTTTATTTGGTCTTTATGATTTAGCTAAAAATGAACCTCATAGTGTTTACCAAAGAGGAAAAAATTCAGATCAATTTATTAGATTTAATAAATTACGTGCAAGAAATGATCACTCTTCTAATGGTGAGGATACATTAATGGTTGCCGGAACTCAAGACTATTACTGGGGTGAGAAATTCACAGGTGGGTATGTCGTAGAAGCAAGAATTCCTTGGACTTTATTAGAAACAAGAAGAAATAGTCTTACTGTTCAGAACAGAGATACAATCAATGTTCATGCAGGATGGAAGATCCCTCTTGACTTTAACATTAATGATAATGATGGTAGAATTTCTCCGGATTATGTTGGTGGTGATAACAGACAAGGAATGCTCCACTGGTCACCATTTAATAGAGGTGCAGGTTGGAATAATCCTTCTTTATGGATGTACACATGGATTGGTGATACTGATGAAGTAAGTACTGATATTGCTGATAATCAATTACCAGAAACATATTCGTTAGCTCAAAACTTTCCGAATCCATTCAACCCTACAACTCAAATAAAATACAATCTTGCAAAAGCAGGAATGGTTTCTTTAAGAATATTTGACGTTTTAGGTCGTGAAGTTTCTCAATTAGTAAATCAATATCAAGAAAAAGGAAGCTATACAGTTAATTTTGATGCTTCTCAATTAGCAACAGGCATGTATATTTACAAAATAGAGAGTGGTTCATTCTCTAGTGTTAAAAAAATGATGTTAGTAAAGTAGAAGCTATTTTAGATGCAACTCCGAATAGGGGTTGCATCTTTTTGATTTCATAATCAGATGTTAAGATAAGATGGTATGAAATATTTTAATAAATGGAGGACACAAATTGAGACGAATTATATTTGCACTATGTGCAATAGTCTTATTTAGTACAGCAGTTTTTGCGGGCACTACCGGAAAAATTGCGGGTAGAATTATTGATGCTGAAACTAAAGAACCTCTCTTTGGTGCGAATATAGTTCTACAAGGAACCAATTTCGGTGCAGCTACCGATTTTGAAGGAGAGTATTATATTAATAATATATCTCCGGGTTATTATACTGTAATTGTCAGTTCAGTAGGTTACCATAAAATAACTATTGAAAAGGTTATGGTAAGAATAGACCTTACAACAAGAATTGATGCTGAATTAACATCTACTGCTATTAATCTTGGTGAAGTTGTTATCCAAGCAAAGCAACCGCTCATTACAAAAGATTTAACTTCATCTTCGGCAATTGTTTCTTCCGAAGATATCAAAATGATGCCTGTTGAAAATATTCATCAGGTAATTAATCTTCAAGCAGGTGTAGTTGGTGGTCACTTTAGAGGCGGTCGTTCCGATGAAGTTGCTTATTTAATTGATGGTATTTCAGTTACTGACGTTTTTAATGGCGGTATGTCTGTTGAAGTTGAAAACAATTCTATTCGTCAAATGGAAGTTATCAGCGGTACTTTTAATGCAGAATATGGACAGGCAATGTCCGGTATCGTTAATATTGTTACAAAGGATGGTGGATCAAAGTTTGAAGGATCGGTTTCTGCCTATGTGGGTAGTTATTTAACAAATCGCACTGATTTTTTCCCAAATTTGGATAAAATAAATGCAGACGGACCAAAAGATGTTCAGTTTAATATTGGCGGTCCAACAAAATTAGTCGATAATCTTACATTCTTTATAACAGGTAGATATTATAAAGATGACGGATATTTATATGGTCAAAGAGTATTCAATACTTACGATGATAGACCAATATTTCCAAATCCACAAGACCCAACTTTCTATATAAATAGAAATACAGGTGATAGTGCTTACGTACCGATGAATCCGAGTGATAAATATTCAATGAACGGAAAATTAACATATAGTTTGGAAAATTGGAAATTCAGTTATAGTATTTTCTGGGATGACAATTGGAATAAATATTATAGTCATGCTTATCGACAAACTCCTGATGCTATAAAAAATCACTATCGCACAAATACTATAAATAATATTCAGATTTCATATTATCCTACACAAAGTACATATACTACATTAAAAATATCGAATAATGTGCATAAATATTGGGGTTACTTATACGCAGATCCTTATGATCCTCGTTATGTTGAACCAAATCAAGGCACTTCTATTACAGGATATACTTTTAATTCCGGCGGAAATGAATCCGATAGATATGAAAGACACACAAATACATTATTAGCTCAATGGAATATTGAATCACAGATTACAAAAGAACACAAAGTAAAGCTTGGTGTTGAAGGTAGATTCCATGAACTCTATAACCATAGTCAATCAATTAGAAACTTGACTGAAGGTCAATTGGATTCATTGGGACGGGCGATATTCACATTAGGATATAGCGCTGAAAATACAAAATACAATGGAACTTATACACGCCGTCCTATCGAAGTTTCGGCTTTTATTCAAGATAAGATGGAATATGATATAATGATTATAAATGCAGGACTCAGATACGATTATTTTAGTGCGGAAACTGAATTACCTGTTGATTTAAGAAACCCATTGAATAATCCTAATTTCCCAAATGCAAATTCGAAAAGAAAATCAGAAGGAGAGTATCAGTTTAGTCCTCGTCTTGGTGTTTCTTTTCCTATTTCAGATAAGGGAGCAATTCACTTTTCTTATGGACACTTTTTCCAAATTCCTACTTTTGAAAATTTGTACTCAAATTATGCTTATATAATTGATCAAACTACTTCATTATCATCAATTATTGGTAACCCTGAACTAAAGGCACAGAAAACTGTTAAATATGAATTAGGACTTCAACAAGTCGTTTTCCCTGATGTTTCTGTTGATGTTACTGTTTACTATTCAGATATTAGAAATCTTCTAGGTATGGAAATCAAAAGCACTTATGAAGGCTTTATTTATGGCAGATATGTAAATAGAGATTATGGTAATGTAAAAGGCTTAATTCTTACATTAGATAAAAGATATTCTGATTTCTTTAGTGCTAAAATAGATTATACTTATCAGGTAGCGGCCGGAAATGCATCTGATCCTATGACTGTCTATAATAATAATTCATCAGATCCACCAGTGGAAGTTACTAAAAAGACAGTGCCACTTAACTGGGATCAAAGCCATACAGTTAATCTATCTTTAACAGTTGGTGATATAATGGATTGGACAGCAAGTATGGTTTTCACTTATGGTTCAGGTATGCCTTATTCAGAAGACCCTCGCTATTCTCAGGGTGTAAGATTTGAAAATGGCGGTAGAAAACCTTCTACTATGAATGTGGATTTAAGAGCAAATAAAAATTTCAGAGTATTTGGTCTTAATGTAAGTGCATTCTTACTTGTATATAACCTATTCGATATTGCAAATGAATATGGTGTATATAGTTCAACCGGTAGAGCAACAACGGATCTAAATACTAAATTTGCTTCACCAGTTATAGGTCTTAATACAATTGATCAATTCGTAAAAAATCCTACATTATACTCTTCTCCAAGAAGAATAAGTGTTGGATTCAATGTAGGATTTTAATACATGAAAATGGAGTTTATAATGAAACGCAATTATTTGGTAATACTATTCTTCTTGTTTTCTACCATCCTAATTGCTCAATCACAGGATCAGATCATGAAGTATCGTTCTGAGCCCTATGGAGACAAGACATACCGAAAAAAAGGTATAATGGATGGTAATTTAATCAGAACCATCTTTAGGAATGATGGACAAGTAGGAAGCTGGCCTGATAGACCATCAGGTGAATGGCCTGCCGGAAGTGATCATCATTACTTAGATGGTGTTACGCCAATTTTTACATCAGCAGTTATAGCCCCGCTGAATCAACAATTAATTCACCCAGTGGCAGCTTCATATCGTGAAGAAGTCGATTTTGATCCTGTTACAAATGAATTGTGGGTAAATGAACCGGTGCCTGGGTATGCAGCGTCTAATTCAGAAGAACCGGCAATTAGTGGTAAAAAAATTACTTGGCCGGATATTTGGCCAACAGTTCTTCCTAATATTGATGATACTTGGAATGGTTATTGGTTTGGTTATTTCGGTAGAGGTGTAATGAATGCCGATTATGAATCATTCTACGTGATGGATGATTCAAAGGATAAGGAATTTACTCGTGCTCCCTATGGTTATTATCCTGTTGCTTCAGACCATGATAGGGGTGGACTTGGTTATAGAGTAGAAGTAAGAGGTTTTCAATGGTCCCACGTTTTAGCCGAAGATATTATTTTCTGGCATTATGACATAATTAATTTATCTGATGTTGATTACGACACAACATTTTTTGGTTTTTATTGTGATACAGGTGTCGGTGGTGTTAATGATAATGGTGATGATAATGCTTCTTATGATATCATAAGAGATATTGCTTATGCATTTGATAAAGATGGAAAAGCACCACCTGATAACTGGAAAACCGGTTATGTCGGATATGCATTTCTTGAAAGTCCCGGCGATGGTTTCAATGGTATTGATGATGATTTAGATGGTTGGACAGATGAAAAAAGAGATGACGGAATAGATAATGATGGTGATTGGCTAT
>JBAYVI010000104.1:0-11797 GCA_041674625.1 Melioribacteraceae bacterium | reverse complement strand
TTCTTTTCAATTTCTGCAAAAGGATATTTCATAATTTTCGTATTTTAATGTCAAAATAAGATTTAAAATTATCAAAATAAGAAGGGTTTAGCAAATCATTATATTTTATCTTTTTTTTAGTAAATTTACTTTAAGATTTAATTGAGGAAAAAATGAAAAAATTATCACTTTTATTATTAATTATATTATTCTCTACACAACTAATTGCACAGAAAAGAGCCATTACGGTAGAAGACCTTTGGAAAATAAAAAGGATTGGTGCTTATGACATATCTCCTGATGGGAAGACTATCGCATTTACGGTTACTAATTACGATATGGATTCAAACAAAGGCAATTCAGATATCTATCTAATAGATAGCGATGGAACGAATGCACGCCCATTTATGAATTCTGTTGCAAATGAAACAGAGCCAAAATTTTCTCCAGACGGAAAACAGATTGCTTATTCATTTAAAGGACAAATTTGGATTGCGGATATTTTTGGCAAAAACGAAATACAATTGACCGATTTATATACCGGTACTTCGGGGCATATCTGGTCTAAAGATGGTAAGAAAATATTATTTGTTTCGAGCGTATATCCAGATTGCGAAACACAAGATTGTAATAAAACAAAAGACGAAGCGAAAGAGCAATCAAAGGTTAAAGCAGAGATTTTTACTGAATTAATGTATCGACATTGGAACGATTGGCGAGGACCAAAGAGAAGTCATTTATATGTTTATGATATTGCAGCTAAGGAATATTTTGATGTAACATTAAAGAGCAAATTTGATGTGCCTCCAATAGCATTAGGTGGAACATTAGACTATACAATTGCTCCCGATGGCTCTGAAGCTGCGCTTACTATGAATCAAGATGAGATGCTTGCTACTTCGACTAATAATGACGTATTTACTTTTAGCACAACGAACTTAAAAACTAATGCTCCTGCAGAATTGAAAAAAATCTCGACAAGCAAAGGTAACGATAATCAACCGGTATATTCTCCTGATGGAAAATATATTGCATTTAAGTCTATGAAACGTGCAGGATTTGAAGCAGATAAATTAGACTTGATTATTTACGATAGAGCTACCGGCAATTCAGTAGATTATAAAGATGCTATCGATTTATCGGTTGGTGAAGTTGTATGGTCAGCTGATTCTAAATCTATCTATTTTACTGCTGAAAAAGAAATCTTTACACCAATTTTCAGATTTGATATTGCAACAAAAATGGTAACTGAATTAGTAAAAGAAAATTTAAATGGCGATATATTATTAAGAGGCGATTATATTTTCTTCAAGAAACAGAAATCAACTATGCCGGTTGAGTTATTCTCCTTTAATACAAAATCAGGAGAAGTAAATCAGATAACGAATTGTAATACAGAGTTCATGGCACAATTTGATATGCAGCCAACTGAAACATTCTGGAGCACTGGAGCAGAGGGGGCTAAGGTTCAATCATTATTAATAAAACCACCATTTTTTGATCCAAACAAAAAATATCCAATGATATTTTTAATTCATGGTGGACCTCAAGGAAACTGGGCAGACGATTTCCATTTTAGATGGAACACACAATTATTTGCTTCAAAGGGTTATGTAGTTGTAGCCCCTAATCCAAGAGGAAGTACGGGTTACGGTCAGAAATTTACAGATGAAATTTCTGGCGATTGGGGTGGCAAGGCATATATCGATCTTATGAATACATATGATAATGCAATTAAGACTTTATCGTTTATAGATGGGAAAAATACTTTTGCTGCCGGTGGTTCTTATGGTGGTTATATGGTTAATTGGATTGCAGGACATACAGATCGATTCAATGCTCTTGTTGCCCATGCAGGTGTTTATGATTTAGAAAGTATGTATGGAGCCACAGAAGAGCTTTGGTTCCCTGAATGGGAATATGAAGGGACTCCTTGGTCTAACCGTGCAATGTATGAAAAATGGTCTCCTCATCGCTATGCAGATAAAATTAATACTCCAATGCTTGTGGTTCATGGTGCATTTGATTTCAGGGTACCTGAGGGACAAGCGTTTGAATTATTTACTACATTACAAAGAAGAGGGATTCCAAGTAAATTCTTATATTTTCCTGATGAAACGCATTTTGTTACAAAACCACAAAATGCAAAACTCTGGTGGAATACAATTTTTGACTGGTTTGATAAATATACAAAGAGGTAAATATGAAATATCAAGAAAATGAAGATGATTATGGTTTGGAGAATCTAGAGGATATTGATTCTTACAAAAAATACAAAGAGAAGAGCCAATTAGTTGAAGAAAGCTTTTGGAGTAAATTGGAAAGAGTTGGAAGTAAAATTACATTTACTAAAGACCTGAAAGCTCTCTTCAATTATTTCCGCGACCCATATATCAGATGGTATAGAAAATCAATTGTAGTGGCGGCTTTAATCTATTTTATATCCCCTATTGATGCTATACCTGATATTGCGCCATTAGTTGGTTATCTTGATGATCTTGGCGTTATAACTGCTTTAATTAAATATTTGGGAAGTGAAATATTGCCTTATTACGAAAAATAAAGAGTGTTTATGAAAAAACTAAATTTCAAAGTTCTTAAAACAGATATAGTTCATAGAGGTCGAGTATTCGACCTAAAGATAGATGAAATAGTTTATGATAGTGGGAATATGGGATACAGAGAAACTGCTGTACATCCAGGTGGTGCGGTAGTTTTACCAGTAAAGGATGATGGAGATATTATATTCGTAAATCAATTTCGTTTCCCTCATAATCAATTTGTATTAGAATTACCCGCAGGTAAACTGGATAATAATGAAGATCCTTTTCTTTGCGCAAAAAGAGAACTAACTGAAGAAACCGGATATAGCTCCGAGAACATAACAAAATTAGGAGCAATATTTACAACACCCGGTTTTAGCAACGAGGTCCTTCATATTTATTTAGCAAAAGAACTTAAAGAGGGCGAGCATAATCGGGAAGAGGGTGAATTTGGTATGGAAGTAATTTCACTTTCTTTGAAAGAAGTAGAAGAAAAGATTAAGTCTGGAGCGATTGTCGATGCAAAAACTATTTGCGGTATTTTATATTACAAACTATCGTTGAATAATTAATTCTTCGAGATCTATTTTATTTATGTTGGTAATTTCTTTTCCAAGAAATCGTTCAGCAATCTCTTTAAACTTAGCCGGTACGTCACTAACAAAAAATTCCTGAGTGCCGGGTAAGTGAGAAGTATTTTTTAGTCCCTTCTCTAATAAATAATCTTCAACAATTTTAGCTGCCGGAGTACCCGAATCGATCAGTTTAACATTACTACCAATTTCGTTTTGAATAATTTTAATAAGAGTTGGATAGTGAGTGCATCCAAGAACAAGTGTATCGATTCCTTTTGATTTAAATTCGTTTAGATAATCAGCAGCGACAAGCCTTAAAGCTTCGTGATCCACCAATCCTTCTTCGGCAAATGGAACAAATAATGGACAAGCTTTCTCATATACCTTAGCATTTGGGTCTAAGCTATGTAATCTTGTGGAATATGCTTTATTATTTATTGTTGAGTAAGTACCAATCACACCGATTATTTTATTTGTTGATGTATGTAGCGCATAATCTGAGCCGGGTTCAATCATTCCTATTACAGGAATTGGAAGATTGCTTTGTAAAGTTTCAAGTGCTACTGATGAAGCAGTATTACATGCCACCACAAGAAGCTTAATATTCTTCTTGAGTAAAAAATTAGCCGCTTCCATACTATATTCTATAACAGTACTATTAGATTTAGAGCCGTAAGGCACTCTGGCAGTATCGCCAAAATAAACTATATTCTCATATGGGAGTAAATTTGTAACTGAACGGACAACCGTTAAACCACCGATTCCAGAATCAAAAAATCCTATCGGACTATTACTATCTATATTTTTCATTTGTTATTACAACATCTCCATAATGGTATCTGTCAGTTCGACAGTTATTAATTCATATTCACTTGTTGATATTTTATTTTTGTTTCGGTCTAAGATGTAAAACGAATCAACTACGTCATCAGCTTTTGTGGATATTTTGGCGAAGTAGATCGAAAGGCCTAATTCATTCATCTTTTTTGTAACGTTATAAAGAAGACCAAGGCGATCGGGAGAAAAAACATCAATAATAGTATATTTTTCATGTTTCTCAAAAGTGATTTTGATTTTTCCTTTTCTCTTGAATAGCTTATTCTCTAAACGCCACCACTTTGATTTAATCTTATTAAATTCTTTCGTTATCTGCAATTCATTTTTAATTGCAAGCTCCAAGTCACGAATAATCTTTCGATAACGAGAAGTTTCTACAACATTATGAGTTCTAAAATCAGTAACGCTAAAACTATCTATTACTACACCATCTTTACGAGTAAATATTTTCGCATCATAGATATTAAGATCATTAATAGATAAAGCACCGCAAATACGTGAAAGAAGCGAATCGGAATCGAACGAAATTACTGTAATATAAGTAAAACTATGGTCTTCTTTAAAGAACACTGAAACAGAAGAACCCTTTTCAATTTCATCGATATGCTGATTTATTTCTTCCTGTGAAAAATGTTGTAAATAAGCGAGATCATCGATAGATTCAATGTGCTCTTTAAACGCGGAGTCTCCATCAATTTCAATTAAATATTCTCGTGCAGCATTAGTAAGAAGGTCTTGACCGGAGATTCTTCCTTCAATCATTTTCTTTGTTTTCACAAAAAGTTCATTTAAGAGTTCGCTCTTCCATTGAGTCCATACTACCGGAGAAACAGCAGAGAGATCGGCATAAGTAAGAAGGTATAAATTTTCGAGAGCTTGAAGAGAAGGAATTTTTTTAGCGAAACTATCCAATGTTATTGCATCATTTAAATTACGTCTGAAAGCGACTTGCTCCATCGAAAGATGATGATGGACTAAAAACTGAACCATTTGAATTGATTGATTATTATAACCAAGACGTTCCATAATTGAGCATGCTATCTCGGTACCTATGATTTCGTGCCCCGAAACACTTATCGGTTTGGCAATATCATGAAATAAAACGGCAAGGAATAAAATATCCTTTTCTTTATTGCCAATAAAAAGTTTTGCTAAAGAGGAAGTTTCGTTTTCAAGATTCTCTAAATTATTTAATGCAATAAGTGTATGTTCATCAGCAGTATAGCAATGATAAACACCGGGTTGGAAAAATCCGACAAGATCTTTGAACTCAGGCAAGAAAGCACCAAGCACTCCGAGTTCGTTCATTGCATAAAGAGTTTTACCAACATTTTTGGGAAGTTTTAGAATCTCACGAAAAAATGCAGAAGAATTAGGTTCAAAAATAGATGTTTCATTGAGATCAATGACCGCTTCAATTATAGCGGAACGCAAATGATCGTCTAAACGAGCCGTGTAAAAACCTCTATAATAAAAAGCTCTCATAACGGTAGGTAAAGTAATCTCCTCACTTCCGGTATATGAAACAGTATTACCTCTTAAAATAAAATCATCATCCAACTGGACTGTTAATATTTCAGAAAATGGATTAAGCAATTCTTCTTCTGTCTTTTTAGTGCTTGTTAATGCAAACCTTTTAATAACGTTGGCACAATCGAAATAGCGCTTCATAAAATTTTGCCAACTCGGTTCGGCATAACCCATAATTTTGGCAATTTTTTCTTGAGCTGAATATTCTAACCGATCATTTTTAACGTTCGATATTAAATGTAAATGATTTCGTACATTGATAATAAATTTGTAAGCTTCTAGCAATCGAGCAACTGCTCTTGGTACAATTGTCTTCTGTTGAAGAAGAAGTTTTAGATAAGCTTCTGTTTGTGTTACTTCCGATTGATTAGTAAGGATGAGATTATTTTTAAGAGCATATACCCATTCGATTACCTGAAGGTCGCGCAGACCACCTGCCGTATTTTTTACGTTTGGTTCTAATACTTTTGCAGAATCACCAAATTTTTGATGTCTTTTTCTTGTATCATCAAAATATTGAAATACTAATCGCTTTCTATTTACTTCATTTAAAGAACTTAATACTTTCTCATTCCACTCTTTGTAAATTTTTTCATTGCCACAAATAAAACGAGTTTCAAAAAATTGTGTAAATGTATGCAAGTCTTCATCAATAAAACGTTCAATATCGGAATATTCACGCACAGTATGGCTTACTTCAAAGCCGCAGTCCCACAATAGTGTTACTGCAGCTCTGATTTCATCTTCGTAATCCTTAATAACAGGAACGATAAACATAACATCAATATCAGAATATGGTGATAATTCCCTTCTACTAAAACTGCCCACTGAAGCCACAGCGAAATTCTTATCCCTACCTTTGAGTATATTAAAAATATATTCTTCAATAAGGAGTGAATAAGAGACACAGAAATTCAATGGCTCGGAGATCAACTCTTCATTAGAAAAGATTTTATCCCGTTCAGAAATATATTTTTCTTGTATGTTTATCGGGTCGAACATAATTCTAAACTAATTTTTTGAAACGAGCTTGGAAGAAACGTAAGTATTTTGGTTCGTAAGTCATTTCCAAACCTTTTATTTTCTTTCTATCTTCATAAACCTGAGCAACTGATTCAACCATTACATCAATATGAGCTTGAGTATAAACTCTTCTTGGGAAAGTAAGACGAACTAATTCGAGTTTAGGCATTCTGTTTAATCCGGTTTTTGGATCTCTTCCTGAAGAAACAACACCGCGTTCCATTCCTCTTACACCAGAATCAAGATAGATTTCAGATGCGAGAGCTTGTGCAGGATATAAGTCTTGTTTAACATGAGATAAAAATCTTTTTGCATCCAAGAATATTGCATGTCCGCCAAATGGGTAAACTAAAGGAACTTTATATTTTTCTAACTGCTTACCGCAATATTCCACTTGACCTATTCTTGCTTTAACGTTATCATACTGCACCATCTCTTCAATACCGCGTGCCATAGCTTCCATATCTCTTCCTGCTAAACCACCATAAGTATGAAGTCCTTCATAAATTACAACCATATTTCTTGCTTCTTCATAAACCTTTTTATTTCTTGTTGCAAGGAAACCACCAATATTAACCATTAAGTCTTTCTTAGCACTAACCCAAAGACCATCAAAATAAGAACAGATTTCTTTTAAGATATCTGCAATAGTTTTGTTCTCGTAACCTTTTTCTAATTCTTTAATGAAATATGCGTTTTCAGTAGCACGGGTAGCATCAAACCATAATTTAATTTTATGTTTCTTTGCGAATGCAGCTACTTCTTTTAAGTTTGCCATAGAGAAAGGTTGACCGCCAGCCATGTTAACAGGTCCCGCCATACTGATATAAGCAATTTTATTAGCACCAACTTCTTTCACTAATTTGTTAAGTTTATTAAGATCGATATTGCCCTTAAATTTAAATGTGTTTTGTGCATCATGTGCTTCGTCCACAATAACATCAACGAATGTAGCACCGGCGAGTTCTTGATGTAAACGAGTTGTAGTGAAATACATATTACCCGGAACGAAATCACCCGGTTTAATAAGTATTTTTGAAATCATATGTTCAGCAGCTCTGCCTTGATGAGTAGGAACAAAATAAGGCATTCCATAATATTTCTTTACATTATTCCAAAGATTGTAGAAGTTCTTACTTCCTGCATAAGCTTCGTCTCCAATCATCATTCCTGCCCATTGATAATCACTCATAGCATTAGTACCACTATCAGTTAATAAATCCAAGTACACATATTCGCTTCTCAATAAAAAGGTATTGTAGCCTGCTTCCTTAATAGCCATTTCTCTTTCGGCTCTGGTAGTCATCTTAAGTGGTTCAACCATTTTGATCTTGAATGGTTCAGCCCAGCTTCTTTTGATTATTTTCTTTGCCATTAAATACACTCCATTAGGTGGTTTGTTTTTATTTAGTATGTTCAACAATTACAACTGATGAAATTCCGCCTCTCGGATTCCAATTAGCTGTAATTTTTATATAACGCGGCTGCAAAACCGCAGCCAAATCATTTAAAATATTATTTGTTACTGCCTCAAAATATATACCGTCATTTCTATAAGAACCAAGATAGAACTTATACGATTTTAATTCCACACAAACTTCGTCAGGGATATATTCAAGATCGATTATCGCAAAATCGGGCTGACCCGTTTTTGGGCATACGGAAGTAAATTCCGGTGATGTGTGAATAATTGTATAATCCCTATCCGGTTGCGGATTAGGGAACACTTCTAATATTTTTTGTTTATCGTTCATTTATTTACCTATGTTTTTCATTACCTGAATTAAATTTAACAAGTTTTTTCCAATCTATAACACCATTTACGCAAAATTCATTTGAAAACTGCTGAGTGAAATTATTTAATAAAGCTGAATACTTTTGCAAATATAAATCATTTCTTTCCTTAGCCCTATGATCTAAGGGTTCAATAAATCTTAAATACATCTCTTTCTCGTTTGAAATAAATTCCCAAAATTGCTGTCCGGCTCTGCAACAAATAAATTTTGGGTTAATTGCGACTCTGCCAATTTATAATACTCATCAATAATTTCAATACCTATTCCAACTCTTAACATTTTTTGGGCGACAATTACTGTAGTTCCGGAACCCATAAAAGGGTCTAAAACAACATTTCCCTCTTTTGTAAAAAGTTTGATAAACCATTCAGGTAATTCATCAGGGAATGCAGCGCTATGATTTTTATTATTACACTCAGTTGCTAAATGAAGTACATTATTTGGATAGACCAGATCCCTCGAAACCCAATTTGAGATATTCTTTCCAAATCCACTTCCATTTTTGGCATTATCTCTTCTTTTATCTGTATCACTAAGGTTTTTCAATCTTGTCTTTGCCCAATCACCAACCGGAACCATTACTTCCTCTTGATACATATTGAATTTCTTTGACTTATTAAATTGCAGTAACCTTTCCCATGAATCTCTAAACCTATTTGGCCATTTACCGGGAAAAGAATTCTTTTTGTGCCAGATAAATTCTTCAGTCCATAACCACCCCTGTTCCCGTAACTCTTTAATAAGATCAAGTACATAAGTATGTTTTTCGCCATCAACCACTTTTTCTTTTATATTAAGAACGAAAGTACCATCCTCCTTTAGAACTCGAAAAAGTTGTTTAGAAAATGGCAAGAACCACTCAACGTACTTATCGGGATGAACACCACCATAAGTATTTTTACGGCTATCTGCATAAGGAGGAGAAGTAAAAATTAAATCAACTGAATTACTTTCAATCTCTTTAAGTAATTCTTTTGAGTCTCCTAATAATATTTTTGATTTAGTATCTATCATAATATAATCATGGACAGTTATAATCCGGTCTGGTGATATAGGGGATGGGATCGTCGTAACCGGCTTTTTGGAAACCCCTTAATCTAAATGCACAGCTATCGCATACACCACATGCTTCTTCATCATTCTGATAACAAGACCAAGTAAGATGGAGTGGAGCATTTAGCTCAATCCCCTTTTTTACAATCTCCTCTTTGCTCATATTAATTATCGGTGTAATAATTTTAATATTAGTTTCCGGCTTTGTACCTATTCTAATTACCTCTTCAAATGCTTTATAGAAATCAGGACGGCAATCGGGATAACCACTTGCATCTTCATAAACTGCACCGATAAATATTGCATTAGCATTCAAAACTTCTGCCCATGCTGTTGCAGCTGATAATATATTAGCATTGCGAAATGGAACATAAGATGTAGGCACTTCATGATTATTTAAATCTGCTTTTGATACAACCATTTTATTATCTGTAAGTGAAGAGCCACCTATCTGAGTAAAATGGGAGAAATCGATTACCAGTTTATTTCTAACTTCATAATATTCTGCGATATCGTGAAAAGCTTTTAATTCTCTTCTAACAGTCCGCTGTCCGTAATTAACGTGAAGTAATGCTAAGTCGTATTCCTGCTTTGCAAAAGCGGCAGTTACGCAGCTATCCATTCCTCCACTAAGAGCAACCACAGCCAATTTTTTATTCATATTATTCTTTCTAATTTATCCTTAAAAGATAGCAAAATCCGATTGTAAATGGAAAAAACGAGCGATTTTTATTAAACTAATCCGATTTTTATTGACAATTAAATTTACTATTTTATATTACAACTCTGTTCTTGAAGTATCTTCATAACTTAATTAAGAGAGGAGCATTTTATGGAGTATTACGAGCTGCATCCTGTTACACCACAATTAAGATTTATCAATAAAGCAGTAGAAGTATTAAAAAATGGTGGAGTAATAATCTACCCAACCGATACAGTATATGGAATCGGTTGTGATATTTATAACAAAGAGGCTTTAGAACGCGTTTATGATATTAAACACGAAGCCGGTACTAAACTATTCAGTTTCATCTGCCCGGATTTGAAAGATATTGCCAAATATGCAAAAGTCTCTGATTATGCATATAAATCGATGAAAAAACATCTACCGGGTCCTTATACATTTGTTTTACCTGCGGCAAAGGAAGTCCCTAAAAAATTATGGACTAAGAGGAATACAGTTGGGATTAGAGTTCCCAATCATGCTGTTGCAATTTTGCTCGCTAAAGAATTAGGTAATCCGATTGTTAGCACAAGCGTAACGAAAAGAAATGGCGATCCATTATACGACCCATTAGAAATACAAGCTATATTTAATAGTCAAGTTGATTTAATGTTAGCCACCGGAGCTCTTGAAGGCATTCCCTCAAGTATTATAGATTTAAGCGGAGAAGGAGCAGAAATCATCCGTGAAGGAGCCGGGGATGTCAGTGCTTTTGTTGATTAATAAAAACCAAATATATTGTTAATATTCAGAGCCGTTCGGGAAATTATCCGGCGGCTTTTTTTAATTATTAATTATAGGCAAGATCAATGTAAATTTGGAACCATTGCTTAATTCACTTTCGAGTTCTACTACTCCACCGAGCAATTCCGTATATTTCTTAATAATCGAGAGACCAAGTCCAGTGCCTTGATAGTCGCGATTAGTACCTTCACTTGCCTGCCTAAATTCCTGCCAAATAATATCTTGCTTATCTTTAGCAATTCCTATCCCTGTATCTCTAATCTCTATATTAAAAAATTCCTGTTTTTCAATTTTATTTATATAGGTTATAAGTGAAACTTCTCCTTCATTGGTAAATTTAATTGCATTATTTACTAAGTTATTAAGAATTTCTTTCACTAAACGGGCATCTGTATAGACAATACTATTATCGCTGGTAAATAATTTTATTAAAGATATTTTTTTAAGTTGAGCCATTTTTTGAAATTGCTCAAAAGTTTCCTCAACCAATTGATTTATCGAAACATGTTCAAATTCAACTTCATACTTATCAAATTCCATTTTAGTTATATTCAGAATTTTTGTTAACGTATCCATTAATCTATGTGAAGAGCGAAGTATTCCATCTGCAAGTTCTTTCTCATCATCTTTTTCTAAAATTTCAGATAATAAATTTGCATATCCTAAAATTCCCACAAATGGAGTTCTAAGTTCATGGCTCATATTAGCAAAAAAGAGTGATTTTACTCTATTCATTTCAATAGCTTTTTCATTTGCTAATGTTAACTCTTCTAATATCTCATACTTAGTTTCAACATATCTAAAAATAATTGTTGCAGTAATCACACCACTTAGAAGTAAAACCATAAGCGCCATTCTATTATATATTCCTGCAAACTGCGAATTATTGCCGATTAAAGCACTATTTAGAGCTACAAAAATAAGCCAAATAAATAATGTACAAATTAATGCAATGATAAATATTGTACCATTACTCCTTAATTTAGAAGGTGA
>JBAYVI010000103.1:0-11814 GCA_041674625.1 Melioribacteraceae bacterium | reverse complement strand
ATAATTTTATGTAACAATAAAGAATCAATTATCAATAAGGAGCATCAATGTATTTTGATATTGTAACATGGAGTATCTGGTTAATTGGTTTTGTGATACTTATTATTTGGATAATGGTGCCGGTAAAAGAATTTAAAAACCTATTAAAGAAAAAACAGATCCAATTTAGAAAAGACAAGGAGAAATAATTGAATAGCATTGATTTTATTATTGTATTCGTATTCCTTGCGGGAATGTTTTATATCGGTTCGATTTTCTATAAATGGGTGGGGGATTCGGATGATTTTTATTTAGCAGGAAGGCAATTAACTCCATTTATTTTAGCCGCAGTTTTAGCTGCAACAAATGTTAATATGTACAGCTTTGTCGGTCAGGCAGGTATTGCATATAAAGAAGGTATACAAATAATTTGGCAAACATGGACTGGCAATATGGCAATGGTTCTAGCCGGTTTATTTGTACTCCCGATTTTCAGAAGATTAAGGATAAGAACAATCCCTGAATTTTTAGAAATGAGATATAGTAAGGGTGTAAGAACTTTTGTAGCAGTTCTATGGATATTTAGATTAGCATTTTGGCTTGGAGTTGTTCTTTATACTGCAATTATAGCGGCTCAAGTTCTTTCAGGTTTTGAATCGTTCACAGGATGGATTTTAATATTCAGTGTAGTTGTAATTGTTTATACAATGTTAGGCGGCATGTGGTCAGTAGCATTTACGGATGTAATACAGTTTGTATTAATGTTAGCAAGTGCTTTATTATTGCTCCCGATTGCAATGGCTGCGGTAGGTTGGTTTCCCGGATTAATAGCAAAAATACCTGCTGATTCGGTTACATTAGTAAAGCAGACTGGGACCTATAATTGGAAATTTATAATAGCGATATTTTTACTTGGCATTCAATGGGCTTGCGTGGATCAGGGATTATTACAAAGAGCATTTGGAGCCAATAGTACGAAATCAGTAGCAAAAGGATTAGTGTTAGCAGGAATTATTACCACACCATTTGCACTTTTATGGAATCTACCGGGTTTAGCTGCTAGAGTCTTATATCCCGGGTTAGCAAATGCAGATTCCGCTGTTCCAATGCTAATATCAAATCTAATTCCAAATATAGCACTCGGTTTTGTAGTCGTAGGATTATTATCTTCACAGTTATCTACAATATCAGGCAATCTCAATGGAGTAGCAACAATCTTTACTTCTGATATTTATAAAAATGTATTAAAGCGAGATGCATCTGAAAAAGACTTATTAAAAGTTGCCCGAATAATTACGGTAGTAATCGGAATATTAATGATAATATTTACTTATTTCGTTCCAATATTAGGCGGTGCAGTAAATGCTTACTTAACAATTATTGCTATAATGGATATGCCTTTATTTATAATAGCAGTTGTTTATGGATTACTTTGGAAACGTGTCAATTGGCAGGGAGCTATTGGTGGTTATATTGCAGGGGCAATTTCAGGAGTAATAGGACAGTTCATTTTCAACTATGATTTTAACATTACTACATTTATCACGGCCGGAGTTACATTAATAATTACGCCAATTATTACATTGATTACGAAGAAAGATAATAATCCATTCTTAGAAACGATTTGGAAATCAAAAACTATAAGTGATGAAGAGATAGAGAGCAATGATATATATAATATATTCCCAAAGACGGTTAGAGGTAAATTGAGTTTAGGTGTTCTTGTTATAGGGCTTATAATATTCTTAACAGGAGTTGTTAGTGGAGCATTTGATTTTGATTATGCTTCGCATATATCTGTTTCAGGAATGGGAATATTTTTTATTGGTGGATTATTAAGGTCATATACAGACTAATATCAGCAGGAGAGAGATTTGAAAAATTCAGTTATAAAAATAAGAGTTTCTACACCTGGAAGGGTTTGTTTATTCGGAGAGCATCAAGATTATTTGAATCTTCCAATCATAGCTTCAGCGATTTCCAAAAGAATATATATAGAAGGATATAAAAGACTCGATTCGATGGTGAATATTCAAATGCCCGATATTGAAGAACAGGAAACATTTTATTTAAGCGGTCCATTAGAATATGAAATTGAGAGAGATTATATAAGAAGTTCGATAAATGTTTTATTAAGAGAAAAATTTACTTTTTCAAAAGGATTTGATTGCATAATACATGGTGAAATACCAATAAATGCAGGTACTTCATCTTCTTCTGCATTAATTGTATCTTGGATAAATTTCTTGACTCGAATAAGCGATCAAGCATTAGTTTTGCCTTCTGAAGAGATTGCTTTATTAGCATATAAAGCTGAAGTGTTGGAGTTTTCTGAGCCTGGTGGAATGATGGATCATTATTCTACGGCAATTGGCAGGATTATCGGTTTGAAATCATTTACTGAAATTTCAGTTGAGAGAATTAATGCAAAGCTTGGAGCTTTTGTACTTGGTAATTCAGGAGAACCGAAGGATACGAAGCAAATATTAGCAAGAGTAAAAAATGGTGTAATTGAAATAAAAGATTATTTAAGGAAAATTGATAGAAAGTTTTCACTACAAACTATACTTCATGAAGATATAAAAAAATATCGGTCTTCATTAAACTCCGATCAATATGAACTTCTCTGTGGTACAATTATAAATAGAGATATTACAGTAGAAGCAGAAGAAGTATTAAAAACTGAACCTCTTGATCATAGAAAGATAGGCGAACTACTAAATAGGCATCAAGCAGTATTAAGAGATATATTGAAAATATCAACACCTAAAATTGACAGAATGATTGAATTAGCTTTAGAAGCAGGGGCTTATGGTGCAAAGATTAATGGTTCAGGAGGAGGGGGATGTATGTTTGCTTATGCTCCCGAAAATTCTGAAAAAGTATTGGCAGCCATTAATACTATTGGCAAAGAAGCATATATAATATATTCTGATAATGGAACGCAGGGTGATAATATTGAGGCAAATGCATGAATGATCGTTTAGTGATATTAGCAGGGGGGATTTCATCTCGAATGAAAAAACCTTCAGAAAAAGTAATCCTCGATGAAACTACATTATCGGATGCTGAAAAAAAATCGAAATCGATGATACGTGTTGGCATTGGTGATAGACCGTTTTTAGATTTTCTTTTATATAACGTGAGTAAGACCTCAATCAAGGATGTAGTAATTCTAATCAGTGAAAAAGACGATTCAATAAAAGAATATTACGGAGAAGGAGAGAACAATCAATTTCTCGGACTAACAATATCCTGTGCAGTGCAGCCGATACTAAAAGAAAGAGGAAAACCATTAGGAACTGCTGATGCTTTACATCATGCTCTTATTGCTCGTCCTGATTGGTCGGGTTTTAGTATTTATGTCTGCAATAGCGATAACCTTTATTCTATTGAGGCATTCGAGATTCTTATTAATTCTGAATATAAAAATGCATTAATTGATTATGATAGAGAAGGATTAAATTTTGATACAAAAAGAATAGAAGGATTCGCAGTAACGGAGAAAAATGAAGAGGGTTTCCTACTTAATATTATAGAAAAACCTGATGGTGATACGATTGAAAACTTACGAAAGAGATTTGGCTATGTAGGTGTGAGCATGAATATCTTTAAATTCGATTACAATATGATAATTAAAATGTTAGAAGAAACACCATTGAATCCGATTAGAAAAGAAAAAGAATTACCTACTTCGGTATTAATGTTAATTAAGCAAAATGGTGGAGGTGTTTATGCATATTACCGGAAAGAGCATGTTCCGGATCTTACGAGTAAGGATGATATAATTCCTGTAAGAGAATATTTAGAAAAACATTTTTCACATTTGAAAATTAGATAAATACCAATATTTAGTTTTAAGATTGGTAGTTATTTTCTATCTTTCCTTCCATTAAAAAACATTAATGATCCCGATATGATTCATTTGCAAATTCTCAAAGCGCAGATTATAGAAATAGGTAAGCGGATGTGGACTCGCGGATACATTGCTGCGAACGATGGTAATATTTCTGTTCGCATTTCTGATGAAATATTGCTTATTACAGCCGCCGGGGTTTCAAAAGGATTTTTAGAGCCTGAAATGATTCTTCAGATAACAATGGCTGGAAATTTAGTGCATCCTAATTCAAAATATCATCCCTCGAGCGAGACAAAAATGCACTTAGAAGCATATAAACAAAGGAGTGATATAAAAGCGATAGTTCATGCTCATCCTCCTTATGCAACAAGTTTTGCCTCCTCCGGAATACCGTTAGATCAAGCGCTATTGCCTGAATCTGTAATGACGCTTGGAAAAGTAATGATTGCCGATTTTGCAATTCCTTCAACCGAAGAAGTACCTAATTCTATTAGTGAGCTAATAAAAAAGAGTGATGTACTACTACTTGCAAATCATGGAGCTTTGGCTTCTGGAGAAGATTTATTCTCTGCGTATAATAAAATGGAAGTGCTTGAACATTCAGCTCAAATTACATTTAATACTATGCAACTAGGTAAAATGAATTTAATCCCTGAAGAAAAGAAAAAAATACTGATAGATTTGAGAAAAAAGTTTAATTTTTCAGGTAGAATTATTGAATAAAATAATAATCATAAGAGCATAACATGAAAAAAATGAATATCGTAGTCGTTGGTCTGTTGCTAATATCTATATTGGCAGTCGGATGCAGCAAAGATAAAAAAGTAGCAGAAGTAACCAAAAGTCCGTTTGGGTTAATGCCTGATGGAAAACCGGTTTCTTTATATACATTAACAAACGGTGATATAGTCGTAAAAATCACAAACTTTGGTGGAACTATTGTCTCAATTGAGATGCCGGATCGGCATGGAAAGGTTGAAGATATAGTAGTTGGATACGATAATCTAAAAAGTTTTAGAAAAAATAGTCCTTACTTTGGAGCTATTGTAGGTCGATATGCAAATCGAATTGCGAATGGGAAATTTACGCTTGACAGTATTGAGTACAAATTAGCAATTAATAACGCTCCTAATACTTTACATGGAGGTAAAGTTGGATTCGATAAAGTTCTTTGGGATGCTCAAGAATTTAAAAAAGATGGTGTTGTTGGTGTTCAATTAAAATATCTCAGCAAAGATGGGGAAGAGGGATATCCCGGTAATTTGAATGTAAAAGTAATTTATTCATTGAATGCAGATAATGAATTGAAAATAAATTATGAAGCAACTACTGATAAAAAGACTGTTGTAAACTTAAGTAACCACACATACTTCAATTTACTTGATGGTGGTAAGTCATCTATATTAGATCACGAACTAATGATTGATGCAAATTCAATTACACCAATAGACTCGGTTTTGATACCGACAGGCAAAATAAAGAGCGTCAAAGGTACTGCAATGGATTTTACTTCGTATAAAAAAATTGGAAAAGACATTGAGAAAATCACGGAGCAATTAAAGTTCGGAAAAGGATACGATCATAATTTTGTACTTAGTCAACCTTGGGGGATTTTACGTCCCATCGCAAAAGTAAGAGAATCAAAAACCGGAAGATTAATAGAGATATCATCGACTGAACCCGGATTGCAATTTTATTCGGGTAATTTTTTAGATGGTTCAATTATCGGTAAAAATAAAATAAAATATAAATTCCGAAATGCATTCGTTTTAGAACCACAGCATTTTCCTGATTCACCTAATCAGCTTGGTTTTCCTTCAGTAATTTTAGAACCTGGTAAAGTTTATCAATCGACAAGTGTGTATAGTTTTAGGGTTGAGAGCCGTAATTAAAATTGATCCGACCTTCTGATAATATTGCACTGAAAAAATTTATCTCCGAGCTCATGGAGAGGATGACACTTGAAGAGAAAGTGGGACAGATGCATCAGATAGCAGGTAATGATGCTGTTACTGGTCCGCTAAATCCAAGCAGTAATGATGGTGAAGATTTGAGAAGAGGTTTAGTCGGCTCTATGCTTAATGTTGTGGGAGCTGATAAAACTTATCAATACCAAAAGATTGTTGTCGAAGAATCACGCCTTGGAATTCCATTAATTTTTGGTCATGATGTTATTCATGGGTGCAAAACAGTATTCCCTATACCAATAGCTGAGTCATGCAGTTGGGATTTAGAAATAATTGAGCAAAGTGCCAGAATTGCTGCAATAGAGGCTTCAGCAATGGGATTGCATTGGACTTTTGCTCCGATGGTGGATATAGCTCGCGATCCAAGATGGGGAAGAATAGCAGAAGGTGGGGGAGAAGATACTTATCTCGGTTCATTAATCGCATCAGCAAGAGTAAAGGGATTTCAGGGGGATGATTTATCATCTTTAGATACAGTTGCAGCATGTGCAAAACATTTTGCAGCTTATGGAGCCGCTGAAGCAGGACGCGATTATAATCAAGTTGATATCTCAGAGAATAATTTAAGAAATATTTATTTGCCTCCATTCAAATCCGCTTTAGATGCCGGAGTTGCTTCATTTATGAATGCCTTCAATACACTTAACGGTATCCCGGCAACAATTAATAAACTATTAGTAAAATCGATATTAAAAGAAGAATGGAAGTTCGATGGAATTGTAGTTTCGGATTATAATTCTATCGGTGAATTAATTCAACATGGAGTTGCATCAAATAAAAAAGAATGCGCCGAGCTTGCGGCAAATGCACTTTGCGATATGGATATGTCAGGTTATTGTTTTCGTGATAATCTTGTTGAATTAATAAAAGAGGGAATTGTTTCTGAGAATGTAATCGATTTGGCAGTTGAGAAAATCCTGACATTAAAATATCGTGTTGGTTTATTTGATGATCCATATAGATATTGTAAATCGAATAGAGAAAGTAAAAATATATTAAGTAATGAAAATCGACAAGTGGCGAGAGAATGTGCTCGTAAATCGATCGTGTTATTAAAGAATAACGGAGTACTTCCGCTAATTCAAAATTCAGAGATAAGAAAAATTGCTCTAATTGGTCCATTCGCAGATAGTAAATTCGATATGCTTGGTAGTTGGTACTGTGCCGGTGATGAAAATGATGTCGTAAGTTTTTATGATGGAATGAAGAACCGATTCGGAATTGATTACGAAATTAATTATTGCAAAGGATGTGAAATTGATTCTGAGGTAAATGAAGATTTTAGTGAAGCAATTGGCTTAGCAGAAAAATCAGATTTAATTTTTGCATTTGTAGGTGAGGCGGGATTAATGTCTGGGGAAGCAAGTTGTCGAACAAATATTTCACTTCCTGGAAATCAATTAGAATTATTAAAAACACTTAAACAAACGGGTAAACAATTAATAATAGTTCTTTCAAATGGAAGACCATTAGAAATAAATTGGATTTCAGAAAATGCAGACGCAATTTTAGAAACATGGTTTCTTGGAATTGAGGCAGGCAATGCATTGGCGGACGTTATTTCGGGGGATTATAATCCATCGGGGAAATTGACTGTTTCGTTTCCAAGAAACGTTGGTCAGATTCCAATTTATTATAATCATTTAAATACAGGAAGACCTTTGTACGAAAACCCTAATGAGCATTACCGATCCCGTTATTTAGATTCTTCTATCGATCCTTTATTCCCATTTGGATATGGACTAAGTTATACGAAATTCGAGTATTCTAATATATCGTTAAATAAAAATATAATTGATCTAAATGAAGAGTTAGTAGCATCTGTTGATATAAAAAATGTTGGCACTTTGGAAGGTGAAGAGATTGTTCAACTATATATTCACGATATAGTTGCAACTATTAGCCGACCGGTGAAAGAGTTAAAAGCGTTCAAGAAAATATATTTTGAAGCCGGCGAAACTAAGAAAGTAGAATTTAAGTTATCCGTAGAAGATTTTAAGTACTATGATAAACATATGAAATGGACAATTGAACCTGGAATAATTGAAATATTTGTAGGTACTAATTCGCAAGAACTATTAATGAAAGAGATAGAAATAACAAAATAATAAATGACTAATCAGGAATAATAAAATGGAAATGGGTTTTCTTGATATTGCGGTGTTTTTCATATTTGTATTTGTAGTAGTAGGAATTAGTATGTATAAAAGTAGGAAAGAAGAAACAGGTGAAGATTTCTTTCTTGCAAGTAGAAGTTTAATCTGGCCAATGATTGGAATCTCGTTGATTGCGGCAAATATTTCTACTGAGCAGTTTGTTGGTATGTCAGGGCAGGGTGCAGGGAATGTTGGATTAGCGATTGCGAGTTATGAATGGATGGCAGCAATAACTCTTGTCTTTGTAGCGTTTTATTTTTTACCGAAATTTCTTGAAAGCGGTATTTATACAATCCCGGAATTTTTGGAATACCGATATAATTCTACTGCTCGTTCATTAATGGCATTTTATACGATGCTAATTTATGTCGGTGTAACAATTGCCGCAGTAATCTATTCAGGCGGCATTACAATTCAAACGATATTTAATGTTGATATGGAGACAGCTATATGGGGCATTGCTATCGTTGCCGCATTATATACTGCATGGGGTGGACTAAAAGCGGTTGCATGGGCTGATCTTTTTCAAGGCAGCGCATTAATGATTGGTGGAGTTATCGTTCTTATTTTTGGATTGATTGCAGTTGGAGGAGTGGATTCTTTCTTCGCACAGAATAAAGATAAGATGCATATGATTTTACCGGCAGACCATCCGGTACTTCCTTGGACTGCATTAGTTATTGGTTTGTGGATTCCGAATATCTATTACTGGGGATTAAATCAGTATATTACACAACGTACGTTAGCTGCGCAAAATCTGAAACAAGGGCAGATGGGTGTAATCTTTGCTGCGGGATTAAAATTATTTATTCCTTTTATTATTGTATTTCCGGGAATTATAGCCGCACAATTATACAGTGGTACGATGAGTAATACGGATGCTGCATATCCATTATTAATTAAAAATTTAATACCTGTTGGACTTCGTGGATTTATGCTTGCTGCAATTGCAGGAGCTGTAATATCTACTTTGGCTTCGATGTTAAATTCTGCATCTACAATATTCACAATGGATTTTTATAAGAGATATATCAAAAAAGATGCATCTCATAAACAATTAATAATTTCAGGAAGATTAGCAACAATAGTGTTTGTTGTTCTGGGAGCATTGGTTGCTCCATATTTGGGTGATCCGAGATTTATGGGAATCTTTACTTACATTCAAGAATTTCAGGGATATATTTCTCCCGGAATTTTAGCTGCATTTATTTTTGGATTCGCAGTTAAGAAAGCACCGCCAATGGCGGGAGTAGCGGCATTAGTATTATGTGTTCCGATATATGGATTGCTTCAATTTTATTATGGTGAAATCGCATTCTTGAATAGAATGGCAATTACATTCGGAATTATTTTAGTTGTGATGACAGCGATAACAATATATCGTCCATTAAAAGAACCGATTAAAATGCCTAAGAGAACCGATTTTGATATGACGACTGATCCGAAAGTAAAATGGTTTGGAGCATTTGTTGTAGTATCAGTATTGGTACTTTACGGAATCTTCTGGTAGAAATTAAAATGGCTGCCTTTTCTAAGGCAGCCATTTAATCTTCAAGTTTTCCTAAAACCTCACATACCTTTGAAACATTACATTTCTTTCAAATCTTGAATTTTATATAAAAAAGAGCAACCATACTATGAATATGTTAACCATAGCTCTTGCCTTTAAATTTTCTTTTCATTATGTTGCGAGTGTTTGAAACGTTTCAAATATATAAAACGCTAACACAAGGAATTACGATATGAAAAAAGTTGTAATCACTCACATTAAAAGAACACCTGTAGGTGCTTTTAATGGCGCATTAAGCAGTTTCACTGCACCGCAATTAGGCAGTTTAGTTATTAAAGCACTCCTTGAAGAATCCAAAATTGATAAGAACAGTATTGATGAAGTTATAATGGGTAACGTACTTACTGCGGGTTTAGGACAAGCGCCTGCTCGTCAAGCGGCTATCTATGCAGGACTCCCAAATAAAACAGAAGCATTAACAATTAACAAAATGTGTGGCAGCGGACTTAAAGCTGTTATGCTTGCTCATCAAGCAATTCAATGTGGTGATGCTGATATAATTATTGCCGGTGGACAGGAGAGTATGTCCAATGCTCCATATCTTTTACAAGGTGCTCGCAATGGTTATCGACTCGGAAATTCCACAATACATGATTCAGTTTTATTAGATGGTCTTACTGATGTATATAATAATATTCATATGGGTTTATGTGCAGAGTCATGTGCAAAAGATTTTTCATTTACACGAGAACAATTAGATGAATTTGCAACTCAATCATATAACCGTGCGATAGCGGCTCAAAAAGAGGGAAAGTTTAATGACGAAATAGTCCCTGTAACTGTCGTAACAAGAAAAGGTGAAACAATAGTAAAAGATGATGAAGAGCCAACAAAAGTTAATTTTGATAAGATGGCAACCTTAAGACCGGCATTTGATAAGAACGGAGTTGTAACAGCGGCTAACGCATCAAAGCTAAATGATGGTGCTGCGGCAGTTTTAATTATGAGTGAAGAAAAAGCAAAAGAATTAGGTTATACTCCATTAGTAGAAATCGTAGCTCAAAGCTCAGCAGCAAAAGCACCTGTTGAATTTACTACCGCTCCAGCTGATGCAATTAAGAAAGTATTAAAAAGAGCAAACCTAAAAACAACCGATATCGATCTATATGAAATTAATGAAGCATTCGCAGTCGTATCATTAGCAGTAGCAAAACTGACCGGACTAACTTCCGAAAACGTGAATGTAAATGGCGGTGCTATTGCGATAGGTCATCCAATAGGTGCTAGTGGTGCAAGAATATTAGCTACTTTAATATATGAAATGAAAAGAAGAGATTCTAAGTATGGACTTGCTTCACTATGTATTGGTGGGGGAGAAGCTTCTGCTTTAATAGTAAAAAAATACGAATAACAATCGGAATTAAGATGTCATCTGAAGAGAAAATAAGAAAAGAGTTAATACAAAGGTTCGGTGATGCATATAAATCATTTGGACTAAATAAATTAATGGGGCATATAGTTGCTCTATTGATCTATTCAAAAGAACCATTATCATTGGGTGATATTGCAATTAGCTTAAATCGAAGTAAAGGTCCTGTAAGTCAAATACTTAAAAGACTTAGAGATAGGAAATTAATTCGTAAAGCATGGTCGCCTGAAAATAACAGACAAGATTTTTATGAAATCGAACCGGAAATATTTGAAAATGCTTTTAGAAATAATCTCGAATTAATAAAGAATAATTCGCGTATTGCTAAGCAATTAAAAGAAGTAGTTAAGAAATCGAAGGAAGATGAATTAGGGATATTAAAATTTCGAATAGAAGAGATGGAAGCTTTTTATGCTTTAATGGAAGAACATAATCGGAATTTTCTTAAAGATTGGATAGTGAAAAGAGAAAAACTATTAAAGCATTAGTCTCATCCATTAGGGGACTTTTAGTGCGCTATCGTTTTGAATTTTTCAAACGTTAAAAAAATAAATGAGGCAAAAATGAAAAGACTTGAAAACAGAACAGCTATTATTACCGGCGGAGCGCAGGGGATTGGTAAAGCTACTGCAATTAAATTCGCATCCGAAGGTGCGACTGTAATAATCTGGGATGTCGATCAAACAAAAGGTGAAGAATTAGTTAATGATGGCACCGCCAAAAAATTTCAAAAGGTAAATGTTGCTGATTTTAATGAAGTACAAGAAGCAGTAAAACAAGTAATCGAAGAATATGGGAAGATAGACATATTAGTTAATAATGCCGGAATCTTAAGAGATGCAACTTTAGCAAAGATGACTCCCGAGCAATGGCAACAGGTGATTGACGTTAATTTAACCGGTGTTTTCAATTGT
>JBAYVI010000102.1:0-11868 GCA_041674625.1 Melioribacteraceae bacterium | reverse complement strand
TCAAAAAAATAGATTTTTATTTTACTTGAAAACATATTAATAAAGTCGTTTCTTTAGGGAATTAATCATTTATAAAATAACACAATTGCTAATGTACCGAAATATCCGAAAAATTATTCTTTTTTATTTAATTTTTACCTCATTTCTTTTTGCACAAGAATTGAAAAAAACTTTCTATCCGAATGGTAAAGTAAAGTCCGAAGGGATTTTTATTGATAATAAAAAGAATGGGTACTATAAAGAATATTACGAAAATGGAAGTCTGTGGAAAGAATGGTTCTTCAAAAACGGTAATGAAGAAGGTATCTCTACTTGGTACTTTTTCGATGGTATCAAGAGTATGGAATGGAATTATACCAATGGCAAGCTCGAAGGGATTTCCAAATGGTTTTATGAGACGGGTGAACTATGGGCTGAACCGAGATATGTAAATAATATTCAAGAAGGCGAAAGCAGAACTTATTACAAAAGCGGCAAACTCCTTGCAATCTGGAATTATCGTCACGGAAAATTAAATGGTATTTCAAAAATATTTTTCGAGAATGGTAAGTTGGAAGTAGAGCGCAATTATATTGACGACAAATTAGAGGGAAAAAGCAAAGCATATTACGATTTTGGTGAGCTTGCTCTCGATGCTAATTACATTGACGATAAACTCGAAGGTTTATCTTACCTTTACTATCCCGATGGCTCTATCAAAGTATTAGATACTTATAAAAATGGGCAGATAGTTAAACGTGTGCGCTATGATGTCGGAAGTAAAATCGGCAAAGTAGAAGAGAATTTTAATGAGTATTTCGGCAATGGACTTCTTAAAGCTAATCTCAATTTTAAGGACAATAAAAAGTTTGGAATTTCAAAAGAGTATTATGAGTCCGGCTTCCTTAAATCAGTTATGAATTATAAAAACGGTCAAACAAATGGAGATGCTAAGTTATATTATGATAATGGTCGCTTATCCGAAACCGTAAAATTTATAAATGATGTTAAAGAAGGAGTTGCTGTTCAATATTCAAGTGATGGTTATAAGTCTGGTGAAGTTACATATCAAAATGGAATTTTAGACGGACCTTTTACTGTATTCTATACAAACGGAAAACTCAAAACTATCGGCAATTATCGAAATGGGAAAATTGATGGGACTATTCTTAGCTATTATCAAAATGGACTACTAAGTGCCGATGAAACATACAAAGATGGCAACAAAGAAGGAGTAACAAAATTCTATTTCCCTAATGGTGAGGTGTCTAATTTCATTACTTTTAAGAATAACATCTTAGATGGCAGTTACTATAACTATTATGAGAACGGAAAGATAAAACGTATTGCGGAATATACTGACGGAGTTTTAATAAAAGAAATTTACTATAATCCAGAAGGGAAAAGAATCAGAGAATACTTATCAACCTCGGAGATAATTTCCAATTTAGGCAACTAATTCTTGCAGCAAGCAATTGTGATGAAGTTGATTTATTTTAAATGCTAGTTCAACGCTATAACCATAAATAAAGCAATCTTGAAACCTCTCAAATAGATAAACAGCTATCCGTATCACTAATTCCGACTTTTGTATAACCACCAATAAATACCTTTTTCTATCTTTGATTCATAAATTTATTAAATTCATTAGAAACATAATAGATGAGGTAAGAGATGGAAAAAAGAAAATTAGGTAATTCAGGTCTCGAAGTATCAGTTCTCGGTTTTGGTTGTATGGGAATGAGTTTTGGTTACGGTGAGCCAAAAGATAAACCTGAAATGATTTCGTTGATTCGCTCGGCAGTAGAAAAAGGGGTCACATTTTTTGATACAGCAGAAGTATATGGACCATTTATAAATGAGGAATTAGTCGGGGAAGCATTACAACCATTTAGAGAAAATGTTGTTATTGCAACCAAGTTTGGATTTAATTTCGATACACAAAGCGGTCAGCAATTACCCGGATTAAATAGCAAACCGGAGCATATCAAGGAAGTTGCAGAAGCTTCATTAAAGAGATTGAGAACAGATGTGATTGACCTATTTTATCAGCATAGAGTTGATCCTAATGTGCCAATGGAAGATGTAGTCGGTGCAGTGAAAGATTTGATTCAGGAAGGTAAAGTAAAGCATTTCGGAATGTCGGAAGCTGGAGTGAAAAATATTCGCCGTGCACATGCGGTTCATCCTGTTACTGCTCTTCAGAGTGAATACTCATTATTTTGGAGAGAGCCGGAGGCAGAAATAATTCCGTTAATAGAAGAGCTTGGTATAGGTTTTGTGCCATTCAGTCCGCTTGGTAAAGGTTATCTCACAGGGAAGATAGATGAGAACACGACTTTTGCAAAAAATGATTTCCGAAATACCGTCCCACGTTTTAATACAGAAAATAGAAAATCTAATTTTGCAATTGTGAAGTTATTAGAACAGATAGCAAAAAGAAAAAAAGCCACACCGGCACAGATAGCCCTTGCCTGGTTGCTTTCGCAAAAACCATGGATTGCTCCTATTCCGGGGACTACTAAGCTTCATCGTCTTGAAGAAAATATTGGTGCGATAAATGTAGAACTAACGAAAGATGATCTTAGTGAAATAGAAACTCTCTCATCTAAAATTATTATAAAAGGTGAAAGATATGGCGAAAGCCATCAAAAGATGATTGATAGGTAACCCGGAGTAAGTATGAAAGGCAAAACCTTAGCATCAATAAACCTATTTCTTAAATAAAAAATATACTATGAACTATGAAGCCATCTAAAAAACAAAACAAAAAAATACGACTTACTGATTTAGCGATAAAAAATCATGAAGAATTGTGGCAGAATTATACTTCCAAAGCAATGCACACAGACCCTGAATTAATTGAAGTATTTGATAATTTTGCTTTTGATGAAGTAATCAGTTATGGTGATCTTGATACGAAAATTAGGGTGCTGATGATTATAGGTTCCACCATTGCATCTCAAGCTATTACTGAATATAAAATGTACTTAAATGCCGGATTAAATATTGGAATTACCCCAATAGAACTGAAGGAGATTTTGTATCAGTCAATTCCCTATGTAGGGATATCAAAAGTAATAGATTTTATTTATGCGGCTAATGATATATTAATAGAAAGGAATATTGAATTACCACTTGAAGGGCAATCAACTACTACTGTGGAAACTCATTTTGAAAAAGGATTAGCAATTCAGAAATTAATATTCGGAGACATGATTGATAAGATGTATCTTGAAGCTCCTGATAATCAAATCCATATACAAAAATATTTATCGGCAAATTGCTTTGGCGATTTCTATACCAGAACAGGATTGGATATAAAAACAAGAGAGCTATTAACCTATTCAATGCTTATAAGTATGGGCGGAACTGAAGAGCAGGTGAAAGGACATATTTTAGGCAATATAAATGTAGGAAATGATAAAGAAACACTTTTGAATGTAACTACTCAATTACTCCCTTATATTGGATACCCTCGCACACTTAATGCAATAAAATGTTTAAATGAAGTAATCAAGGAGAAATGAAATGAAAAAATATTCCAAATTGTATATGGTAATTATGATATTTTTATCTGCAACTTTTAGCGTTAGCGGTTTGCAACAAAATATTAATGACGATAAAGTTTCTGATAAGAATAAAGAAATAAAAATTAATTCAAAGCCAATTGTTTATATGACAAAAAATATTAATCCGGAAGGATTAATGAATGTTTATAAAGTATTAGGTCGTGAATTGGAAGGCAAAGTAGCTGTAAAAATTAGCACCGGTGAACCGGGAGGAAATAATTTCCTTTCGCCGAGTCTTATTAAAGAATTAGTTCAGTCAGTAAATGGTACGATAGTAGAGTGCAATACCGCATATAATGGAAAAAGATCCAAAACCGCAGATCATAAGCAAGCGGCAAAAGACCATGGATTTACTGCAATAGCAAATGTAGATATTATGGATGAAGATGGTTCTATCTCTTTACCATATGAAAAAGGCAAAAATATCAAAGTAGATTTTGTTGGTTCACATTTTAAAAACTACGACTCATATATAATACTATCTCATTTCAAGGGGCATGCAATGGGCGGGTACGGCGGTGCATTAAAAAATATGTCTATAGGAATTGCATCTGCAAATGGCAAAATGTGGATTCATACTGCAGGTGTAACTGATAAATTAGAAGATTTCTCTAAAGCCTTTTCTACTCCACAGGACAAATTTTTAGAATCAATGGCAGAAGCATCGGGAGCTATTATAAATAGTCTTTGCGATAAAATTTTATATATTAATGTAATGAATAAGCTTTCCATCGATTGTGATTGCAATTCAAATCCGGCAGACCCAACTATGGGAGATATTGGTATTCTTTCATCTCTCGATCCGGTAGCTTTAGACCAAGCTTGTGTTGACCTCGTTTATAAATCTCATGATGGACATGATTTAATTAAGAGAATAGAAGAAAAAAACGGCATTCATACTATCGAACATGCCGAAGAACTTGGCTTAGGAAATCGTAATTACGATTTGAAAAATATTGATAATTAGTTTAAATAAGGAGATACATGTACAATTTTGATTTTTATAATCCCACAAGAATTTTTTTCGGAAAAGATCGTCTAGATAAAATCGATTCAAATGTACCGGCGGGTGCTAAGGTATTAATAACATTTGGAGGCGGAAGCGCAAAAAGAAGTGGATTGATTGATAAAGTGAAAGCTAATCTCGGGAGTAGAACGGTTTTAGAGTTTGGTGGAATTGAGCCTAATCCCCGTTACGAAACTTTAGTAAAAGCCGCAGAAGTTGTCCGTAACGAAAAGATCGATTTCATTCTTGCAGTCGGAGGAGGCTCTGTAATTGATGGTACTAAGTTTATTGCTTTAGCAGCACATTATAATGGCAAAGCGAGCGAATTATTAAAATATGGATTTACAGCTATTACAGCAAAAGACTTAAATGATGTTATTCCCTTTGGTACTGTATTAACTTTACCGGCTACCGGTTCTGAAATGAATAACGGTGCTGTAATCAGTTACAATCATGGAAAGTTTCCGGTGATGAGTGAATTGACTTTTCCCAATTTTTCAATCTTGGACCCTACTTTTACATTTACACTTCCTAAGATACAAGTTGCCAATGGAATAGTAGATACTTTTATTCATACAGTTGAATTTTATATGACTTTCTCTGTTGATGCTAAGATGCAAGACCGTTGGGCTGAGGGTATATTGCAAACATTGATTGAAATCGGTGTAAAGACAATTTCTGAACCGGAAAATTATGATGCACGTGCTAATCTTATGTGGTGTGCCACATCCGCATTAAATGGAATTGTCTCAGTTGGTGTCCCGGGCGATTTTACTACTCACATGATTGGACATGAACTTACAGCATTATTTGGAATTGATCATGGACAGACTCTTGCAATTGTATTCCCTGCATTGCTCGAAGTAAGACGTGAACAAAAACGAGAGAAACTTATTCAGTATGCCGAAAGAGTTTGGAATATCTCGAAAGGTAGCGAAGAAGAAAAAATTGATTTAGCTATTAGTAAAACAAGAGAATTTTTTGAAAGCCTTGGTATAAAAACACGTCTCTCGGAATATGGTATCAAAGCCGTAAAAATTCCAGAAATTGTAGAACAATTGAAGGTGCATGGTTTGACTGCCCTTTCTGAAAAACGTGATATTACACCTGAAATCAGTAAGCAGATTCTTGAGAAAGCATTTTAATAATTAATTGTATTACTTAATGCCGGGAAATTATTCCGGCATATATATTATTCGATGATATAGTGTGCATAATAATCAATTTTTTTGGAGCCGAAAGAATTATTAAGAATAATATTCCGATATAGATTATAATAAAAATCAATCTTTCATTATTTTGAAATAGTGAATATTTTATAAGGTGAAATGAATGAGACATTTTAAGACCATCAGTGAATTGAATAAAGCAGAGGGATTTCCTCCACCAGAACATCCATTAATTAGCTTTAATCTTCTAAAAAATTTCTCACCTCTTGAAAAGAATATGGAGTTTGTTTGTGATTTTTTCATTATTGGATTTAAGAAAATTATTTCAGGCGAACTCATTTATGGAAAAACAAAGTACGACCACAACACAGGTGTAATGTTTTTTACAAGACCGGGACAAAAACTAACAGCCCGCGGACTTAAATTGAAAGAAAAAAGTTTTGTTATCTATTTGCATCCCGATTTTTTGATGGGACATCCGATGTTTTCTGAAATTAAAAAATACAATTTTTTCGATTATGAAAATCATGAAGCTCTTCATCTTCTGCCAAGAGAAAAAGAAATAATCTGGTCTCTCTATAATAAAATGGATTCTGAACATCATAATAACCCTGATGAGTTTAGTAAATCAATTATACTTTCGCATTTGGATTCATTGTTGAAGTACGCTCAACGGTTTTATAAGAGGCAGTTTATAGATCGCAAGCCTTTGATAGGGATTACAGTTACAAAATTTAACGAATCGCTAAATGAATATTTTGAAACAGAGGGAGCGGGAGATAAAGGTCTGCCAACTGTAAATTATATAGCATCAAAATTAAATTTATCACCGAAATATTTGAGTGATTTATTAAAACAAGAGACTGGGAAGACAGCTTTGGAATTGATCCATCTCTATGTAATTAATGAAGCAAAAAATATGCTCGTAGAAGGTGAGCAAACTATTTCAGAAATATCATATAAACTCGGATTTGAAAATCCTCCATATTTTTCACGTCTCTTCAAAAAAGAAGTAGGAATAAGTCCAAAGCAATTTAAGAATAATCTTATGAATTGATGACAGCTTTATTATATATCTTTCAGATTATCAATCTTAGATAGTACCTAGCAAATAAAACAAAGATTTAATTCAGCTTAATGGTTGTCTCCGATACATTAACCAATCGATTAGAACTCTATATTAACTTGACCCACTTACAAAAACTATGGTATTTTAATTTTCTGAGAGTGGGCGGGAATCGGCTATATCATTGATTGTTTTCTTCTTTACAGAAATTATCATTGGTAATTTTTCTGGTGATATTTGTTTCCTAAATGAATAAACGAGAAAGAAGTAAACAGCGGTTAATCCCATACTAAATAAAGAGGCAACGAGTTCATCCATCTTATAGTAATTGAGAAAGGTTAAAAGCGAAGCTAAAAGTATAATTAGCGGCATTCCATAAAGAAGAAAAGATGCTTTAACGAGTTGAAAACCTTCGATAGATATCTTAACAGAATCTCCTATCCGCACATTATAAGGATCGATTGCTTTAATTCTTCTTCTTTCGCTATCGCTTGGTTTGCAGATAATTTTAGCCGAACATTTTTCGCAATTCTCGCTGTCCATTATTTCTATATCTGCAAGCCCATTTTTAGAAGAGACTACGATTCCTTCTTCGATCAGTAATTCACTCATCTAATTCAAACTATTATTATGAATTTTAGCAATAGCGCCGGTAGAACATTTTTCAAATGGAATTTTTTCAGGATCAAATTTATCATAATGAACTATACCAAGATTATTAACCATCTCAACACCACCATCTGATTTACGGGCACAAATTCCGCACCCTATACATGCTGCCTCACATACTTCTTTTGAACGTTTAGGGTCATCATGGTTTTTGCACAACACAAAAACTTCTCTATCAATTGGGTGCATTTCAATTATATCTCTCGGACAAGCTTTTGCACACATTCCACATCCTGTACATAAATCTTCTATAACTTCAGGTAATCCATTCTCATTCATAAACATAGCACCGAATGTACATACATTAACGCAATCACCGCCACCAAGGCATCCGTAAGAGCATTCTTTCTGTCCGCCGGCTACTAATGCCATTGCTTTACAGCTTAGCGGTCCATAGTATTCTGCGGCTTTTTTAATTGCTTCTTTATTACCGCCTCTGCATAAAATTCTTGGCACTATTTTTACCGATGCTTCTGAATCCACTCCCATCAATAGTGCTACTTCCTGTGCTACATCATTGCCGCCTACCGGACAGCCATTAACTTTCGCTTTCCCTTCAACGAGATTAACTGCAAAATCGTAACAGCCTGCATATCCGCATCCACCGCAATTCGCATTTGGGAGTATTTCGTTAACTTGAGCAATTAATGGATTCTCTTCTACTCTTAATTTTTTATCTGCGATAGCAAGACCACCAGCGAAAATAAGCCCAAGCCCTCCCATCGTTGCAATTGCTATTATAATTGTCATATCCATTTTAAAACCTCATCCAAAAATTTTATTAAATCATTCCTGCAAAGCCCATGAATGCAAGGGCAAGAATACCGGCGACTATCAGTGTTATTGGTGCTCCCTGAAATGCTTTAGGCACATCTCTTAATTCCAATTCCTCTCTTATACCCGCCATAATCGAAAGAGCCAAAATAAATCCCGCACCTGAACCTAATCCAAATACTATACTTTCTACAAAACTATAATCTCTCATAACTAATAACAATGCTAATCCGAGAATCGCACAGTTTGTCGTAATCAACGGAAGAAAAATTCCCAACGCTCTATAAAGCGGCTGACTTACTTTTTTAATTACCATCTCAACAAACTGAACTAACGCAGCTATAACCAAAATGAATGATGGTATCTGTAAGAAAGTAAGATGAAACGGGAGCAGTAATTTGAAATAGAGTAACCAGCTAACCATCGCAGTAATTACCATTACAAATGTCGTTGCAAGTCCCATCGATACAGCCGAAGAAAATTTATTTGATACTCCGATAAATGGGCAGATGCCAAGGAATAACGAAAGAACAAAGTTATTTACAATCGATGCAGAGATAAAAATAATAATCAGTTCCATTTAGACCTCAGTCGCATTTAATTTTTCACGTTCTAATTTATATTTGAAGATATTTGTTTCTGTTGCTTTCTTGTTTTTTCTTATTGCATAAGCATTGGCAAATCCCATAAGTAATCCAAAAGTTAAAAATGCTCCTGCAGGGAGAATCATTACAATCATTGGGTCGTAACTATTAGGCAATAACTGAAATCCCAAAATTGTTCTTGAACCCAGTAATTCTCTTATACTGCCAATTACAAAAAGTGCCAATAAAAATCCGGCTCCGTTACCGAGTGCATCAAGTATTGAACGAAATGGAGTATTCTTTGAAGCAAATGCTTCGGCTCTTCCTAATATTATACAGTTTACTACAATCAAGGGTATGAATGGTCCTAATGCTTTACTCAATTCTTGAAATTGTGCTTTCATTACCATATCGACTATTGTTACGAATGAAGCAATAATTACTATATAAGCAGCGATACGCACTTGACTCGGTATCAACTTACGAACCAATGAAATTATTAAACTTGAAAACACCAATACGAATGTTGTAGCCAATGCCATTGCAATTCCATTAATTGCGGATACAGTAACGGCAAGAGTTGGACAAGTACCAAGTATCTGTTTGAAAGCGGGATTGATATCCCAAACTCCCTTAAAAAATTCATACCAAAGAGTTACTTTTTTTTTCATAATTTCCCTCCTTCTTTAAGGGCTCGGATTTTTGATATTCCTTCATTCAAAATTGCGACAACCGATTTAGACGAAATTGTAGCTCCTGTAATAGCCATTATCTCATTTGGTTTAGTAGGTGGAGTTTTTAACCAATTAATTTGCGGTTCAGTTTCTAATCCTTTGAATTGGTCTTTATATCCCGGTTCTGTAATTCTTGTGCCTAGACCCGGAGTTTCAGATTGTTCGAGTACTTCGATACTTGTAATTTTTTTAAGATCTTTATCCAATCCTACCATCGACCTAATTGCCCCTTGGAAACCATTTCCGGTAAATACAACCGAATAACCAATTAGCTCTTTATTCTCATCAAATACTTTATAAATTTCATTATCGTTGTTTTTCACTTTTTCATACGACTTACCTGCAGGTTGAACAAGGAAGATTGCATTTTCAGTAACTGCCTTTTTATTTGCTGCAATTAAAGGATCTGCCCATTTACTAATTACTGCGAGCGTTCCGCCTGATATAATACCAATAATTGCAAGTGTAGCTATCATGTGCGCCATTAATTTCATTTTTCTGCTCCGAAAATTTTTGGCGAAGTATATTTATTTATTAATGGTACAAAAGCATTCATTAAAAGTATCGCATACATCACACCTTCGGGTAAACCGCCGAATAAACGAATAACTACGACTATAAACGAAATGAGAAATCCAAATATCAACATCCCTCTGCTTGTAAGTGGTGAAGAGACCCAATCAGTTGCCATAAAAAATGTTCCAAACATAAATCCACCTGCTAAAAGTTGGAAAAACGGACTCGGATATTTCATCGGGTCGATAATCCAAAATAGACTACCGAATATTAGCATTCCTATAATCATCGAAATGGGGACTCTCCAATTAACAACACCTATAAATATTAAAAATAGCCCTCCAATAATAATTGCTAACGCCGAAGTTTCGCCGAGACTTCCGCTTATATTGCCCCAGAACAATGGAGCTATATCAGTAAATACTTTGTCAAACTTTAATGCTGCAAGTGGAGTAGCAGAAGAGACTGAATCCAATGCATAATTAGGCTGATGCCATGTGGTAATCCCAACCGGAAAAGCCGCTTGAAGAAATGCTCGTCCCACTAATGCTGGATTAAAGATGTTATTTCCAATTCCACCAAAAATCTCTTTACCTAAAGCGATGGCTACAACCGCACCAATTGCAGTGGAGACCAAAGAAAAATTCGGAGGTAAAATTAATCCAAGCAATAGTCCTGTTATTACTGCACTTCCATCCATTAATGTTAATTTGCGTTTGCGGATATATTTAATTGCCGCTTCTGTAAGTAAACAGAAAACCACGCTCGTAAAAAGAATCGATAACTGAAAGTAACCGAAAAAGATTACAGCTGAGATAATTGAAGGGAGTAAAGCTAAATTTACTAACCACATAGATTGCTTAACAGTCCACCGCGAATGTATATGCGGCGAGCTGGAAAGCTCTAATCGATATGAAGGATTTACAGCATTATCCATTTTTCATTTCCATATATTAAGCAGATTGTTTTTCTTTCTTAATTTTAATCACACTCTGTTTCCCTAATCTAATCCATTGTACTAATGGAATATTAGCCGGGCATTGAAATGTGCAAGTTCCGCATTCCATACAAACTAAGATGCCCGCATCATCAGCATCTTCAAATTTTTCTAATTGTGTTAAGCGTGCAAGTTTTGTAGGCATTAAATCTAATGGACAAGCTTCAATACACTTACCGCATCTTAGGCAGTTACTTGCTTCGTTATCGCCCGCTTCTTCGTGTGTGAGTACGAGTAGTCCCGAAGTAGCTTTTGTTATTGGAGCATTAAAATCGGACTGTGCAACACCCATCATCGGTCCACCCGCTACCAATTTAATTGCCTTCTCATTTACTCCACCACAATAATCCAAAATTTCATTAATCGGAGTACCTACATTAATGATTAAATTTTTCGGTTCATTAATTCCAAGTCCCGATACAGTCATAAATGCTTCTATCTGCGGAATACCATTAACTATTGCATCATAAATTGAACATGCAGTACCGATATTTTGAATAACTATTCCAAGATCTAATGGAAGCTTTCCGGGAGGAACTTCTTTACGTGTAATCGATTTGATAAGCATCTTTTCTGCGCCTTGCGGATATTTCGTCTTTAAGCTCTTTACTTCTATTTCGCTTTGACCTGATAACTGTTCGTTTAAATTTTTAATCGCTTCCGGTTTATTATCTTCTATTCCTATTATTGCTTTATTAATTCTGAGTGCTTTCATTATAAGTTTGATACCACCGACTAATTTTTCTGGGGTCTCAATCATAAATCTAAAATCACGTGTAAGGTATGGTTCGCATTCGCATCC
>JBAYVI010000101.1:0-11957 GCA_041674625.1 Melioribacteraceae bacterium | reverse complement strand
CGGTGCTAAGTGGGAGGAATTCAGCACTAGAACTAATCCTACATTTTTTAAAGACAATATGTTTAGTTCAATCACCGTTGGAAATGATGATAGAATTTGGATAGGGACTTCTAATAAAGGTATTTTAGTGTATAATGGAATCAGTTGGATAAATTTTGATATTAATGCAATGGGGTTAGATCCTTTAATGGGTAATAATGTATCTGAAATAAAATCAGATGGTAAAGGAAAAATCTGGATTGGGTTAGTGCCAAATATGAAATTTCAAAATATTCGAGGTGGAATTGTAGAATTTGATGGAGTTAAATGGAAAGAAGTTAAATTTTCCGGTATTGGTGTAACCTTATTTCAGGATTTTTATTTTTATAAAGGGAAAGGGTATTTATCAACTCAATCTGGTTTTGCAATTTTTGATGAATCATACAATATAGATTTATATAATATTTTTAATTCCAAAATACCAACAGCAGATATAAGAGCAATTAAAAGAGATAAATCGGGTGCTCTATGGCTTGTAACAATGAATGGTGCAATGAAAATAAAAAACATTCCTAATTAAATTTTTGTAGGAGTTAAATTGATTTTAAGTACTAAAAAATATCTCTTCTTTTTTTCTATCATTCTGTTGCTGATTGTTAGCAGTTGTAAAGATAAGGAAGTATTTACCGGTGTTGAGGATGAAAGACCGGAAGCATTTGGCAAATTGTTTATCGAAAGTTCTCCTTCAAATGCACGAGTATTCTTAAATGGTAAAAATATGGGAGTTACTACGCCCGCTGTTATTCCTTATCTATTGATAAAAGAATATAGCATTACACTAAAAATGGATCTTTTCCAAGATACTACTTTTAGTGTTTTGGTAAAGGAAAATGACGAAACTAAAATCAACATCAATTATTATAATAATAGTAAGGTATATGGGAAAATATTTGTAACATCTACACCTTTAAAAGCAGGCATATCCTTAAATAATGTTAATACCGGATTAGTAACACCTGACACCTTAAAGAACAACTTTCCCGGTTTTTATAGTGTTAAATTATCATATCCTGAACATAGACCTGACAGTGCAACAGTAACTGTATTAGGAGGGAAACTGACGAGTGTCAATTTGATTCTCGAAGATACAACTGAATGGGTATCATACAATTATTTTAATTCCGGCATTCGTAGTAATAACATCAATTGTGTAGAAGTTGATCACAATGGTTATGTATGGTTTGGGACTTCATCTGTGGGTCCGGTTCGTTTTGATGGTAAAAAGTTTGAAGTTATGTCAGCTAATTTTGTTGCCATAAACAGAATAAATGTTACAGACATTTATGTGGATAATTCAGGTGCAGTTTGGGTTTCCTCAAGTAATGGTTTGTATAAATATTATAATAATAGTTGGACTGATTATAGTGATGTAGTCAGCGGATATTTAAATACAGTTGAAGTTGATAATGCTGGTATTGCTTGGATAGCATCAAATAGCAAAGGATTAATCAGATTAGAGAATGGGAATGCTAAATTTTACAACAGTAGTACTGTTTCTACGTCAATATTTCCAACAACTAATGTTTATGATCTTGCAGTAGAAAAAACAACAGGAAAGGTATGGTTTACAATTCAGGGAGAAAATGGTGTTAAATCATTCGATGGAACAAATTGGAATACAATTAAAAATGCAGATATGAATGTTTCTCCTTCAATAGGAAGTCTAGGAAATAAAATTAATATTGATGACAATGGTATTATATGGGCATCATTTTTACCAAATCCAAATGCCGGTATTTTGGGTGGTTTAGTTTATTATAATGGAAATAAATGGAGCAATGGAGTTATTAATGGTTTTGGAGTGAGCCAAATACGCAGAATTACGAACTCCGGTAAATTTAATTTCCTCTGTTCTAATTTTGGAGTTGCCATCTACGAAAATGTATTTATTAATACACTACTGTTAAATCGATACAATTCAAAACTTCCTGCGGATGTAATAAATGATATAGTGCTTGATAAATCGGGAAACCTTTGGTTTGTTTCATTAAACGGTGCAGTAAAGTTGAAAAAAGGGTTTTTCTAAGAAATACAAATGAATAAAAAATTTTTAATATTATTAGTAATATTAATTGCTTATTCATGCAAGGATAAAGAAGTTTTTACAGGCTCACCCCCTGAGCCTAAGGAAGTATTTGGAAAAATTTATATCGATAGTAGACCACAGGGTGCACTAATATTTCTCGATAATAAAAATATGGGTCTAACTACACCCGATTCAGTAGAATTCCTTTCTGATAAAGAATATAGTATTACTCTTAAATTAGATTTATTCCCCGATAGTACATTTTATATAACTCCTATTCCCAACAGCACGAAAAAAATATTTATCGACTATACAATTAATCAAGGTGCTTATGGAGAGATTTCTTGTAATTCATTTCCACTTGGAGCATCTATATTTTTGGAAGATTCTTCGACTGGACTAAAAACGCCGAACATACTCAAATCTCTTTTTCCCGGTTTTTATGAAGTGAAGTATAGCTATCCTGAGCATCGTTCTGATAGTACTATGGTAACCGTAAGAGGAAGTAAAACTTCAAGTCTTTTTATTGAATTAGAAGATACAACTTATTGGGTATCATATAATTCATCTAATTCTTGGATTAGGAGTAATTCACTTACTGCAATATTTGTTGATAATAAAGGATACGTCTGGTTTGGCTCAACCGATAAAGGTTTAACTCGATTTGACGGTAAAAAATTTGATTTCTTTCCTTATTCATACCTCCCATCAAATAGCGTTACTGAAATAAAAGGGGATAAATATGGAACTATTTGGGTTGGGACTTTAAAAGGACTTTCAAAATTTCAAGATAATAAATGGACTAATTATAGCGGTATTGTAAATTCAGCTGTAACAGGCATTGATATCGATAATCAAGGAGTTGCTTGGATTGCCACTGCTGATGGATTGTATTCATTTAGAGGTAATAGTTGGATCCGATTTGATAATACAAATTCACCGATTCAATCAAATTATATAACTGATGTAGCAGTTGAATCTAATTCAGGTAAGGTTTGGATAGGGCTACTAAATAATCTTGGACTTCGTTCATTTGATGGAACAATTTGGAAAAGTTACACTACAACCGAAATGCAAATAAATCCTTCTATGGGTAATTATTCAGGTAAACTTACAATTGATAATTATGGAAATTTATGGGTAAGCTTTCAGCCAATTCCAAATGCGAATATATCAGGTGGTATTGTAAAATATGATGGAACAAGTTGGGAAAAGATAAATATTCCGGGAATAGTTATCTCAGAAAAATTAGGTCTTCGAAATTTCTATTCATTTAATGAGAAGATGTTCATTGCAACGAATCAAGGAGTGGCAATGTTTACAGATTATAATAATCCCTTTTTTTACAATACTACCAATTCCAAAATTCCGGGTAATATTATAAATGATGTAATTGTAGATAAATCGGGTAATTTGTGGTTTATTTCATTTAATGGAGCTGTTAAATTAAAGAAGGGCAATTTCTAGATTATTATTTAGAAATTACCCTTCTTTTTACTACATAAATCATAACAAATAGCGGAACTTAAATTTCCAGCTTAAATACTGAATCGATTACTGTTCCATCCACCCATTTTATAACAGCAACAACCTTTGAATCATCGACTAAAGGTTTAGCAGGCGCACCGCCGCAAATTTCATAAACCTCTTTTTGAATCTCTTTTATTGATCTAATTGGAAGATTAGAATTTTTAACTGCAGCGAGCAAATCCTTCCTTCGGGGATTGATAGCAATGCCTCTCTCGGTTACAATAACGTCCACTAAAGCGCCCGGAGCGCATAAAGTGGTAACTTCATCCAATATGACAGGTATACGGTCTCTAAACGAAGGTATAGCCAAAATCGTGCATTTAGAGAACATACAATTCTGCCAACCGCCTATTCCATGCAATAAATATCCATCTGAATGGCTCACTACATTAGCATTAAAATTTACATCTACTTCGGTAGCCCCGAGCACCACTGCATCAATAATCGATGCAAAATTTCCTTTGCCATGGTAATTATAACTTGTAAATGGGGAAGTGCTCACATGATTTCGATTCTCTCGCATTGAACGGACACCTTCGAGATCAAAAGTCTGACCATCTAAAATATAATCAGTCAATCCTTCTTCGAGCATTTCCACTAAATATTTTGTGCTTCCGCCACGGATAAATCGGGCTTTAATTCCTTTTGTTTTCATCTTCTCTTTAAGGAAAAGGGCGAATGCTAAATTAGTACCACCAGAACCTGCTTGAAAAGAAAAACCATCTTTCATTATATCTGCTTCTTCCATAAACTGAGCTACATATTCAGCAATCAATAAGCGATCAGGGCTTTTGGTTACTTCTGTTGTTCCTGAAACAATTTTAGCCGGATCACCGAGTGATTCCACTTCCACGACATAATCAACATTATTACCTTGAATCTGCCATGGAACAACCGGGAATGGTTGGAGATTATCTGTTACAACAATCACTTTATCTGCATATTCAGAATCTGCTAAAGAAAATCCTATACCACCGAAGGCAGATTTACCATTAACACCATTAGCATTACCAAAAGGGTCTGCTTCGGGTGCAGCAATAATTGCAATATCAATTTGCACTTCACCATCTTGGATTGATTGATATCTTCCGCCATGAGAACGGAGGACACCGACACCTTTCATCTTTCCTTCTGTTGTGAATCTGCCTAATGGTCCGTTCATACTTCCTTCAATATGATGGATTGTCCCATCTTCCAAATATTTTATTAAATGCGAATGGCAGGGGAATGATGCAGAAGGAAACCAACGGATATTTTTAATGCCGAGTGATTTTATTTCGTCAAATAATTTATTGGTAAGGAGGTCTCCATTTCTTAGGTGATGATGAGTTGAGATCGTCATACCATCCTTAATACCTGCTTTTTTTAAGGCTTCTTTCAATGATTTTACTACTTTGTTACCGTCAGGGGGGAACTCGGCACATGATCTTATTTTTGTTCTTGCAGTAAATCCATCCGGAATATATTTTCCAACACCTTTAAAAGGAATCTGTTTTACTCCATTGACTTCATCGGGGACTAATCTGCCTACGGCATTTTTTATCATTTTCATTTTTTATCTCCGGATTTAACCATGTTTATAACCTTAAGAGCACGAGCTACAACAGGTGCATCGATCATCTTACTGCCGAGAGCAACAACACCTGAACCTTTTGCCAAAGCTTCATTATAAGCAGTTACAATTTTCTCTGCTTTAGTAATCTCATCTTTAGTTGGTTGAAATGCTTCATTTATAACTGGTATTTGACGAGGGTGGATACATCCCTTACCTTCAAAGCCGAGATGTTTAGCTTCGAGGACGCTATCTCTTAAACCATCCATATCAGAAATATCAGAGAATACAGTATCGATTGCCTGAACCTTCGCGGCTTTTGCGGCATTGACTATTCGGCATCGCATACTAAAACTTTCGGTACCTGTTTTAGTGCGTTCGATTCCAAGATCGGCAGTGAAATCTTCCAAGCCGATGGCAAGAGAACAAACGAGATCGGAAGAAGATGCAATTTGGAAAGCATTCTCTACGCCGAGTGCACTTTCAATTATAGGCATCAAATAGATATCAGTCTTAATTTTATATTCTTCTTTGATGCAGTTAATTTCATTCTCCACACTTCTAATCTGTTCGGCAGTTTCTACCTTTGGAACTAATATTACATCAACTCCATTCGGAATAATATACTTTAAGTCATCGAGACCTTTTGGTAGCTGATTAATGCGTACCATTCGTTCACACCCATAAAAATCGACAGTTCTAAGTGCATTACGCACAATGAGTTGAGCAGAATCTTTTTCATTTGGAGAGACACTATCTTCAAGATCTAAAATAATTCCATCTGGGCTATGGAGACCGGCATTAACAAAAAATTTCGGTTCATTTCCTGGAAGATACAAACGACTTCTTCTTAATCGATCTTTCGAAGTTCCCTTTAATTTTTTCTTATTGAAAGGAATCAAAAATTCTTTTTTGATTTCAGGAAATAAACGTTTGATAGCCATTTCCATTCTTGCGGCTAAAGTAAAAGGAAGAGCGCCATAATCTTTAATAGTTACGGCAGCATTCTTTATCTCAAAAAAATCTAAAATCTCTTCTGCCTGAAATAATATTGCATCACGATACAGAGCGGCAACTTTGCTTTCCAATGAAATTTCGATACCACCTTTAGTTTTCTTTTCAATTTCGATGAAGCAATCAGACCTTACCTTATCACCGAGATGACCTGCACTTGCTTTTTCCATAATCAAATTCCTTAATTAATACTCAATTTATTCATAAAATCTTTTGCGCTAAAATTCTCTGCGTTAAATATCATTTCTTTAATCTCATTTTGTCTTTCGCCTGAAAGTACAGAAGTAGTGAGAGCATTGAATTTATTATCCAAATCTTCCATCGACATCGGTTCTCTCGGATCACCTTTTGGATATTCGAGATATTCTGAATAAGTCTCACCGGACTTAGTTGTTATTACAACTTTAGATGGTTGTTTAGCTGGGAACATCAGTTCAAATTCTTCTGATGCTTCTCCTTTAATTCTATCGATTACTTCCCAAATACGCGGATCTTTAAGTTTTTCGTCACTGAATGATTCAGTGGTGATTTTATGATCAACTAATGATGCGGCTATACAATAAGGGAGTGAGTGATCTGCCGTTTCTCTTGATTCAGGACGGTATTTATGAGGATCGAATAATATATCGCAAGCGCGTGCGATTGTAGTAATAGTAGCTAATTCAATCTGATCATAACTTATATTATTTTTCTTAACGATATTAAGAGCGGCGGAAATGTGAGTATGTGTCAAAGCTTCAGTAGGGAATGCTTTCATTGAGCATTCTAAAATCTTAAATGGATTTCCAAGATTTTTAGTCATCAAATCGATATCCCAAGCCCATTCTTCTGCACGTTCGCGCCCTTTCATCAAGATTGGAGATACTTCATTTTCTTTTACATCCCAACCAAAGAAGCAATCCATAAAACCCTCTTTACCTTCAAAGACGGCTTCTGTTCCAGTATATCCTTTCCTTGCCATAAGAGCTGCGAATACACCAGCTTGAACTGCCATAGGGTCAACTGTATTTTTCATCATTGTTAGTTTACCAGCAGTAGGACAGCCAATTGTATGATTATGTGAACCATTAATTCCTATTGCATTCACCATCTGGTCAACTGTTAATCCCAATATTTTTCCGGCAACTAAAGGAGAAACAAATTGGGTAAGAGTAGCATGATGCCATTTCCTTTCTCTTACACCCGGTTTGGCAAATTCGCATAGACGCTGTTCAAATTCATAAGCCAATACTATTGCAACGATTACATCCTTCATAGAAGCATTCATCATTTCTGCTGTGGATAATGCTGCAGGGATTATATCCGATGGATGACTTGGATCATCTTTCCAAAAGATATCATTAAAATCCAATGAGCGAATCATTAGCGAATTTACAAGTGATGAATTTACTGCCGGAATTTTATCGCCAAATCCGATGACAGTTGATTCTGCTTTACCACCCATTTCATTATAAATATCTCTGATTACATTTACATCCTTAGTATTCATTGCCCCTAAAGCACATCCTATCGAATCGTATAAATATCTTTTCACTTCAGTTATTACATTTTCAGGTAAATCTTCATATTTCAAATTAACTGCATATTCTGACATTATTCGAGAAATTGTCTTTCCCATATTTAATCTCCATTTTATAGATTATTCATTATCCAATTTTCTAATCCGCCCAAAATAATAAGTTCTTGAGCTGCTACACCAACAGGGCTAAAGCTGAAAACATTACCTTCAAATTCTATTGTCGATTTTTTGAAATTAATTTTCATTTCTGAATTAATTTTTAAGGACAACTCTTTTTTCCCATAAATATGATTTAGATACTCATAGAATTTTGGGCAGTCGACAGTTAAGAAACCATTATTAATAGCGTTACGTTTATAAGTTTCACTAAATGAACCGGCGATTACTAATTTAATACCGCGATATTTAAGTGCAGTAGCCGCTTGTTCTCGAGAGCTTCCTGTTCCGAAATTATAACCACTTAATAGAATATCTCCCACATCAGCTAATTCTCCGAACTTTGGGTCATAGTTTTCCATAACGACTTTAGCTTGATCTTCTTTTGAAAAATCATCGTTATAAGTATATTTACCCGGATAGATACCATCAGTATTAAGATTGTTTTGATTACAGAAAATTATGTTGCCAGTAACAATCTCTTCAAATCCATCAACAATACTTACCTCAGATTCATCGGAAGCAGTTTTAGTATTTATAGTAATTTCACCCTTGATTTCATTACCGCCGGTAGATTCAGAATCAAAATCGATAAAGCCTTTCAATGCTGAATAAGCAACAACGGCAGGTGAGGCAAGATATGCGAATGCACTTGAAGAACCCATTCTACCTTTGAAATTTCTATTAGTAGCGGAGATACCGACTTCTCCATCTTCTAAAAGACCTGTACCGAGACCGATACATGGACCGCATCCTGGAGGGAGGGCAATAGCACCTGCATCTATAAGCTTTTGCCAATCTCCACGCTTACGGCTTTCTTCTTCCACTTCATTTGAAGCGGCGGCAATATAGAATTTCACACTCTCATCAATTTTTTTACCATCTAAGACCTCGGCAGCTTCTGCCAAATCATCCAAGCGGCTATTAACACATGAAACTAAATATGCTTTATGAATCTTTATTTTTTCGTTGCGTGCTTCATCAATCGATTTCATTACCTTAACTGTATTTGGTCCCGAAACATGGGGAGTTACAGTCGATAAATCGAACGTGATAGTTTTTGAATAGAATGCGTCAGGATCAGCTTGGAGTTCATCCTTTGAATTGATTAATTCATTGAGACGTTTTTGATTTAAGCGTGGATTTTGTCCATTGCCATCTATATCTGAAGGAACACCTTGCAGACTACGGGATTCAATAAAATCAATTCGTTTCTTATACCAATCGATTAGAATATTATCAACAGGGAATAACCCCGTTAAAGCACCCCATTCGGTCGTCATATTAGCAATTGTTAATCGTTGTTCGATTGATAGATATTTAATTCCATTGCCTGTAAATTCCAAAGCACAGTTAAGGACTTCATCATTATTAAAGAATCCGCAAAGAGATATGATGACATCTTTACCTGTTACTCCTTTACCAAGCTTTCCGTTAAGTTCTACTTTTACGATATTAGGAACTTGCCACCAAGTTCTGCCTGTTGCCCAAATGCCGGCGGCATCGGTACGAACAACGGGAGTACCGAGACAGGCAAGTCCACCATACATATTAGAATGACTATCGGAGGCAACTACCATCGTACCAGGGAATACATAACCTTCTTCGCACATAATTTGATGACCGATACCTCTACCTGCGGCATAGAAATCTGCTCCCATAGATTTAGAAAATTCTTCTATTTTGCGATATTTTTCTAAATTCTTTTCGCTTTTATCTTGAATATTATGATCGAGAGTATGAACTACTTGACGAGGATTTGCAAGCTTAGTAGCTCCAAGCCCTTTAAATTTTGGAATAACGGCACCGGTATTATCATGAGTCATTACAAAAGCAGGTTTGATCGAAATATAATCCCCGGCTTTGACGGACTGACCCGGTTCTAATCCATAAGCGAATTTCTGTGCAATCTTTTCAGTGTATGTTTGTTTCATTAATCCCTCTATTTAAATGGTTCAAAAGAGACAAAATCAGCATGATGAACGATAATTGATTCAACTGTACGTTTGCCGAGGTCTCCTTCTTTTGAATGTGTAGCGATAATATGTTGAATTTCATACGGCAGACCAAAACGATCTGCAATAGCCATACCTGAGAATGGATGTCGAACTAATTTACCGGCTTCACTTGTAGTTAGTTTTCCATCGATTCTTTCATATTCAATAAGCTTACCCACATCAATTAATATCGCACCGGCAATTAAATAATCCATATTAATCGTTATTTCATTGCCGAAATTTTTCTTCATTATATTTGCCATTTCAACAGCAAGATGAACACATGTTTTTTTATGATTCATAAAAGTTACGTTGCAATTTTTTATTAATAGAGAGAAAGGTATAATCTCTAAATCTTCAGGAGATAGTACGCTATTCTCAATTGCATAAACCCAACATTCTAATACTTTCTCACGTAATGATTCATCTTTAATCCAGTCAATTTCCTGCCACATTTTTTTTATTTTATTTCTCATAATAATCTCAATTATAATTTAGCAATAACGGCATCAGTTAAATCGATAGTAGAAACGGCACCATAATTAAACACTTCTGCATTGCCTCTAAGTTTCATCATATCGTAAGTTCTGTATTTACCTTCTTCTACAACTTTCGCAATTGCTTTTCTTATTTTATCTGCGGTTTCATTTTTACCTATATGATCAAGCATCATACATGCACTCATAAACATAGCGATTGGATTAACAATTGAAGGTTCTAAGTTTTCATATTTAGGAGCTGAGCCGTGAGTAGGTTCAAAGACTGCATATTCATCACCGATATTGGCACTGCAAGCAAATCCGAGACCACCAACTAAACCTGCGAAGCCATCGCTAATGATATCGCCGAACATATTTTCAGCTACAATAACACCATAATCTTCAGGGTTTTTTGTTAGCCACATCATTTGAGCATCTATATTAGTATCCCACATTGCAATATGAGGAAAATCTTTTGAAATTTTCTTAGCTTCTTGAACCATCATACCGGAAGTTTCTCTCAGAACGTTTGGTTTTTCACAAACTGTAACATTCTTGTAACCATATTTATCAGCATATTCAAATGCTGCTCTGATAATTCTTTGGGCGGCATTACGAGTGATGATACGAGTAGATACAGCCATATCTTCACTTGGTACATCTTTGAAGAATTTCATTTTAGAATGTGTTTCTAATGCGTCTCGAACAATCTTTGGAGGATTAGTCCATTCGACACCAGCATAAAGACCTTCTGTATTTTGTCTAAAAATTACAGTATCAACCAACGGTTCTTCATAGCCGCCATCCGCAGATTTACGAATAAAATTAAGTGGGTTTCCTTTGAATGAAAGGCAGGGGCGAATACAAATATCCAAATTAAAATGTTGTCTTAGACTAACGATTGGGGAGAAATAAACGTAACCTTTTCCTTTTAATTCAGGAGCTAATTCTTTTTCAGCAGCATCTTTTGGTTTGCTTGTAATCGCTCCAAAGAGAGCAATTTTGTGCTCTTTTATTAAATCGATAGTGCGTTGAGGTAGTGCATTACCTTCTTTACACCAAAATTCCCATCCAATATCGCCCCATACATAATTTGCTTTGAAACCGGTTGCATTTAATAATCTAATTGATTCTGAAAGTACTACTTTACCGATTCCGTCTCCGGGAAGTGCAACAATTGTTCTCATTTAAGACCTCATTTTTTTGATTAGATAATCAAAATTAGACATTAAAGTCAATTTTAGCAAGGTTAGAAAGCTGCTTCTATTTGAATGGTGAGACTATTATTTCGATTACTCTTTTTAAGTGAAATTGAACTAAATTCCTCACTTTTTAAGGAATCTGAATACTTCAATCCCAACTTAAATTTGTCAGTTATAGTAAACTTACTTAATAAATAAATATGTATTCCTCGATTATAGGCAATAAAATTTGAAAAAACTCCGCTTACATCTCTTTCATAAACGTAAATTCTTGAGTTATATGATGGAGTTGAGAAGAAACTTACTCTAAAATTGAGTTGGAAGTTTATTGAAGGGCGAAAGGAAATCTCCTCAAAAACATGAAATCCTTCTTCTTTTTGTGAAATGCAATCTACTGAAGCATAATCGATACGTGTTGATAGATTTATAGTTTCAATTAATTG
>JBAYVI010000100.1:0-11963 GCA_041674625.1 Melioribacteraceae bacterium | reverse complement strand
TAGAATAAATCGTTTTGATCGAAACCATCACCATTTAGATCGCCTCTTACATTAAATGAGAATGGTGATCCACTCTGACCATTATAATATAATGAGAATGTAGTTGCTGCATCTTCAAAAAATTCATGAACATAAGAAATTGATAAGAAAGTTCTATGCTCAACTTCATATTGTGATCTTACTAAATCAGGATTATTAGCATCATATTTTACAGGATTGTATCTCATCTGTGAGTTTGCTTGTGACGAGTTTACAGAATTACGATCTTTTGATTGACCATAAACATAACCTGCATTTAAAGATACACCACGAGCTACATTTCTTTGTGCCTGGAATACTAAGTTATACTGATATCCGCCTGATGTGTTATAAATCTGAAGAACATCTGTGAAGTTACTATTCTTACCATCGGTTCCGCCATATACAGGTCTTCCGTCTAATCCTGAACCAAGTGTTGGAATACTTCCAATTGGAGAATTGATGTTCAATTTACGATACAACATATCATTGATTGTTTTTGAATATTGAAATTCAACTGTACCGATAAAACCTAATGGTAATTGATTATCAACACCTACGTTAAATCTTACAATCTGAGGAAGTTTTAGATCTGGGTCCATAACGTTAATTTCAGAAATTAATCTTGCAGCACCAGTACCTGGTGAACCAACGCCAGGTTGTACATACGGGTTCATTCCCCAATTTCTAAAATCTAATCCGGTAGAAGCATTTCTAACTTCTGCATATAACATACCTGAGTTACCATAGTTATTAGAAATCCAAACATAAGGAATACGTCCTGTGAATACACCAACACCACCACGGATTTGAGTTGTTCTATCACCTGATACATCATAGTTGAAACCAATTCTTGGTGAAATCAAAAGATTGCCGCTCGGTGTATCAGTTGTGCTAATTTGTGGGAAATATTTAGCAACTGAATCATTCTGCATTGGTGTTTCCGGGAATGTAGGAATATCTACTCTTACACCATAAGTTAATTTTAATTTTGGAGTAATAGCCCATTCGTCCTGAGCATAGAAACCTAATTGAGCTACGCTAAATTCTGCCGCTTGATTAGGATCGGTTGTTCTTGAGAAATTTTTCTGGAAGAATGCCGGTTTACCATTTTCAAAATCGGTTAAACTATTAAACTGCCAGTAACCGAAGAATGAACGAACAAATAAATTTCTAAATGAGAAAAATTCATTATGTGTACCAATAGTGAATACATGGTCTCCCATTGATATAGAGAAGTTATCAGTAAATTCTAAAATGTCTTGATCTAATTCGTTTGCAGAAGAAAATCTATCCGGACCTGCAAACATTGCTAAACCACCATCACGAACTTCAATTTCAGGTGAATTAACTCCGTTACCTGCTCTTCTATCTCTAATTCTTGTATATCCAAGAATTAATTCATTCGACATGTTATTAGAGAAAGTACTGTTCAACTGTAATACAGAAGAGTTTGTATTGCTTTTAATTCTATAATTATAAGAATCGAAAGACATCGAGTTGTTAGATGTACGCTGATTTAAATTATCCTGATAAGAATCAACGAAGTTATGTCTTAATGTCAATTTATGATTTTCAGCTAAGTTGTAATCGAAACGAATAAAAAACTTAGTTGAAGGTTGTTCTCTTGTATATGATTCATAAGAACCGGCATCATAACCATAATTGTTTTTTAGTAAGCTTGCAAATTTATCTGCTTTAACTCTATTCGCACTATTAATTGCAACAGTACCTTGAGTTAATGCAGCATTAGCTAACGGATTATCATTCGCTGTTAATTCAGCATTAGCGAAGAAGAATAATTTATCCTTAATAATTGGTCCACCAACTCTTGCACCAACTTGATATTCTTTAAATTCAGGATAATCGTTTGCATCTTTGTATTTACCGACTAAGCTTTCATTTCTGCCAAAGAAATAAGCAGAACCAGTATAATTGTTACTACCACTTCTTGTAATAGCATTTATACCACCGCCTGTAAATCCACTTAGGCGAACATCATAAGGTGCTACAACTACTTGAAATTCACTGATAGCATCCAACGATATAGGATTTGTACCGGTTTGTCCACCCGGTGTTCCTGTGCTTCCTAAACCGAATAAATCATTATACTGTGTACCATCGATCTGAATATTATTAAATCTATTGCTTCTACCTGCTGCTTGTGTACCTTCACCTGAAAATAATGGTGATAATTTAGAAATACCTGCAAAACTTCTTGAGATTGTTGGGATTTCTTGAATTTGTTTTGAAGATACGTTTTGAGCAGAACCGGTTCTTGATGCTGAAAATACTGCACCTTTTTCTGCGCTAACAGTAATACCCGAAAGTTCTACTGCTTTTTCGCTCAATTGAAAATTCATTGCAAGGTTCTGGCTTAATGCTAAGTTGAAACCTTCTTCTACTTGAGCTGTAAAACCAACAAATGATACGGTTACTTTGTATGGACCGCCAACTCTGAGACCGAATAGATTGAATCTTCCGTCTTCGCGTGAAGTTGTTCCATATTGTGTACCTGAGGGAATATGCACTGCAATTATATTTGCACCCGGCATTGGATTCCCGTTCTGATCGCTTATAACACCATTAATTGCAGCAGTTGTAGAACCTTGTCCGAAACTTAACTGTGCGCTTAATAAAATTACTGCAAACAGAAAAAATGAAAGCAATTGTTTCATTTTAATCATACATCACTCCTTTTGTTTTTATAATACACTTCTACTAAGAAAATGTTTTTCTCATGCGGTTTAATTGTGTAGCTAAATATTCGAGGAAAATAACTCTTTTTCAACTTGATTTTTTCTGAAACCAATTAGTTAACAATTTGTTAATATTCCATATTTCAGACTATTTTGCCTAAAGGGGGAAATTTTTATATGGAAGATATAAAAATATGTTAATCTAAAAAAAGTTTTTTTTAACTTTACACACAATTATTAAATTTTAAATTCTTTGGTGCTATGAAAAAATTATTTATATTATTCGTTCTTTCCTTGTCTTTGTCTTTATCAGCGGCAAGCAAACCATATCTTATCTTAGTTTCTTTCGACGCTTTCCGCTGGGATTACCTTAATAGAGGTATTACACCAAATCTAAATAAACTTGCTTCTGAAGGTGTAGGGACTCTTTCACTTGAACCATGTTTCCCTTCTAAAACATTCCCAAATCATATATCAATCATTACTGGAATGTATCCACAGAACCACGGGATAATTCATAATACTATATATAATCGCTTTACAGACAAAACATATAAGATGAGCGATAGTAATGAGGTGCGAGATCCCCGCTGGTATCTTGGTGAACCATTTTGGGAAACTGCAGAAAGGCAGGGTATTACAACAGCAAGTTATTTCTGGCCCGGTTCTGAGATCGAGCTCCCCTTTCGTCGCCCGACTTACTTTATGCCTTATGATCATTTTTGTCCTGAAGATAAAAAAATTGAAGGTATAATTAATTGGTTGAAGTTACCTGAAAATGAACGCCCACACTTCATCACTTTATATTTTCATGAAACAGATGATGATGGTCATAATTTTGGACCTGACTCACCTAAAACAAATAAAGCAATTGCAAAATTAGATTCAATCGCCGGTTTACTTTTAGATAGCTTAAGAACACTTTCAATCAAAGATAGTATTAATATTGTTTTTCTTTCGGACCATGGAATGACAAATATTAGTAAAGATAAACAGATTAATGTCGGGAAAATTATCAAGGGACTAAATGCTAAATTATATGATAGCGGTCCGGTTATGATGGTTAGTCCTTCAGGCTCATCTATTGATTCCTTATATAACAGACTGAAGCTGAATGAAAATAATTATAAAGTATATAAGAGAAGTGAAGTTCCGGAATATTTCCATTTCTCCGAAAATCCTTTTATTGGTGAAATTGTTATTGTTGCGGATATGGGATGGACTTTAATCCAAAATGATAAAAAACAATATTATTCTGATTCTCAAGGTAATCATGGTTATGATAACCATCATTTAGATATGCATGGGTTTTTTATTGCAAATGGTCCGGCTTTTAAAAGTAATTACCAAACTGGAACTATCCTAAATATTGATATCTATCCAATGCTTTGTAAAATCTTCAATATTTTTCCAAGAAGTAATATAGATGGTAATTTAGAAAGAATAGAGTATATACTAAAATAATATGAAAACTTTTGATATAGAAAGTCGCTCACATAAATTAAATAATGGTCTTGAAGTTGTATTGCATAAAGATTCATCATTGCCAATAGTAGGCGTTAACCTTTGGTACAGAGTAGGTGCTGCAAACGATAAACCGGGCAAAACAGGTTATGCTCATTTATTTGAACATCTGATGTTCCAAGGCTCGCAAAATATAGCTAAGGAATCTCATTTTAGGTTCATTCAAGAAGCTGGTGGATCAGCTAATGGTTCTACTTCAAGAGATAGAACTAACTATTATGAAACTCTTCCATCTAATCAATTGGAATTGGCACTTTGGTTAGAATCAGACCGAATGGGATTTCTATTAGAAGCATTAAATGAAGAAAAACTCGAAAATCAAAAATCCGTAGTAATTAATGAACGTCTCGAACATTACGATAACCAACCTTATGGATTAGTTGGTGAAAAATTAAATTCACTCTTATTCCCAGTCGACCATCCTCACCACTCTCCTGTAATTGGATATTTGGATGACATAAAAATATTCTCTTTGAAAGACGCAAAAAGTTATTTTAAAAATTATTATTCTCCTTCCAATGCAATCCTTACTGTAGCCGGAGATATTGATTACAGCGATACTTTGGAGTTGATAAAAAAATATTTCGAAGAAATAAATAATGAAAAAACTATTATAGAAGATATTTTAGATTCATTTCCACAATTAGAAGAGTACAAATATTTAGAACATTTTGATAAAGTTAATGTCCCTCAAATTTATTTTGGTTGGAGAACAAATAGATTATTTCATGATGATGAAGTTGATCTTCATGTTCTGGCTTTTATTTTATCAGGGAATAAAAACAGTATTTTAACGAAGCCATTAGTTTATGAAAACAAGTTATGTCAAAGAGTTTCTGCTCAAAATGACTTATCAAAATATGACGGCTCTTTTCTAATTAGTGCTACTCCGAAAAAGTTAGAAGATATTGAAAAAATAAAGAGTACTATTTTTCATGAAATTGAAAATCTAATTTATTCTAACACTAATCTTGAAAACGAAATAAGAACCGCAATAAATAATTTTAAATTTGAGTTCGTTCATTCTATCGAAAAAATTTCGACTCGTACGGATTTATTAAGCTCGTATAAATATTACGTTAATGAGCCAAACTGGTTTGCTCAGGATTATGAAAGATTTAACAAGGTTACTTCAGAGTCTGTTAAAAATATTGCAAAGAAATATTTAACAAATAATTTTGTAGAATTAAGAGTACTTCCTAAAAATGATAAATAGAACAATTGCCCCAATAGCTAAAGACGAGATTGCATTTAAATTCCCGGCAATAACATATGCTTCAACTTCAAACGAAATTAAAATAATTTCGTCTTTTAAGCCTTCTGCCCCACTAATAAATTTTCGTCTAACAATTAAACGAGGTTCAATATATGATTTACCTGAATTTAATGGGACTTCATTATTGACTACAAGAATGATTGATGAAGGTGCAGGGCGATTTAACTCCTTAGAATTAAATCAGGAAATTTCTTATCTCGGAACTCATTTAAGCATTAGCTGTGATAACGAAAACACCTATTTTTCAATAACTTCACTTTCTGAAAATTTTGAAAAATCACTTTATCTACTTTCTGAGATTCTTAAGTCCCCTCACTTTGATCAAACCGATTTTGAGCGAGAAAAAGAAACCTTGATTAATTCATTAAAATTAGTTCAAGCGTATCCCGATTTTATTGCTGAAGATTGTTTTAAAAAATTAATGTTTGGAAGTAATAATTACGGTATAGATATCTTTGGTTCTTTAGAAACACTTAATAATATCCATTTAGAACATATCAAAAACTTCTACAATAATTTCTATTCTCCTAAGGATTCGATAATCACAGTTGTTGGCAATATTGAAAATGATGTTCTACTTAATTTAATTGATAAATATATTGGGGATTGGACTAATAATTACTCAAATTCGTTTCAACCAGACTTAGAAATAACCCCAACCTTACCAGGCACATATTTTTTAAATTTTCCGGGCAGTGTTCAATCCGAAATTCGAATTGGACTTTTAACTCCTCAAATTGATCTAACTAATTACCCTTCAATATTATTAAATATTATTTTTGGCGGTGATATTTCAAGTAGATTAAATAAAGTGCTTCGCGAAAAAGAAGGTATTACATATGGCGCTTACTCTTATTTTGAGATTATGAAAAACGTTTCTGCTTTTCTTATTAGTACTTCTGTCGATATAGAAAATTCATTTAAAGCAATCCGGCTTATCAAAGAGGTTATGGATGATATTAGTATAAATATAACAGAAGGAGAACTCAATTATGCTAAATCTAAATTGATAAATAAACTCCCTTTGAAATTTGAATCCATTTTAAGTCTAAATTCTACTATCAATCATTTAGAGATAATGGAATTAGGTCTTGATTATTATGATAACTACTCTGAAAAAATTCAATCTGTAACTTTGGAAGATGTACAGAAATTAGCTTCGGAATTATTTGTAAAGGAAAATTTTATTTTCTTTTTAACTGGAGATAAAGAGAAATTTTTTGATCTTGAATTTGATGAAGATATTTTTGAAGTAGAAAACTCAGGAAGGATTATTAGTTCTCTGTGAGAATGGGATTATTCTCGTCCCTCTTTTTCTTAAATCAGCTAGATTATTTTGTATCTCACTGAAATTTTCAAATGATATCCAGAAAGTCTTAAACCTATTATCCACCAATTTTTCTGCGTGAAACTTCAATATAGATTTTATCTCTTCAATTTTATTTTCATCGAACGAAACAAAATTCTTTTCGGTATAGAGAATTAATTTCCTTTTCTTAAATTCATCCCTCACAAAGTTCAGAGCGGTCGATTCATATAAATCTGAGTTTGTACTAATTATAAAACCGGAAGCTGTATTAAATTTTGATAATATCGTAGCAACTGATCTTTTTAAGATTTCTTTACCGTAATCTGGACTTAATTTAAATTCTTTTTCTTCTATTTCATCATTAATTAAAACAACGTAATTTTTCCCATATTTCACAATACTATCCCGCATTGATAAAAAATTCTTATCAGGAAATAGAGCAAACGTAACAGCATATGGGAGTTCTAATAAATATGAAAAATCTTCCTTACTTAATTTATAGGAATCGCAGATTATGAATCCTAATTTATTTCTATCTCTTTCTAAATCCTTCTTAGGAATTAATTCTGCTCGAAGTTTTAAAAACTCGCTCGAAAAAACATTAATTTCAGTATCATTGCGGAAAACAGTTTCTTTACAAACCATACCGGTAATATCTTTATCATAAACTTTTTTTAAGTCTTTAATTAGCATCGGAATAGAAATATCAGAAGAGAGATTAATAGTATAAAAATATTTAAGTGAGTCTTCTCCCTTAATTTTTATTTTTTTTTGCTGAACCCATTGACTTGGAATTGCATAATCATCTAATACTGTATAGAGAATTGAATCGACCTCAATCACAGAAAGTTCTCTTTCTTGATTTGTAATTGAAGTTACTTTTTTTTGATTTGTTACTGAAACAATTAGGTACCCCAAAAGTAGTAAAACAGAAAAAAATAAAAGATACAGAATAATTTTTCTTTTAATAGTTATATCCATTAGTTCTTAAATTATTCCCCTTTGAATTGTGCTTTTCGTTTTTCTAAAAAAGCAGTAGTGCCTTCTTTGAAATCTTCTGTTGAAGTGGCAAGGGCAAAATTTGCAGCTTCATATTTCATCCCTTCAGTTTCACTTAAATTAGAGCTTGCGTTGATAGCATCTATGGATAATGATACTGCTATTCTTCCTTTAGATATTATTTTATTTGCTAATTCTAATGCTCTTTCTAAAAGTTCATTAATAGGATATAGTTTATTTGCAAGTCCTATTCTGTATGCTTCGTTTGCATCTATCAATTCACCGGAAAGAATTAATTCCATTGCCCTGCCTAATCCAATAAGTTTTGGCAATCTTTGAGTACCCCCATATCCCGGTATAACACCAAGATTTACTTCCGGTTGCCCAAATTTTGCATTTTCTGAGACTAATCTGATATGACACGCCAAAGCCAATTCGCATCCACCCCCAAGAGCAAATCCATTTACTGCCGCAATTACAGGTTTATTTATACTGCTTATTTGCCCAAAGACTTTTTGTCCAAATTCGGCAAATTCTTTCGCTTTTATTGGCTCCAATTTATTCAACTCGTTTATATCAGCACCGGCGACAAAAGCTTTTTCACCTGCACCGGTTATAATTACAGCATGTATCTCTCCTCGCTCTTTTACATCTAAAAATATTTCTGATAATTCTTTCAATAAATCTCCATTCAAGGCATTTAATTTTTCCGGTCTATTAATAGTTATTATTAATATATTTTCTCTAAGCTCTGTTAAGAGATTTTTAAACATTTCATTTCCTATATTTTTATAAAAATTGGAATATTAGCTTTCAAACTAAAAGAGATGTATTCATTATTTGGGTAATAGTTATAATATGTTACTACATCTAAAATAAACATAGAGAACCCCACCCCAACGTGTGCCCCTCCTTTTATAACTTCTTCAACAAAATTGGCTTTATTCCGTTCTAATTTGAATTGATGTAATTTCTCGAATAATCCAAAGCTAACCCCGGCATCTACAATTGGCATCAACAAAACAACTTGTTCAAATATTGGAGGAAAATAATACCTCACACCTGAATTAACAAATAAAAGATTTGTTGACAATGATGAATAATCAGATTTTTTATAAAAATCCTGTTTACCGGGATTATGTTGAAATCCTATTCCGGTGTAGAAAAATATCGGCAATATTGCATTATCTGTATAGGAGAAGGTAACATCAAAACCAACTCCCAGATTCTGGCTCTTGGCAAATTCATTTATTGGGAAACGAGGGCCCACACCAACAGACATGAATAGACCTTTCGCTTCGCCGAATTTATAAAGTGTCTGTCCTGAAACTGAACCGGAGATAAACAATATTAAAAAGAGAATTATTTTTTTATTCATAATGATTAATTTATTAAAGAAACTCCTACTCCTTTCTCAAATACTAATAAACCGCCATATAAGCCGGTATATACAACTAATATCAAACCCAATATTGAAAGTATTATTATTAAAAGACGATACTTTTTCTCGTTCTTATTCTTAATAAAAAAATAGAATTTTAGAACCAAGACACCTAAATAATAGAATAAAGTATAAGTTGCAAGATTTTCATGTAGTTCTATCATTTGGATAATATCTTCACCTCCGCCAATGGTATTTTCTATATAATGTTGCTGTGCAAGATTACCGGTAAAAACACTTAATAATGTAAATAGCAATCCGGCAATCAATAAGCCAAATGTCGGTTTTCCATACTCCGGTTTGTACTTTGATATTATTTCAAATACTGCATAAACAAAAAAAAGTACAATTGGGAAATGAGTAATAAGTGGATGAAAATCTATCATTTCTTTTTAAATATCCTTTTCATTTTATTTACTTTATCCACAAAGTACACTGCCGCCATTAACATTAAGGATTTCCCCTGTAATGTGGCGTGCCATTTCTGATGCTAAAAACAATGTCGGTCCGGCAATATCTTCCGCTGTGGCAATTCTTCCTACCGGAATTCCATCTATAATTTTCTTAACTAATTCTTTGTCTGAAAAAACTCCATCATTCATATCTGTAACAACCCAGCCTGGAGCAACAGAATTCACTGTTATATTATAGGGAGCTAATTCCACAGCTAATGATTTTGTAAATGAGATCATTCCACCTTTTGATGCAGCATAATGGGAATGGAATGCCTCTCCTCTTTGTCCGGCAGTAGAAGAAATATTTATTATGCGTCCAAATTTATTCGCCTTCATCGAATGCATAACTGCTTTAACAAATAAGAAATTAGAAGTTAAGTTTATCCTCAGCAATTTTTCCCAATGCTCTAAAGTCATCTTATCCATATCCCCGTCATTCCAAATACCTGCATTATGTACTAATACGTCCACCTTTCCAAACTCGTTTATAGCATCTGCCACACAATTATTTATCTCTTCTTCTGATTCCATATCAACTTTTACAGCTTTTATCTTAACTTTGCTTTTCCATTTTTCTACTAATTTATCAGCAGCGGATTTTGCACTTATATACGTAAATATAATATCAGAGCCGGCAGCTGCAAATAGATCAACACAAGAAGCACCAATGCCTCTCGAACCACCTGTAATTAATGTAACCTTGTTTTCTAAATTTATCATTCTAATACTCCACTTTATATAAAAATAATCCTTTTGCAGGAATTGATTCCCCTGCGCTTGATCTATCCTTTTGCGAAATTATATCTAATAAATCCTTACTATTCCCACCTGTTTTATTTATGTCCAAAAGTGTCCCTGTAATTGCCCTCACCATTCCATGCAAAAATCTATTAGCCGATATAACAAAATAAATAAATTCCTTATTCTCTTTCCAATATGCTTTCTTAATTGTACAATTAAAATTATCTAAATCCGTATTTTTACGAGAAAAAGAAGTAAAATCTTTTTCACCGATTAATTCTTGAGATAATTTATTTAATTCTCTAATTGATAATTTTTTATGAAATAGATATTTATAGGAGTAATTTTTATAGAATGGACTTTTAATTTTACTGATTAAATAGAGGTATGTTCGTTCTTTTGCATCAAAACGTGAATGAAAATTTTCATCGACTTTTTCAATATTTATAATGGAAATATCATCAGGCAAAATACAGTTTAAAGAGTAGCGAAATTTTTCTTGATCTAATTTCTCTTCGGTTTTAAAGTTAGCAACCTGCCCAAGAGCATGAACTCCGGTATCAGTGCGACCTGAACCAACTAAATTTATTTCAGCCCTTAATACTATCTTTATAGCTTCGGTTATCTCAGATTGAATTGACTTAGCATTTAATTGAGATTGCCATCCGCAATAATTTGTTCCTTCATATTGGATGGTGAGTTTATAATTATTCATTAAAAAGTTTTTACAAAGCTTAAAGATATCCCGCTCGGTAAATTAGGGTCATTCACTAATCCTACCGAAATATTCCAGCTCAAATTTTCCTCAAGTCCTTTGTTGTATTTATTAACAAGCCTAACTGCATTAATAGCACTTACTATTCTATTTAATACAAGAGCACCGACAGCAAAGCGGATGCTATTATAAGCATTTTCGCTTGAAGACCACATCTCTCTATATTTTCTTCTTTCATTATTAGAGTTCCAATTCCAATAATGTGTTTTTATATCATAAACTTGATCGAACTCTCTGTTTAATTCCTTAGTTCTGTTAAATTCAAAAATGCTTATATAAGAACTAATATTAGCATAATAATCTTCATCTTTACCAGAATTTGAAATACCACCATCTGATTGAGCGAATGATTTATAATTATTTTGTTGCCAATTTCCATAAATATTTAACCCGGCTAATGCTCCCCAGAACACACCATCAGCTACGGTAAAATATATTCCGGTATCATATCCATCTGCATATAGCTCTCCCATTCCAGGTAATAATAGCGAGTATGCAATTGCCAATCCGGTATTCTTTTTCTCATTCATCTGAAAATTGAATGTACCCGATTTTATTTTTATACTCTCGGTATCGGTATTAATTGCCAAGCTCTGTGAATTAATTTTAGTAGAACATAACAATAGTAATAAAATTATTGATAGGTTTTTCATATTGATTTCCCTTAAAAGAATATTATTGAACAGTACAAATATCCTGATAAACCTCCTTTAATTTTACGTCAAC
>JBAYVI010000099.1:0-12139 GCA_041674625.1 Melioribacteraceae bacterium | reverse complement strand
GCCTTGGTTTATTATCCTTGTAGGCGGTCTTTTCGTTTTGTTCATGGTTGTTTCCGATTCTCGTGTATTAGAGTTTATGGGCAATAGAACAAATAACGTCGGTTCTGTTGACGGTGAAGAGGTCTCGTATAAAGAATATAATGATTTTGTAGAGCGTGCTCGCAAAAATCAAATACAATCCACCGGTCAAGATTTAGATGAACAGCAAATGGATTATTTTAGAGATCAAGTCTGGGATGCTTTAGTTACTCAGAAATTAATTGATAAGAAAATAGCTGACTTTGGTATAAAAGTTTCCGATGAAGAAGTTAGAACTGCTATATTAGGTCCTAATCCGCCTGCATTTTTGAAACAACAATTTACTGATTCACTCGGTAATTTTAATCGTCAAGCTTATGAACAGGCAATTACAGATCCTCGTAATAAAGAAATCATATTAAATGTCGAAGATCAAATTAAGCAGCAATTAATTCAACAGAAATTACAAACTTTCTTATTCGCCTCTGTCAATGTTAGTGATGCAGAAGTTAAAGAAAAATTTACCGAGCAGGGTATTAAGATGAAAGCTCAATATGCTTTTATTGATGCTAATACTATTCCTGATACCGATGTAAAAGTAACTGATGCCGATAAAAAAGCATATTATGACGAACATAAAGAAGATTTTAAGATACTTGCTCAGAGAAAATTAAAATATGTAATGTTTCGCAGAATTGCATCAAAAGAAGATACGGCTTCTGTTAAATCAAATCTTCAAGGTCTATTAGCAAAGATGAAAACTGATACTGCATCGTTTAAGTCGTATGTAGATATTTATTCTGAACAGCCTTATTCTAAAGACACATTGAATTTTACGGCATTGCCGGAAGAAGCAAAAGATTTATTACAATCAGCAGCTCCGGGTGCGTTAGTCGGTCCAGTTTCTTCATTTGATGGTTTTACAATTTACCACTTACTTGGTAAGGTTCCTTCCAAAAATGAGGTAGTAAAAGCATCTCACATACTGGTAAAATCAACGGGTAATGATGCTGAAGATTTAGCAAAAGCAAATAGAGTTTATGAAGAAGCAACAAAAGGCAAGAACTTTGCACAATTAGCAAGAACAAATTCTGATGATCCGGGTAGTGCAGTAAAAGGTGGTGAGTTAGGTTGGTTCGGTAAAAATCAAATGGTAAAAGAATTTGAAAACGCAGTTTATTCAGGAAGTGTTGGTTCTATTACTAAACCTGTAAAAACAAGTTATGGTTATCATGTAATTAAAATCGAAGGTAAATCAAGCCAAGATTTTGTCGTAGAAAAAATTAATAATAAAGTTACTCTTTCAGGTTCTACATCGGATCAATTGATAAATGATTCGAGAGATTTTGCTTATGTAGCAAAAGAAGATGGACTTGAAGTAAGAGGCAAATCACTTAAATATGCAGTTATTGAAACGCCTCCATTTAATGAAGATGCTCAGGCAATTGCCGGTATCGGTGTAAGCCGTGCAATTGTTGAATGGTCTTTCGATAATAGCGTTGGTGAAGTTAGTGATGTTTATAAAGTCCCTGCAGGTTATGTAGTAGCTACTGTTTCCGAGATTATTAATCCCGGATATAAAACTATGGAAGAAGTTGCTCCATTAATTAATAGTAATCTGCTTCGCGAAAAGAAAATTGCTAAATCATTAGAAATTGCCAAACAAGCAAGAGCTAAAGTTGGAGATTTTGGAGATCTTTCATTGGTTCATGAGGTTGTTCCTACTGCAAAAGTGGATACCACCGAAAATGAATTTACCACGAATGGTTTAGTTGATGGACTCGGAAGAGAGTTTGCTTTCACTCAATATGCAATCAATGCTGAAATAAATAAAGTATCTCCTCCAATAAAAGGAAGCAGAGGTGCTTTATTAGTAAAAGTAACTTATAGAACTAAATTTGACGATGCAATTTTTGCACTCCAGAAAGATGGTATTCGCAGAGAATTGATTAATCAAAAACGTAATCGATATTTTACTCAATGGGTTCAAGACCTTAAAAAAGAAGTTAAGATTGTTGATAATAGACATCTATTCTTTTAATTCCTATAAATAGTTTTTTGAAAAAGGATCGCAATTGCGATCCTTTTTTGCTTTAAACCACCTCCATATAAATAGCACCAAATTTTTACACTTTTTTAATCTATTTCTCTTTGTATATTTGCCGCATGAGAAAAAATATCAGCATAATTATTATTATACTTTTTTTAGTCTCGGTTAGAATTGTATTTGCTCAATCCGAACCGGGGAGTTTTAATCTCTCCTTAAACTATTCTTATATAACAAGTTCAAAAATATTTCTCCATCCCAATAGTTCTGATATTTATGAAAGAGGCAGCCATGAGAATATAGATGGTATTTATGGATACTATGGTGAAGTACGTTATTTTATAGACGAAGGAATTATTGTTGGTCTTTCAATAGAAAGCCTAAAGCGAACCGACAATAATTTCGCAATGAATTTGGGTGGAAGTAAATTAAAAATGAATGAAGGATACCAAATTTATCCTGTCGAACTTTCAGTATATTACCATCTCCCATTTTCTACATCTGATTTTAAGTTTTTTATGGGAGGTGGAGTTGGAGCTTATTTTGGAAATTATATTCGTGATTTTTATAATATTTCTATCGATAGCAAGCTCGAAAAATTTGCATTTGGTATCCATGTAGCGGTAGGTATGGATTATCAAATAACTGAGAATCTGGGAATAAGAGGACAGATGCGTTTCAGAGATCCGGAGTTAAAATTTAATAATACATATAAGGAGAGTATCGTAATTCTACCTGATAGGAGTCTCCTTCTCCCGGTTCATAATTTTGACACTGCTGTGAATATCGATGGTATTATTTTTATGATTGGAGTAACTTTTACACTAAATTAAATCCATTCTCTCTTTTTCATTCCCTTTTATTTTATTATATAGATAAGATAATATTTGATTTATTGGGAAGATGGAAGAAATAAGAATATATTTTACGGGATTTATGACAAGTGGTAAAAGTACGATTGGACCAATAACGGCAAATGTAATGGGTCTTAATTTTTATGACCTAGATAAAGAGATTCAAAAAAGAGAATCACTTTCAGTTACAAAAATATTTGAAACAAAGGGGGAAGAATATTTTAGAAATTTAGAAAGTAACCTTCTAAAAGAACTTTCTGAAGAAAAAATGGTTGTAATTTCCCTCGGCGGTGGAACAATTATTAGTAGCGATAATCTTGATCTAATAAAAAATAAAGGGCTGCTAATTTACATAAAAGTTTCTCCCGAAACTTTATACGAAAGATTGAAACACAAGACGGATAGACCTATTTTTAAAGAGATGGTTTTAAACTCAGTCGATAAAGATGATTTTACCGAAAAAATAAAATCTATGTTAATTGAAAGAGAACAATATTATTCCCAAGCAGATATTATTATTGAAACCGAAAAAAATAAATTCGGAAATAATATCGATTTACTTGTAAAAAAAATTAAGAAGAAATTATATGAAAGAAATATTAGTTAATTCAGAAAGCAATACTTATAAAGTTGTTATTGATTCGCTCGAATCGGTTGAATTTATAACTGGTAACGATGCTTTTTTCGTTATTGATGATAATGTTTATAAGTTTCATAAAAAAAAGGTTGACCGATTTATTAAAAAATTCAATGGGAAAAAAGTCAAATATCTTTTTGAGGCAACTGAAAAAAATAAATCTTTCAACGAAATAAATAAAATACTTTCAGAATTATTAAAAAATTCCTTTGGACGCGATTCATTTGTAATAGCGATTGGTGGTGGAATTACAGGTGATACTGCCGGATTTGCGGCATCAATATATAATCGTGGAATTTCGTATGTGAATATCCCCACTACGTTATTAGCAGCTTCTGATAGCGCAATTGGCGGAAAAACAGGAATTAATTTTAATGGACTAAAGAATCATATTGGTTCATTTTATAACCCAAAATCAGTAGTAATCGATACAGAGTTTTTTACTACGCTTCCATCCGACGAAGTAATCTGTGGACTCGGTGAAATATCTAAATACTCTTACTTGACTGAAAATGAGTTTAATGATTATTTAGTTGAGAATTTTCATTCTCTTGTAGAACTTGAAGAAGACAAAATAGTTTCTGTACTTGAACAGTGTATTAGTATAAAGGCTTCCGTGGTAGAAAATGATGAGAAAGAAGGGGGAGTAAGAAAAATACTTAATCTTGGACATACTTTCGGTCATGCGGTGGAGTCCTCTCTTAATTATAAATTAAAACATGGTCAGGCAGTTGTAATTGGAATGGCAGCAGCATTTTATCTTTCTCATACTCTTGGATATATTCCCGAAAAAAAATTAAATACTTTTCTTACTTTGATTACACGTTTTCGCCCTTATATTAAACCCATAAAAGTTGATTATAATAAAGTAATGAACTACATGTCCAAGGATAAAAAAAATAGAAATTCAAAAATAAAATTTGTACTTCCGATGGATTTCGGTTTAACTATAATTGATGTCGAAGCATCAGTTAAAGATGTAAAAAATTCACTTTCTAAAGCCATTTCTCTATTTTAACATTGAATACTATTTTGAAAAATATATTTTCTCCAACATTTCTTTTTTTGATTTGTTTTAGCATAATTAATGCACAGGTAGAAAGAGAGACCCGTGCAGTTTGGCTTACAACAAATTATAGGCTAGACTGGCCACCGGCTACTAATGATATTCAGAAACAAAAACAATCCTTAATAGATATTCTCGAAGATATAAAAGAAAAAAATCTTAATACAGTATATTTTCAGATAAGAAGCAATGGAACGATGTTATGCGAATCCTCTTTTGATCCTACATCTCCATATTTAACCGGCAAAGTGGGAGATAAACTTCCTTATGACCCGCTGAAATTTGCAGTAGAAGAAGCTCACAAAAGAGGTTTAGAAATTCATGCTTGGATAAATGTAAATAATGTCTATTCAGGCGGCGAGCCGGATATTCTTAGTAGTATCGATCATATTTCTAATAGAAAGCCGGAATGGATTATAAAGACTGTTAGTGAGGGTAAGCCAATTTATTGGTTAGACCCCGGTATTCCGGAAGTAAGAACTTATCTTTCTGATTTAATAGCTGAAGTAAATGAGAAATATGATATTGATGGAATTCATTTAGATTATTTACGCCTTCCAGGTAAAAGCTTTGCAGATGATAATTCTTATAGATTATATGGGAAGAGTAATGATAAAGATGATTGGCGCAGAGAAAATATAAATGAACTTTTGCGATTAATAAATGAAAAAACAAAAAGCGTAAAAGCTTATATAAAAATAGGTGTAGCCCCGATTGGAATATATAAGAATCAAAAAAATGCATCGGGACTCCAAGGTTACTCGGAAGTATATCAAGATTCTCGTGAGTGGCTTAAAAGGGGTTTAGTAGATTATCTCGTTCCACAAATTTATTGGGGACTAAACGAAACACCACGATTTGATATACTGGCTAAAGATTGGACTTCCAATTCGGAAGGGAGAAGCATTGTAATTGGAATAGCTGCCTATAAGAATAAAGTCTATTCTACATTAGAAGATTTAATTAATTATTCGCGGAGTGTTAATGCTGATGGTTTTTGTTTCTTCCGATATGAGCATATTAAAAACTATAATTTCAAATCATTCCCTTATAAAACTCTCCCGGCTACTATGTCATTGTTAAATGGATATTCTCCTAATTCGCCTTACGAATTAAAAGCTAAGTTCATCGATACGAAAAAAAATATTGTTTCTTTAGATTGGGAAATTGAGAAAAATTTCGGGAAAGGAGATAGCATTAAATATTATGCGCTTTATAGTCTTCCGACATACAATTCCAAGTTATCGCCAGAAGATATATTTGAGATAATATCTCCAGAAAATCAATCGATAAAATTAGGTTTTTCAAAACCAAGGAAAGTTAATTACTATTTTACTTTAAAATCCTTAAGTCGACTTTGGAATGAAAGCATAGAGACCTCCAATGTAGAGACAATTAAATTTAATGAACTTAGTTTATTAGCTAACATTAATGACGTTTATGAGAGCCCAATTCTGAAAAAAGAAAGTGAAGGGGATGGGATATTATTATTTTATTCTAAAGTTGAGGATACCATAATTCTGAATAATGGGACTTCACAACTGAGAAAAAAAATTATTAAAGGAAAAAATTTCTTATCACTCGATTCTGATTTTATTTCGAGCGGGAAACTAAATCTCAAATTAGAATTAAGCAATAAAAAATATTCTCTTACATTTTAATAATGTGTGTTCGTGTTTACTCAAAGAGATATTTCTGATACCATTTTTTTCTTTCGATATCAGCTTCTCTCCTGTGAGCCTTTAGATAGTGGTCACCTTTCTCATATAAAATCAACTTAAAATTTATATTGTTTTCAATTAGTTTATATGACATATCGATTGAATCGTGAGGCAGAACTTTATCATCGGCAGTTCCATGAAGTAAAAGTAAGTTTGTTCTCTTTGAGATTTTTTCAGGGAAATTAATTATCGATCTTTCTTTGCATTTATTTCTATAATCTTCTGTTAAATGCGAGCCGATTGCGACTTCATAAAGATATCTCATAAATTTGCTCTCTTCGGAATTACATCGAAGGTTAGCAATACCTCCGGTTATAACAGCAGCCTTGAAAATATCTGTTTTTGTAAGAGCTAGATAGGTCATCATACCGCCCCTGCTCCATCCTTCTATACCCCACCTATTATTATCAACGAAATCAATTTCATTAGACAAGTCCGTTAAATTAAGGACATCATTTAAGTCATCACCGCCAAAAGTATCTTTACCTTCGCTACCCGCATTCCCTCTATATTGTGAAGCAAGAACCACATAACCCCAGCTTGCAATTAATCCGAAGATTCCGCTTGCATTAAAATTGTCTATAACACCGGCCTCTCCAATTCCTCCGCGGCACCAGATAATACAAGGTAATTTTTTATTTATCTCTTTCGGATAAGCAAGATATCCACTTACTTTTAACCCGTCCGATAAATATGTAATAGCCTCGGTTTCTGTATTAATAATATCCTCACCCCAACCGCTTATTACAAATTTCTGTTGAGATGAAGAAAGTTTTATTTTTTTTCTTGAAACTATTTTATTCATGAAAATGCCATAGAAAAGAATTATTTTTATTGTTGTTAATAAATTAATAAAATAAAATAGAATTTTGGAATATGAGCAATAATAAAAAAATAGAACGTCCGGCAAAAAATAAATTAGTTACTATGATTGGTGTAATTATTCTGATAGTCCTTACTATCCTATATTTAGTCCTTTCCAATGTAATCAATACTAATAATGTAGCAAGTGAAAACAAAACGGAAACAAAAGAAAAAATGGTTGCTTATAATTTTGAAAAACAGGGCGAGCTTTCGTTCTACACTAAAGAAAATAAAATTCTTAAACTGATAGATATCCAGATTGCAGATGATGATACAGAAAGATCGACCGGATTAATGTTCAGAGATAAAATGGAAGAAAATCAAGGAATGCTTTTCATATTTCCTATCCAGACTTATCAATCGTTTTGGATGAAGAATACTATTATTCCTTTGGATATAATGTTTGTTACTTCCGATTTTGAAATAATTAAAATTCATAAAAATACGACTCCATATTCAGAAGAATCTTATCCCTCTCTTAAACCTGCTATGTATGTAGTAGAAGTGATTAGTGGATTTTCTGATAAGTATAATATTCATGAAGGAGATAAGGTAGCTTACCGAAGATTTTAAATAAATCTCTAATCACAATTCTACACGGTCAATAACCGCTTCCTCCTTGGATTAGAAGACTTATCATTGCTTCTACAAGAATAACTAATAAAGCATTTATAAAACAAAAAAGCAGTCCTTTTAAAGACTGCTTTTTTTATATTGTTAACACATTTAACTTGACTTGACAATTTATTTCAAAGTTGGAACTTATTAAATCCGTTTCCTTGTTCTAGAACGGCTCAATTTAGTTTTATAACTTTTAATTGCCTTGCATCTTAGCTATTAGGTTAAGAGCCCCCCCTGCTTTGAACCACTCAATCTGACCTGCATTAAATGAATGATTAAGTAAAAACTTCTCGGTTGTACCATTAACATGTTTAACTATCATCTCAACTTGTCTTTCTGGTGCTAAGTTTTTTAAATCAACTAAGCTTATCTTATCATCTTCCTGAATTTTTTCATAATCTTTTGGATCAGCAAAAGTCAAAGGTAGTAAACCTTGTTTCTTGAGATTAGTTTCATGAATACGCGCAAAGCTTTTTGTAATAATTGCTTTACCGCCTAAGAAGCGTGGCTCCATTGCGGCGTGTTCACGGCTCGATCCTTCGCCGTAATTTTCATCACCAATTACTACCCAGCCATGTTCATGCCGTTTGTAATCTCTTGCCACTTCATGAACTTCTTTATATTCACCCGTAAATTGATTTTTTACCTCACCGGCTTTTTCTGTGAATGCATTGATAGCACCGATGAACATATTGTTTGAAATATTATCAAGATGTCCACGGAACTTTAGCCAAGGTCCTGCAGGCGAAATATGATCAGTAGTACATTTACCTTTTGCTTTAAGCAGAAGCGGCATATCAGTAAAGTCATTTCCATCCCATGGATTAAATCGCTCAAGAAATTGTAGTCGTTTACTATCAGGGCTAATTATTACATCCGTATTAAATCCATCAGGTGATGGAGGAATAAATCCGACTTCACCCTTATCAAATCCTTTTTCAGGTAATTCATCACCGAATGGTGGAGTAAGTTTTATCTTTTCTCCTGATTCATTCTCAATTAAATCGGTTTCGGGATTGAATGACAATTTACCTGAGATTGCCATTGCCGTTACTAATTCAGGGCTTGCTACAAAAGCGTAAGTCTCAGGATTACCATCATTTCTTTTAGCAAAGTTTCTGTTAAATGAAGTAACGATAGTGTTTTTTTCGCCTATCTTAGAATCCATTCTCTTCCACATTCCGATACAAGGTCCGCATGCATTTGCCAAAACTAAACCACCAAACTCTGTAAGGGTAGCAAGCTGCCCGTCTCGTTCGATAGTAGCTCTTACTTGTTCTGAACCGGGAGTAATTGTGAATTTTGTTTTTGCTTTTAAGCCCTTATTTAGTGCTTGTCGCGCAATACTTGCGGCTCTATCAATATCTTCATAGCTCGAATTAGTACAACTTCCAATTAGCGCAACGCTAATATTCTCAGGAAAACCATTTTCCACAACTGCTTCTTTCATTTTAGAAACAGGCCAAGCAAGATCAGGAGTGAAAGGACCATTTATATGCGGCTCCAATTCACTTAAATTAATCTCAATTAACTGATCGAAATATTTTTCAGGTGAAGAATACACTTCTTCATCAGCTTTTAATTCATTTGCTAATTTTTCTGCCATTTCGGCGAGGTCTGCTCTATCTGTTTTTCTTAAGTATGCAGACATTTTCTCATCAAATGGAAATACTGATGTAGTAGCTCCAATCTCCGCACCCATATTACAAATCGTCCCTTTACCTGTACATGAAATCGAATCTGCGCCTTCACCGAAATATTCTACAATAGCACCTGTGCCACCTTTAACTGTAAGAATACCGGCTACTTTCAAAATTACATCTTTCGCAGAAGTCCAGCCCGAAAGTTTACCGGTTAGTTTAATTCCGATAAGTTTAGGAAATTTTAATTCCCATGGCATACCTGCCATAACGTCCACTGCATCAGCTCCACCGACTCCAATGGCAATCATACCAAGTCCACCTGCATTTGGAGTATGGGAATCTGTACCAATCATCATACCACCTGGAAAAGCATAATTTTCTAAAACTACTTGATGAATAATTCCTGCCCCTGGTTTCCAAAATCCTACACCATATTTTTTTGATATGCTTTCAATAAATGTAAAAACTTCTTTGCTTTCATCATAAGCTCTATCCAAATCTTCTTTAGCGCCAACTTGTGCTTGAATTAAGTGATCGCAATGTGATGTTGATGGCACTGCGGTAGTTTTTCTTCCTGAGTGCATAAACTGTAATAGTGCCATTTGAGCGGTTGCATCTTGCATTGCTACTCTATCAGGAGCAAACTCTGTAAAATCTTTCCCGCCTGAATATGCTTTAGTTACCGGATCCCATAAATGTGAGTATAAAATCTTTTCTGTATAAGTCATCGGTCGTCCGAGTACTTTCTTTGCCGCAACTACTTTATCTCTAAATTCAGAATATTTTTTTTCGATCATTTCTAAATTTGCTGTCATAATATTTCCTCTTTTATTTATATAGTTCTAATTCCACTAATTCACAGATAATATGTTCCACCGTAATATGTCCTTCTTGAATACGTTGAGTATTACCCGAAGGTATTACGATAGCGCAATCAACTAAAGTTTTTATCTGACCTCCGCTTCCGCCAAGCAAGGCAATATTTTTCATCCCTTTTTCCTTTGCTTTCTCGATTGCCTTAATTACGTTTTTTGAATTTCCGCTTGTAGAGATCGAAAGCAGGACATCTCCTTTATTACCAAGACCTTCCACGTTTCTTGCAAAGATATTTTCATAACCAATATCATTTCCGCCGGCAGTAAGATTTGATGAATCGGTTGTAATTGCAATTGCTGGTAAAGCGGGACGATTTATTTCATGATTTAAGCGTATCATAAACTCAGTAGCAATATGTTGGCAGTCTGCCGCACTTCCGCCATTACCACAAAGTAATAATTTCCCTCCGCTCTTAAACATATTTACAATTAAATCAATAGCTTCTAATGTTGCCTCTTCGCAACTATCAAGAATTTTTAGTTTTACATCAGAACTCTCGATCAATGAACTTTTAAAAAAATCTGTTTTATTCAAGAAAACGTCTCCATTCCATTAATGGTTTAAAAATAATAAAGTTTATCTCAATTAACGAAAGAGAAATAGAGTATTTTATTATGAATAAATGTATTTTTCGTTTTAATTCGTTATTTTGAAGACACACAAATCCTATATTATTACATGAAGAATACTGCGACAGTAAAAAACATTAATCTTGTTGAAGAAAACAAGAAAGCTTCAATATCGATTTTAATAGTTGTGATTTCATTTGCTATTATAATAGCCGTTATTGAATATTTATTTCAGACTTCATTCCTTCAATTTAAAAATTCCCAACCGCATGGTTTAAAAATATTTTTATATTCTGTACTCTCAATAGGGGTACTATTAATTCTTGTATTTAAATTTAATAAATTCAGAAACCTACTTGCATTAGACTCTAAGCAGAAAAACAAATTACTGGAAGAATCTTTGAAAAAAGAGGAAGCAATTTTACACGAAAGAATTTTATTAAGAACTGTAATAGATAACATCCCGGACGCAATTTATGCAAAAGACTTAGAATGTCGGAAGACACTTGCAAATAAAACCGACCTAGAAAACATGAAGTGTAATTCAGAGGCAGAGGCATTAGGTAAAACTGACTACGATTATTTCCCAAAGGAGGTAGCAGATGCCTTTTTTAAAGATGATCAAGAAATAATTAAAACCGGTAAACCGGTTCTAAGTAGAGAAGAATATTTCTTTGATAGTAATGGTGTAAAAAATTGGCTTCTTACTTCAAAAGCACCTTTGAAAAACCCAGAGGGGAATATAATTGGACTTATTGGAATTGGGCATAATATTACACATAGAAAAAAGTCCGAATTAATTAGAGAAGTTCTTTATGATATTTCTGAATCAGCTCTTAGTTCGCAAGATATTAATGCTTTATATAAAAAAATACATGAAGAAATAAGTAAACTAATGAGCGGTAAGAATTTCTATATAGCTATATATGATGAGAAAAACGATGAAATATCTTTCCCGTATATGGTAGATGAATATGACGATGCATATGATCCCAAAAAACCGGGGAAAGGATTAACAGAATATGTATTAAGAAGTGGTGAAGCCAAACTTATTGATATTGAAATTGATATGAAGCTTAGAGAATCTGGCGAAGTGGAATTAATTGGTACTCCCACAGAAATCTGGCTTGGTGTGCCTTTAAAACTATATGGTAAAACTTTTGGAGCAATTGTTGTCCAAGATTATCACGACCCTAATGCTTTCAAAGAAGAGGAGCTTCAAT
>JBAYVI010000098.1:0-12215 GCA_041674625.1 Melioribacteraceae bacterium | reverse complement strand
CCTCTTACATTTACACCAGGTAATTCAAAAATATCAACTTATCCACTTCCAATAATATTACCGCCGCCATACGATATAACAACCCTAACATTACCAAATACGCCAACTTCTAATTTCGTTACAACAGTTCCAAAGGGCATAAAATCAGTTGATATTCCGGCATAACCTTTTTCTAATATTCCGGCAGTTGGAAGGTCAATTAAATAGCGATATTCAAATTTAGCATTTGTACCACCCGAACCTTGCCCATTTATTAAAGTAACAGCAATTAGGAGGAATGCTATTATTTGCTTTTTCATATTCTTTCCGTTTAATTAGAAATTATTAGTACTAACTTTTTTTGTATGTAGAACCTGTTTTGCTATCCTGTATTTGAATTCCGAGTTTACTTAATTTATCCCGAATTTCATCTGCCAATTGATATTGCTTTTCTTGTTTTAATCTAATTCTTAGTTCAAGAAATAAATTTATTAACGCATCTTCAATATCAGATTCTTTTCCCTGACTAAGATTTTCAATATGCAAAATTCCTAAAACATCTTGAGCAGTCTTTTTTAGAAATTCTATAATACCATTATAAAAATCTTTTCCCGGATTACGATCTGCAATATACTTATTAGAATCTTTAATAAACTCAAAAATTATAGCTAATCCTTTTGGAGTATTAAAATCATCATCAACAGCTTTTTCAAATTCAGAATAATATTTACTAAAATCAAACTCATTTTCATTTTCATCAGGTAAAGAGTTCTTTAGGAAGCTTAATGAATTTAGAACAAGGTTGTTTAGCTTCTCTAAACCTTTTTCTGCAGCGGATAATAATTCATCTGAAAAATTTAGAGGACCTGAATAAATTGTCTGAGCAAAAAAGAATCTAATAGTCTCGGCTGAATATTTTTTTAGCACGTCTCGTGCAGTAAAAAAATTACCGAGTGATTTAGACATTTTTTCGTTATCAATATTTAAGAAACCAAAATGAATCCAATATTTAGCGAACTGTTGATTTGTCGATGCCTCACTTTGAGCAATTTCATTTTCATGATGTGGAAAAATTAAATCGCTTCCCCCGGCATGAATATCAATCGATTTACCAAGATGTTTCATTGCCATTGCTGAACATTCAATATGCCAGCCCGGGCGACCACTACCCCATGGACTATCCCAAGATGGTTCGCTTTCTTTAGCTTTTTTCCATAATGAAAAATCGAGTGGATTTTTTTTAGATTCATTTATTTCAACACGAGCACCGGACTCGAGATCATCAATGTTTTTTCCACTCAGCTTCCCATAAGAAGGAAATTTTTTTACATCATAAAAAACATTTCCTTCAACGTTATATGCTATCCCCTTCATTTCTAAATCTTTAATTAACTCGATCATTTCGTTTATATGTTCTGTAGCATGAGGATAGATATCAGCTTTTTTTATTTTTAAGTTCTCGATATCGTGAAGAAATTCACCTGAATATTTTTTTGCAAACTCTATGGTACTTACTTTTTCTTCATTTGCTTTTCTAATTATCTTATCATCAACATCAGTTATATTCATAGCGAAACGAACATTAAATCCTTTGTATATTAGATAGCGTCGAATCATATCAGACATTATAAATGTTCTTGCATTTCCAATGTGGAAAAGATCATAAACTGTCGGTCCGCAGACATACATTGTAACATTTGGCGGGTTTATGGGTGTTAATTCTTCTTTTTTCTTTGTAAGTGTGTTATAAATTTGCATTTTAACCTGAAATTGGACTTAAAAATATACAAATAGACCAATTTGTAATCAACTGCTAAAATAAATGAAATATCATACGATAATATAGAATAAGATAAAAAAGTTTTTTTATTTTTTTTGTTATTTAGACTTTGACATCTTTATATTTTTTTATAGATTATAAATGTAAATAAGAAAATATTAGTCAAATGTCCTATTATCTTAAAAAAGAAGATTACAATATCGAATTAACAATACAAACCCCAGGAGGAGCTGTATGATTAGAAGGTTCACTGCATTTACCTTGATCTCTTTGCTTCTAACAACAGTTGTTTATTCACAGACAATGAACCTAACAACTTATGGTGTCTCACCAAGAGAAGCAAATTTAAACGCAACTGATATCTTTACCGTTCAATATAACGGTTTAAAGACTGTCGGCGTTAATAGTAAAATCTATTTAAAAGCAACACTCAGCGGTGCAAGATTGAACGCACCGGTTTTTTCAATAGTAGAAAAACCTGCCGGTTCTGCAGCAGTTTATGGCGGAACAGTTGAAGGTGGCTTAGATTCTTCATCTACTGTTATTCCTTTTACCCCTGATGTAGTGGGTAAATATATTCTTAGAGTTAAAGATGGCAGTTTTCAATCTGATATAGTTATCAGTGCCGCTAAATATATTGGCGTTGAGAAATGTAAAGATTGCCATAAATTTGCCGGCTTCGGTGGAGAAATTGTTGAAGCTTGGGAAAAAACAGGTCACGCTAATCAGTTAACAGAAGCTTTCAATGGCGAATATACCTCTTATTTTAGAGAATCCTGTTTAGCATGCCATGCAACCGGTTATGATAAAAAAGCTGCTAATGATGGTTTTGATGATTTCACATTCGTTTACCCGACCGTTTTAGGTGCAGGTGTTAATGATCAATTAGTCTCTCAATATCCTGATGCTATGAAATTAGCAAATGTTCAGTGCGAAGCTTGCCACGGACCTGGAAGTGTTCATGCTGCTTCACCACTTAGCTCAAAAGAAAATTCAAAAATTTCTGTTACAATGGATTCACAAAATTGCGCATACTGCCATGATAATGGAGCGCATCACGTATTTGCAGAACAATGGGACTATTCAGCACATGCTAACCCAACTACTTCACCAACTGGTGCTGGACGCGAAAGTTGCGTTAGATGCCATACCGGTTCAGGTTTCAAACAATTCGTAGATGGTGTTCCAACAACAAGTACTGATCCTTCTTATAATCCTATTTCTTGCGCTGGTTGCCACGAACCTCATAGCAACGAGATTCAACATCAATTAAGAAAAGTAACTGTTAAACTATCTAATAATCAAGTTGTGGATCATGGTGGAAGTGGAAGACTTTGTATGAATTGCCATCAGAGCCGCAGAGATGCTGCTACATATACAACAAAATCAGGTTCTCATTATGGACCACATTATGCTACACAAGCTGATGTTATCTTAGGAACAAACGTTATTACATGGGGCAAAACAATTGCTCAAACCAATCATGATACTGTTGTTAAAGATGCTTGCGTTACATGCCATATGCACCCAGATCCATTAGGTGCTTCTAAAGTTGCAGTTCATCAAGGAGCTCATACTTTCAGTATGAGAAATATTGATACCGGTGCATCTAACATGGACGCTTGTGCTACTTGCCATGGTGCTTCTTTAGGTCTTGATTTCCATGACGTTAAATTCTTCTGGAAAGGTACAGGCGATCATGATGGTGATGGCGTTACTGAAGGTTTACAGGAAGAAGTGCACGGCTTAATTGAAAAAGTTAGTACTTTATTACCAGACGCTGATCCACATGCAGAAACTTCTAATGCTTGGACTAGAGTTCAGTTAGAAGCTGCTTATAACATCAGAACTATTTATTATGATAATAGCTGGGGAATTCATAATCCTAAATTCACTATCGATTTATTGAATACAACATGGGATGCATTAAACGGTATTACTGATGTAGCTGAAGATAGCCAAATTCCAACCGAATTTACTGTATATCAGAACTATCCGAATCCATTTAATCCAACTACGAATATTAAATTCTCGATTCCAAAAGCATCTAACGTAAAAGTAATTGTTTATGACGCTATCGGTAGAGAAGTAAGACAATTAGTAAATAACGAATTGAATGCTGGAACACATACACTTCAGTTCAATGCTACAAACTTAGCTTCAGGTATCTATCTTTATAGAATCGAAGCAGGCGAATTTACTAAAGTTAGCAAGATGTTATTAATAAAATAATTCATCTTAAGTATAAAGTTGTAAATAAAAAACCCGGTCTTAAAGCCGGGTTTTTTATTTTAAATATTATGTGAGAATTATCTCTTGAGCTTTTCTAATAGTAGTTTAAAATCTTCGGGAAGTTCTGATTCAAAGAATAATTTTTCTTTTGTTTTGGGATGGATAAATCCCAATGTCTTTGCGTGAAGTGCTTGCCTTGTCATTATATCTAATAAATTATCTACTCGAGTTTTCATCTTTGGCAGTTCAAGTCCATAAGCAATTCTCCTTCCGCCATAAACCGGGTCTCCAAAGATCGGTCTATTTATGTGAGCGAGATGCACTCTAATTTGGTGAGTTCTGCCCGTTTTTAATTTTAGTTTGACTAAGGATGCAAATTCAAATTCTTCCAATACTTCATAGAATGTATGGGCGTGTTTCCCCTCGGTTTCACTAACTGTAAATACTTTTCTGTCTTTATTGCTTCTTGTAATATTAGCAATAATTTCCCCTTGTTTTTCTTTGAAAATGCCCCAGCACACAGCCCAATATTCTCTTTCAATTGTATGATGAAAAAATTGTTTTGCTAATTGAGCATGAGTCCATTCATCTTTGGCTACAAGTAAGATACCGCTTGTTTCTTTATCTATACGGTGAACGATTCCTGGTCTTGTTGGTTCTTCGTTTAATTTGCTTAGTTTATTCGTATGATGAAGAAGTGCATTTACTAATGTGCCCGTAAAATTACCCAAAGATGGATGTGCAACCATTCCTGCGGCTTTATTAACAAGAAGCAAATATTCATCTTCAAAAATAATATCTAAAGGTATATCTTCAGCTTCTGTAAATTCTGGTCGAGGTGAAGTTGGTATAACAACATCAATTATATCCCCTGCATTAACAATATAATTGGCTTTAATAATATCTCCGTTTACACGGACGCATTCTGCTTTTATTAATTTTTGGATTCTTGTTCGGGATGCATTTTCAATAGAATTTGTAAGGAAAAGATCGATCCTTTCCTTTTTTTTGCCTGCCGGAATTTCAATATGTATTTTCTTTTCAGTTACTAATTTTGCCATCTTCGGTTGGTGTGGAATCTCCCTCTGCCTCGTTTATACTTTCTAAATTATCAATTGGTAAAACATCATTAGCAGTGTCCGCAACTACCGGTTCTGTACTTTTTGATGGAATTGTTTTGTGAAATATCAATAATATTATTACGCCTATTGTAACGCTTGCATCTGCCACATTAAAAATGGGCCAGCGATCATAAGTATGTCCTAAAATAGTAAAATCCCAAAAATCGACATTGAAAAAATCTACAACTTTACCATAAAATAGTGGGGCATAGTCATAAAAAACACCGTAGAACATTCTATCAATTAAGTTACCAACTGCTCCACCAAGAATAAATGCTAATGAGATTTTAAGAGCAAGATTTTCCTTTCTTACCTTATAAAGGTAAACCAAGATTCCTATGCTTGCTAATAAGGAAAATAAGGAAAGGAGTAATTTAGAACTATTACTTACATCGATACCAAATGCCATACCGGGATTTTCAACAAATGTAATTTTGAAAAAATCTCCAATTACCGGGATACTATCACCATAAAACATCCCTTCATGTGATATATTTAATAAAGGTATTTTACCGCCCTTAACTAAAAATTTAGTTAATTGATCTACAACTACTAAAACTGCTGAAATAATTAAAACTCTCAATAGTATTCCAAATAATTATTGTTTCATTTTTTGTTTAACTTGAAGACAATGCTGAGTATGAGGGACTGCCATCAATCTTTCTTTTGGTATTAATGGACAAGTAGCACAAAGATGCTGAGGCTCATCAATACATTCTATACAAATTCCATACGTCCCGTTATCAATTCTCTGAAGAGCATCATCTAAATAACCAAGGAACTTATTTTCTCTTTGTGCCCATAGATAGAGTTTTTCTCTTTCCATTGCATCCGTTCCTTGTTCAGCCATATGAAGCGAATAAGGAGAATTTTCATTAACGTATTGCCCCGTAGTAGGGTCCATCATCTGGTCTTTAAGAATTTGAAGCTGTTCGATAATTTCATTTCTCTTATCAAAAATTACTTTTTTAAATTCCTCAAGATCCTTTTTAGAATACCCTTGAATTTTTTTGACTTTTTTGGAAGGAGAAATTACTTCTACATGTTCCAATATCTTGCCTGCTGATTTTTTCTTAGTAGCCGGTTTTGCAATAGTTTTTGTTTTTACCGGTTTAGAAGAAGCAGTTTTTTTCTTTGGCGCAGTTTTTTCAGAAGACTTAGTTGCCTTAGATATTACTTTGGCAACAGGTTTCTTCTTTTCCAATTTTGCCTTAGCTGGTTTCGCAGCGGTTTTCGATGCAGGTTTTGCACCACTCTTTTTCACCGTTTTTTTAGCTTCTGTTTTTGCCATCATTTGCCTCCAGTTAAACTTTTAATTCGTTTTTGCTACTAATATTCTTAATTTATGCTCGCCAATTTCAAATTCCTGCTCATGACCTTCAGCACCTTCAATGCCATTGTAAAATATTCCATCAGCAAGGATTTCATTAGTAATATAATCTTTGAATTGGTTAACATAATCAATTAATTTCAAATCTGCATCAATAAAAACTCTAATCCTATCTATTACGTCAAATCCTGCATCTTTTCTCATATTTTGAACTCGATTTACAAATTCACGTGCGTATCCTTCTGCAATAAGATCTTCAGATAATTCAGTATCGATTGCTACCGTTACACCCTCTTCTGATTCCACTAACCATCCTTCAATCTCATGACTAACAATTTCTACTTCTGCTTTTGTAATCTCTACATCTGTATTCTCAATATTTAATGTTAGAGTTCCATTATGTTCCAAGACAGAGATTTGATCTTTAGTTAACTCTTTAATTGCATTAGTAAGCGGCTTAACTAATTTACCATATTTAGGGCCGATCGCCTTGAAATTTGGTTTAGCTGTTTTATTAACTATCTGCGTATCATCTTCTACAACAATCAATTCTTTAATGTTTACTTCTTCTAAAATCACTTCACGCATTGCATTGACTGATTCGCGCTTAGAATGTTCTACAACAACCATCATCTTTTTAAGCGGCTGACGGACTTTTAAATTATGTTTTGCGCGCATTGAGCGAGATAGGTAAACTGCCTTCTGTGCAATATCCATCTTTTCTTCAAGCTCAATATCAAAATAATGATTTTTAGAAAATTCAACTAAATGAATCGATTCTGCTTTTTCTTTCTTTGTAACAGAATTTAGATTATAAAATATCTCTTCAGCTATAAATGGAGAAAATGGAGCTGTAATTTTACATACAGTTACCAAACATTCATATAAAGTCTGATAAGCAGAAATTTTATTTTTATTTATTTCCGATTTCCAGAATCTTCTTCTGCTTCTTCTTACATACCAATTGGAAAGTTGATCGATTGTAAACGATGATATTGATCGTGCTGCTCTTGTAACATCATAATTATCCATCATTACTTCATAATCTTTTACAAGAGTATTTAGTTTAGATATGATCCATCTATCAATTTCGGGTCTTTCCTCGTAAGGGATTAATTCTTCGCTAAAATCAAATTTATCGATATTTGCATAAAGCGCAAAGAAATTATACGTATTTAATAAAGTACCAAAGAATTTTCTCTGAACTTCTAAAATTCCTTCTTCATCGAAAAGTGTTGATTTCCATGGAGGAGAAGTCGTAACCAAATACCATCTCGTAGCGTCAGCACCATACTTATCGAATAGAGAAAATGGATCGACTGTATTCCCCTTCGATTTGGACATCTTCTGACCATCTTTATCGAGAATTAATTCGTTTACTATCAAATTCTTATAAGAAACATTATCAAAAAGCATTGTCCCAATTGCATGAAGTGTATAAAACCAACCTCTTGTTTGATCGATGCCTTCACAGATAAAATCAGCCGGATAATTTTTTTCAAATAATTCTTTATTCTCGAACGGGTAATGGTATTGAGCAAAAGGCATTGAACCGGAATCGAACCAAACATCTATTAATTCGGGTGTACGTGTATAAATTTTCCCATTACGTTCAAACTTCACTTCATCAACATATGGTTTATGAAGATCGATGTTTTCCAATTCACTTACAGGAACTCTTTTACCATCTTTTTCGAGGAATCCTTCTTTAAATTCTTCGATTGAACCAACAGCAAATGTATCGCCATCTGTACTTACCCAAATTGGAAGTGGAGTAGCCCAAAAGCGATCTCGCGATAAAGCCCAATCTTTATTCTCTTCTAACCAATTACCGAATCTTCCACTGCCTACTTCAGGCGGATACCAGTTGATTGTCTTGTTCAATTGAACCATCTTATCTGCAATTGATGTAGTTCTAATGAACCACGATTCACGTGCGTAATAAATAACCGGAACGTTATCGAATCTCCAGCTAAATGGATAAGAGTGAACGATGGTTTCTTTTTTATATAGACTTCCCTGCTCTTTTAATTTTATTATTATACCTTGATCGGCATCCTTAACAAACTGCCCTTTGAAATCAGTTACTTCTTCTGTAAAAAGACCGCCGCGAGTAACAGGCTGTAAGAATGGTAAATCATATTTTTTAGAAACTTCATAATCATCAGCACCAAATGCAGGTGCCATATGAACAATTCCGGAACCATCCCCTGTACTAACGAAATCTGCCTCAACTGCATAGAAAGCTTTTTTATCAACTGTTAGATAATTGAAAAGTTGTTCGTATTCTAAACCTACTAATTCATGCCCTTTAAATTCGCTTATTATTTCATACTCACCTTTAAGTACAACCAATCTTTCTTTAGCAAGTATTAAATATTTATCTTCCGTTTTTACTTTTACATAATCGATATCAGGACCAACAGCAATGGCAACGTTAGAAATCAATGTCCATGGTGTTGTAGTCCAAACTAAAAAGTAAGTATTATTATCTTTAGATAATTGAGAATCCTTTAATTTCAACATCACATATACTGAGGGGTCTTTTGTATCTTTATAACCCAAAGCCAATTCGTGAGATGAAAGAACAGTCTCTGAACGGGGGCACTGCGGGACAATTTTATAATCCTTATAAATCAAGCCTTTTTCAAAAAGAGTTTTTAATGCCCACCAAACTGATTCGATATAATTATTATCGCAAGTAATATAGGCATCATCTAAAGTTACCCAATAGCCCATACGGGTAGTCATTCTTTCCCATATATCTTTATATGTAAAAACAGAATTTCTACAAGCTTCATTATATTTTTCTACACCGAAAAGAGGTATTTCGCTTTTGCTTTTAATTCCAAGAGCTTTTTCTACTTCAATTTCCACAGGCAGACCATGAGTATCCCAACCTGCTTTTCTATTTACTCTGAACCCTTGAGTTGTTTTATATCGGCAGATTAAATCTTTCAATGTGCGAGCCATTACATGATGAAGTCCCGGTTTACCGTTAGCTGTCGGAGGACCTTCATAAAAAGTAAACGGTTTACTTTCAGATCTGCTCGTTACACTTTTTTCAAATATTTGATTCTTTTCCCAGAATTCCAATATCCTTTCTTCAATCTCAGGATAGTTTACCTTGTCAGAAAATTGTTTAAACATTAGCTCTTACTTTTAGTTATTGGTTTATATTAATTATCGTTCTTTTCATCTTCATAAGATTTTAATAAATCTTTTTCTACTGCTATAAATTCTTTTAATTTTCTTTCTATGTTTTTCTTTCTTTCAGTTATATCGGTTAAGCTCTTCTGCGCTTCAAATAATATTTTATTAGCATTAAGTTGTGCTTCTTCAATAATAATTTTTGCATCACGTTTAGCATCATTAAGCAATTTTTTATGATCTTCGGTATCGATTTTTTTTTCAGTTTGGTTATTTTGAAGTAAGAATACTTCGCTTACAGCCATTCCAAAAAATCCGTAAGCCCCTAATGTAATATTTCTAAGTGTATAAAGAACAATATTTTCAACCATCATATCAGATAAACCGAAATATCCATTGAGCACAGAAACCATAATTGAAGCAATAAAAGCGGAAGCAACAATAACTGCAAACATAATTTTTCCGCCGTGTACCCAACCAAGAGTTTTATTTATTAACCATCCGCATGCAAATGCAAACAGAGATAAAACAAACCAAACAGAAAAATCTTGATAACCGGCTTTGAAAACATCTGTGCTTAGGAAATTCGATGCAAACAGAATAAAGGTTAAGAGTGCCGCAGTTAAATAATATTTGTTCGATTTAATCAATTTATTCTCTTTATTACTTCTTTCATTAATAAAGTTAATTTCGGTTCAGCCTTCATCGCTATTTCAATTATCTCTTTTACGTCCACCGGTCTTAAAGTTTCAGGAAAACATTCGTCCGTAATAATACTTAATCCCAGCACTTTCATTCCCATATGATTAGCCGCTATATTTTCCGGAACAGTTGACATGCCCACAACATCAGCACCCGTAGCTCTTAAAAAACGGTACTCGGCTTTTGTTTCTAAATTAGGACCAGGAACAGCCACATAAACACCCTTCTGAATTTTTAATTTATTTTCTAATGCCACTTCCTCAGCAATTTCGATTAATTCTAAGGAATACGGTTCGCTCATATCAGGGAAACGAGGTCCGAGTTCATCTTCGTTTTTCCCAATTAATGGATTATCCCCAAGTAGATTAATATGGTCAACCATTAGCATTAAATCGCCCCTTTTATATAGTGGATTCATACCACCGCAAGCATTTGAAACAATTAATGTTTTTACACCTAGAAATTTCATTACCCTAATCGGATAAGTAATTTCTTGCATTGTATATCCTTCGTAATAATGAAAACGTCCTTGCATAGCTACTACATTTTTGCCGGAGATTTTACCGAATATTAATTTACCACGATGCGATTCCACAGTTGATAAAGGGAAATGAGGTAATTCTTCGTAATCGAATTGATGCTCTATCTCAATTTCATTTACTAATCCACCTAAACCAGTACCAAGGACAATGCCGATTTCATATTTTTCATTTGTTTTTTTTCTTACTACTTCTAAAGTTTCGTTCACAAAATTTAATAGTTCGCTCATAATAATTTCCCTAATATATCATTTACATTTACTTCATTTTCTTCATTTATTTCATTTTTCTTAAATGTATTTATTTCAATATTTTTCTGTTCTTTTGATTCAATATAATTAGAAACATTCCAGTCCAATAACTCAGCTTGAGAATTAATAATTGCTTTTAGTTTTGCAATAAGAACTCTCTTTTCTTCTTTAAGTTTGAGAACTGAATTTAATGTATCATTAGCATTTTCTTTAGCTTTTTCTATAATCTGTTGAGATTTAAGTTCAGCCTCTTTAATCATTAGAGCACTCTGTTTTTTAGCAGAATCAACTGCTTTAGTTGTTGATTCAGTAGCTGATAAAAGAGCATTCTGGAGATTTTTTTCAATTCTTCTAAATTCTTTTAATTGGTCTTCCATAGAATCAAAATCAGTTTTCAATTTCTCGTTTTCATTAGAGATTTTTTCAAACTCATCGGAGAGCCGCTCTAAAAATGCGCGTACCTCATCTTTATCGTATCCTCTTACTGCTTTATTAAAATCCTGATTCTTAATTCCAAAAGGTGTAAACTTCATTTTAACTCTCTATTAATTGTAATTACGGTCTCCGAAAAGAGCCGTACCAATTCTAATCATTGTAGCACCTTCTTCAATGGCAATCTCATAATCGTTTGTCATTCCCATTGAAAGTTCAGGTAATTCATACCCTTTTACTTGGGCATTATCTCTTATTAATCTAAGTTTTTTAAAACACTCTCTAATAATTTTTTTATCTTCAGTATATGGAGCCATAGTCATAAGACCAACTGCTTTTATATTTTTCAATTCACTAATTTGTTCAATCAACTTAAAAAAATCATTCTCATTTTGAATACCGAATTTCGATTCTTCATCTGAAGTCTTAATCTCAAAAAGAATTTTCTGAATCTTTTCAATATTTGCGGCTTTTTTGTTTATTTCTCCTGCAATTTTAATAGAATCAACAGAATGAATAAATTCTGCAGAGTCGATAATATACTTCACTTTATTGGTTTGAAGATGTCCGATAAAATGCCAGTGAAGGTTGTGCTTTATAATCGAGTTTTTATCTCTCAATTCTAAAGCTTTATTCTCACCAAAATGTGTAAGTCCGGCATTTAATGCTTCTTCGATTGCATCAATAGGTTGTGTTTTT
>JBAYVI010000097.1:0-12227 GCA_041674625.1 Melioribacteraceae bacterium | reverse complement strand
CGATATCGACAACCGGTCCAATTACCTGAACAATTTCACCAATATTACTTGCCATTTTAATTCCTTTTAAAAGATATACGAATTACAAAATTAAAGATAATACCCTATAATTACAAACAAAGATTGAAGTTTGGATTGAATTTTTGAATTAACCTTAATTAAAAATCTCGGCATCTATTCTTCTACAACAATAAACTTCCTCTTTATTCCAAGCTTTAACATTTTCGATCCAAGCGTTTTGCCATTTATTCCAAGCAATTGCGCAGCGCTTTTCTCTCCTGTTATTTTACCATTCGATAACTTTATTGCATTTATAATATATTCCTTTTCCATATCTTCAAGAGTTTTGAATAGCTCTAAATCATTCTTATTTGTAGCGCTCCCTTCATTCATCATCAATTCGAAGTTAAGACTAGAATCTTTAGAAATTATGATAGCACGTTCGATAACATGTTCAAGCTCACGAATATTCCCAGGCCAATTATATTGCATTAAGTATTCAATATCATTCTTTTTTACAGACTTAATCTCCTTTCCTATTCGTTTAGAAAATTTATCAATAAAATGTTTTACTAATAATGGAATATCTTCCTTTCTTTCACGAAGTGGAGCAACTCTAATTGGGAATACATTCAGCCTAAAAAAAAGATCGGCTCTAAATTTCCCATTTTCAACTTCTTTTTCAAGATTACGATTTGTTGCTGCTACAATTCTCACATCAGAATAAATAGTACTTTTCCCACCAATTCGTTCAAACTCTTTTTCCTGCAAAACTCTCAAAAGCTTTGCTTGTATCTCAATTGGCAATTCGCCAATTTCATCTAAAAAGATTGTCCCCTTGTTAGCGATCTCAAATTTGCCAATTCTTCTTTCAACTGCTCCAGTAAAACTTCCTAATTCGTGTCCAAATAGTTCTGATTCTATCAACTGAGCAGGAAGTGCAGCGCAATTGATTGTAATAAATGCTTGATCTTTTCTTCTCGATAAATTATGGACTGCTTTAGCAATTAATTCTTTGCCTGTTCCTGTTTCGCCAAGTATCAATACATTTGCATCTATTGGAGCCACTTGTTTTACTTTGTCTAATGTCTCGTTGATTGATCTACTTGTTCCTATAATTTCTTCAAAACTATTTGCAGAATTGATCTCTTCCAATAAATAGTTATATTCTTGCTCTAATTTTTTAGTCAGACTATTTATCTTATCAAATGAATAAAGATTTTCAAGTAGTAATCCTATTTGAGGCAATAAGACCATCGAAAGCTCAAGTTCTTGGTTAGAAAAAAATGAACCATATTGAGATGAAAAAATATATTCTATCTTTTCATTTTCATCATTTGAATATCCGGGATTCTTTCTCCCTAATATTAAATATATCTCTCCATGCCCTTCATATAAGTAACTCAATATCAAAAATGATTTAATTAGATTCTTTTCCTTTACACGCCGAAAATATGGAATTTTCTTACAAATCTCCGCCAAATCATTTTCTTGAACTTCATAATAATTATTCAATATTTTTGTATTTAATAATGATTTAAGTGCCATAATAGATTGGGTTATACTCTCTGAATAAGATAATAAGGTTAATTTATCATTCTTATCTTTTTGTAATGTAAATCCCTGCCCAACGTTAATATTTTTAAGATCCGTGTATATAGTCAAGTGCTCAAAAGGAATTGATTCATAAATACTTTCACTTAGCAGAAGAAAAAGTTTCTCCTTTTCTTTTATAGAAATTAATTTAGAAAGTAACTCTATCTGCTTTTCCTTCTCTTTCTCTTTACGTCTTATATTTTCAAGTGCTTTGGCTGAGTTTAGTGCTGAGCCTAATAAATTTGCTATTAATAATGTATAATCAAGATTTTCATGACCGATTTCATATTCTTCTGATGTAATAAGAAAATATCCTATTAATTCTCCTCTGCTATGCATAGGAATAAATTTAATGGATTTACAATTATTCTTTTTTAAAGTTTCTGCTAGTGTTACACTTTCATGAGTCAATTTTTCAAAATCATAAAAATAATTAGCTTCTATTTCTATAATTTTTATCTCCATATTCTTAATATTAAATGGCAATTTATTAATCGGTTTATTTTTAAACCATACATTAGTAGTTAATGCATAATTATCTTTTTCTATTTTTGTCATTACCATTGTAATGTGTTCTTTAGTATCATCAAAAATTCCAAATCCAACATGCTCTACTCCATATAGCCCATTAAGTTTTAGTATAATATTATATAATAGACTCTTTTGATCACTAAATGTAGCGAAGTCATTAAGGATAGAAGTCAATAGTGAAATATCTTTGTTTTTTAATTCCATATTCTTTTTTAAGTCTTTCCCTTTTATTTAAGGAATAAAAATAGGCAATTGCTTTTATTAAAGCAATTGTATTCTACAATCCTTTGTATTTAGCTTGTTTTGTGCTAAAAGGAGCTGGCTCGACTTTTGATTACTTACCGGAAGTAAAATAAGGAGGTATTTTGAAATTAACAAAAAATTTGATTGTGTTGCTGTTGTTATTTATCTCAATTTCACAAACAACAACATTCGCCCAATCTGGAAATTATTCTTTCTCTTTAACTGATTGTATTAATTATACTCGATACAATAATCCTGAAATAAAAAAGGCACTAATTGAAGAAGAAAAATCAGATAAGAAAATAAATGAAATTATTGGCAGTGGATTACCGCAAATTAATCTTTCCGGAAATCTTGTAAATAATTTAGAACTTCCAAGCACACTACTCCCCGGAGATTACTTTGGCGTTCCCGGCTCAATGCTTAAAGTAAAATTCGGCACAAAGTATAACTATACTTTTACGGGTGATATCAACCAAATGATTTTTAGTGGTTCCTTTTGGGTGGGTCTTAGTGCTGCTAAATATTCTAAATTATATTTCAAACAAAACACCGATTTAGTTAGTGAAGATGTTGAATATGAGGTTGCTAAGAGTTATTACCAAACTTTAGTTATTCAAAAGCAAATTCAATTATTAAATCAAAATTATAAACTTGTTACAAAATCTCTAAATGATTCTAAATTACAATTAGTAAATGGTTATGTAAAAGAAGTTGATGTAGATAGATTGAATGTAAGCCTTAATAACATAACCTACCAGCTCAAAAAAGTAGGAGAATCATTAGAACTGTCATATAAAAACCTAAAATTCAAAATGGGAATGCCCATTCCCTCTAACCTTACTTTAGCAGATAGCACATCATTCGCTCAAGATAGCTCAGTTGAACAAGTAATTGATAATCTAGATTATGCTAATAATGAAGTTTCTATCTATGAAAATAGAAATGATTATAAAATTCTTGAAACTAATCTTGAATTATTAAAATTAGAACACAAAAACCAAATCGCAAAGCTATTACCAACAATTACTGCTTTCGGTAGCTACTCAATTAATGCAATGCGTTCTTCATTTGATCTCTTTGATTCCGGCAAAGATTGGTTTAAATACTATTCCATTGGAGTGAAACTGCAACTACCAATATTTACTGGCGGACAAACTATTGCAAAAATTCAGCTAGCCTCTCTAAATATTGAAAGCATTAATGAAGAGATAAAGAATGCAAAAAATGGGATGGACTTGCAGTTATCCAATTCTACTACAAAGTACAATAATGCGCTTGATAATCTTATTCTAAATAAACAGAATATCGAGCTTGCAAAAAAGGTATTGGATATTACTGCTCTTGAATTTAATGAAGGTATTACTTCAGCGACTGTTTTAATTGATTCTGAAACAAAACTTAGAGAAGCTTACACAAATTTTGCTAATTCTCTTCTTGATCTATATATATCAAAATTTGACTTAGAAAAAGCGAAAGGTACTCTTTCTAACTATCTAATTAATATTGCAAATAAAAACAACTAACGAGAAATAAAATGAAAAAGTATATAACTATAATCACAGTAGCCACATTATTAATAATTTTCATTATCGTAAAATTGGTAATAAATAAATCTACTATTGATGCAAAAAATCAATTAAAAGCAAAACTCAATTCCAGCGTAAATGTGGAGTTAGTAACTCAAAAATTGCTAAGTACAAATTTATCTATTACAGGTGTTACGGAAGCCAAACAAGGAGTATTACTTAAATCTGAAGCAAGTGGACAAGTAGTTGCAATTAATTTCAACTTAGGAGATTACGTATCCAAAGGTACCATTCTTGTTGAGTTAGATCAGAAATTAGCCCAATTGGCACTAGAAAATGCAAAACTAAATCTTACGAAAGCTGAAGATGATTATAATAAATTAAAGAATTTGTATTCCGGCCAGGCAACTACCGAGACTAAATTGCGTGATGCAAATATTGATTTTGAAAAAGCAAAATTAAATTATGAACAAACACTTAAACAGTTTAGTTTTACAAAAATTATTGCAAGCCAAAATGGTCATATCATCTCTAAACAAGTAGAAAAAGGGGCTTATGTTAATGCCGGAACTCCAATTTTGACAATTGTTGATATCTCCCAATTAAAAATTTCATTAAATGCCTCGGAAGGAGATGTATATAAATTGAAAACCGGTCAAATTGTTAAAGTAACATCATCAATATATCCGGGGACAGAATTTAATGGCAGAATCAGCTTTGTAAGTCAGCAAGGTGATGCGCTGCACAACTATCCAGTTGAGATACTTCTTGAGAATAAAAATAGTAAACAGCTTAAAGCAGGTTCTTTTGTTAATGTAGATTTTAGTTTTAGTTCAAATGAACCTTCTTTAGTAATTCCTAGAGAAGCATTGGTAGGAAGTATTAAAAATGCCAAAGTATATATTGTAAATAATGATAAAGTTTTACTTAAAGACATTATTGTTGGTAGAGATTTTGGAGATTATCTCGAAGTCTTATCAGGCTTAATTGAAAATCAAAAAATTGTAACAACAGGTCAAATAAATTTATCAAACGGTTCTTCCGTTTCAATAATAAACTAAAGAGAATATAATGATAGAACTTTCCATAAAGAGACCGTTAATAGTATTTGTAATGTTTACCTTGATTGCATTATTGGGTGCTATTACATTTTCGATGCTTAATATTAACCTAACCCCGAAAATTTCTGCAAATGTTATTACAATAGCTACAATTTATCCTGGTGCAGCAGCTACAGAAGTAGAAAACTCTGTAACAAAAAAAATAGAAGATGCTGTATCTTCACTTGAAAATATTAAAACTGTGCGTTCAGTATCGCAAGAAAATTTTTCTGTTACAACTATTGAACTTAACGCCAGCGCTGATGTAAATGTTTCACTTCAAGATGCACAAAGAAAAATTAATGCAGTGATTGCTGATCTCCCTACCGATGTTGAACCACCTACACTAAGTAAATTTTCAACTGATGATCTACCTGTAATCCAATTTGCTGTTTCAGGGAATCTTAAAGCAGAGGATTTTTATAAGTTAGTAGAAGATAGGATTCAACCTCGCCTTGCAAAAATACAAGGTGTAGGTCAAGTTAGTTTAATTGGTGGTATTGAAAGAGAAATAAAAGTAAATGTAGATCAAGCGAAATTAAATGCCTTCAATATCTCCATTCTTCAAGTTTTACAAGCAATTCAAAAAGCTAATATGGATTTCCCTACCGGTCAGGTTGAACAAACAGATAAACGCTATACTGTTAGACTTTCTGCAAAATATTCATCGCTTGAACAACTAAAGAATACTATGGTATATATGAATATGAATGGTAGTAAAGTGCTTGTAAGTGATATTGCTGAGATAGTTGATGGAACAACTGAACAGACAAAAATAAGTAGATTAAACGTAAAAGACGTTATAGGAGTTCGTGTTCAGAAACAATCTGATGCAAATGCAGTTGCCGTTTGTAATTACGTTAAAGAAGAATTGAATGCTATTCAAAAAGAATATGTAAAAGAGAATGTTCAATTTAATATTGCTAGCGATAGCTCAATCTATACAATGGAATCGGTGAACGCAGTAGTAGAAGATTTAGTTTTGGCAATATTTATAGTAACCTTAATCAGCTTACTATTTCTACATAGTTTTAGGACAGCTTTAATTGTAATGGTTACAGTTCCTCTATCAATGCTCCCTGCCTTTATATTTCTCTATACGTTTGGTTATTCTCTAAATATAATGTCGCTAATGGCATTGTCCTTAGCCGTAGGAATTTTGGTAGATGACGCTATTGTTGTAGTCGAAAATATTTTTAGACATATGGAAATGGGAAAAACGAAGCTTCAAGCCGCTATAGAAGGTAGTAAGCAAATTTTCTTTACTGCAACATCCATTACTCTCGTAATCGTTTCTGTCTTTTTCCCATTATCATTGACAGGTGGAATTATCGGTGGATTGCTTAGAGAATTTGCTTTACCATTAATAGTTTCAACTCTCACAAGTTTATTAGTATCCTTCAGTTTAACACCATTATTGCTTTCTAAATTCGGGAAAATTGAAGAATTTCACACCACATCTCTTTCCGGTAAATTCGCAGATAAATTTGAGAAGTTATTTAATAAGGTAAAAGAGACTTATGCATTAATCTTAAGCTGGAGTTTGAATAATCGGAAAAAAGTTTATGCCGGAGTCATTGGACTTTTTATTTCTTCTATTAGTCTTGTTGGTATGGGATTTATCGGTTCTGCTTTTATGCCTGATGTTGATCAAAGTGAATTTAATGTTGATATAGAACTTGCTCCAGAAGTATCTATCTACGAAAATAATATGATTACAAAAAATATAGAACAAATTATTTTATCTAAGCCAGAAGTTATTAAAGTGATGACTAATGTTGGACTTTCAAATTCTATTGCTTCAACATCTTCAAGAAATAACATAACTCAAATGACTGTAAAAATAACTGATAAAAAAAATAGAGAACTAGGAATTGCAGATTATGCAGAAAATCTTAAAAACGAATTATTGGCAAAAATACCGGGAGCTAAAATAAGAACAACACCAACTAGCTTAGCCGGAGGTGGTTCTGATGCTCCAATTCAATTTGTTATTAAAGGTACTGATTTAGATAAGGTAAATTCTACCGCAGCAACAATTTTGGATATCGCTAAAAAAATACCCGGTACAACTGATGTTAAGTATTCTATTGATGATCCAAAACCTGAAATATCAATTAAAATTGATAGAAATAAAATGGAACAATTAGGTCTATCAGTCGCTGATGTGGGAGCTACACTTAGAACTGCATTAGCTGGCAACACAGATTCAAAATATAAAGATGGTGCATATGAATACAATATTAATATTGTACTCGATAAGTTCGATAGAAAAAATATTTTTGATGTTTCAACAATTACATTTATTAACAATCTGGGACAATTAATTGAATTAAACCAATTTGCCAACATTACACAAACCTTAGGACCAAGCATGCTTGAAAGATATGATAGAATGAGTTCTATTACGATTAAATCAAATGTAATTGGACGTGCATCAGGTAGCGTAGGAGAAGAGATCGAAGCAGCATTAGTTGGTAAAATCCCTGATGGAGTATCAGTAGAAAAATCGGGAATGTTAAAACAACAAGGAGATGCCTTCTCAAGTCTCGGAATAGCTTTGGTTGCCGCTATAATACTTATTTACCTTATAATGGTCGCTCTTTATAATTCATTGCTTCATCCTTTTGTTGTACTTTTTTCAATACCGACTGCAATGATCGGCTCATTTATCGCACTAGCACTCAATATGGAAATACTCTCTGTATTCTCAATTCTGGGTCTGATTACTCTTCTTGGTTTAGTTGCCAAGAATGCAATTCTATTAGTTGATTTCACAAATGAATTGATAAAAGATGGAAAAGAATTACAAGTTGCTTTGATTGAGGCGGGAAAAGAAAGATTGCGTCCAATTTTAATGACGAGTTTAGCAATGATCTTTGGTATGATGCCACTTGCAATTGCTAGTGGTGCCGGTGCAGAATTAAAAAACGGTTTGGCTTGGGTAATAATTGGCGGATTAACAAGCTCTCTTTTCCTAACTCTTTTACTTGTACCTTGTATTTATTTTACTGCTGAAACATTGAAAAGAAGATTGAATAAGAAACAATTATCTAAATATATAGCTACCATTAATGTGTTTGATGCTGACTAATATCAAAAGGGAAATAGATAAATGACTTTAGTAATATTTGTTGAACCATTACAAAGAATAGATGATAACACCTCTAATTACCTAAAGAGTGCAATAAGAATTGTTCAAAACAATGGCTTTAATAGAGTATTTTTTATAGTTGACGAAAATAATTCTGAAATGAAAAAATATATATTAACAATCGATTGCAGAATACCTCTGAACATACTTGAAAAAAATTCTGATAATGAATTGCTTTATTTATTTTTATTAACTCCACATTTAGCTAATAATTCATTTTGCTTTATATCGAAAATTTTAGTTTATGATGAAATCGAATTTAATAATTATATTTTGTGCTGTTTACAAGACGAAGAAAGCGATGGTATTTTAGCAGTTACCAAATACATTAATGGAGACAACCCCTACTGTATAGCTATGAATGCAGAAGATAAAATATTAAAATATAGTAAGACTAAAGAGGGCTATAATTGGACTACCGGCGGAATCTATTTTTTAAATTCTCGAATACTAACCAATTTGAAAAATGCGCTAGAAAATAATATTTCGACATTAGATACTTATCTTAAGTATCTAGTTACTCAAGATTATTCATTGAAAGCATACATTTTCAGATCAGTAAAATAATTTACAAAAATAGGATAATGCCAAGTTCAAATCGGACTTGGCTTATCCTTATTTTAATTATGCACAAGCTAAAATAAACGCTACTCAATCAGTTTATTAATTTCTCATTCCGAATTTTCTCATAATCACTTAAAGCTAACTTTATACTCGAAATAATTAATTCAGGGTCATCCTTTTGAACATAATGTCCGGAACTGGAACTATAAAACAATTTCCCATATCGAAGAGGAAAAAGAAGTGCAATCCATCTTTTCATTTTCAAAAATTCATCTATTCTAAACAATTTTTCTTTATCAAAAATTGTTTCCCCCCTATCATCGGGCGTTTTTGGATAACCGCCGGCTTTTATAAAATGAACTGGAACGTCTGGCAGTGGAATGCTATCGCATTCTCTAAATTCTGTGTTTGTCAATTGTGACGATATTTTCACTTCCTCAACATAGAAGTTCGGCATTTCGGCATAAAGTTTTTCTTTGAAATCCTTATATGGTTTAGCGAACATTGAATCAATTTGATGCTGCGTCAATCCGATTTCTAAATATGGAAGATCACCATCACCTTTCTTTTTTGTGAAATCAATTGGATCGACAAATATAAGTCCCGCAATTTCATTTGGATATTTGGCTGCATAACTTCTAATATATGCCCCACCAAAGGAATGAGAAATGAACAGATAAGGAGGTTTAAGCCCTTTCTCCAAAAGCATTGTTCTTAAATTATTTATTATATGCCCGGTGGTTGGTGGAAGACTATCATTTTCGGATTCTCCAATTCTGGGTCTGTTGTAAGAAAAAACTGCTGATGTTTTTGAAACTTCTTTAATTATACTCTTCCAAATTTCTAATTTACATGCCATCCCATTTTCAAATACAATTACCGGTTTATTATCACGATTATTTTCTAAACCGGAAGTAAATATTTCAATTTTCTTACCATTTACTTCAAGAAATTCATTTTGTCCAAAATTAATATTGCTAAATCCAAAAATGATTACAATTGTAAAAACAAATACCCGTTCCATATCCTTTCTCATTTGAAACTCCACTTGTATTTTTAGTATGAAAAATAACAAAAAAAAAGCTGCCCTTTTGAGGCAGCTTTTATAATTCATTCTTAATTCTATGCATTCACCATTTCTGCTAATTCCATCCCCTTCTGAAGGGCTTCTTTATTGAGTGGAATTAAATGATGATACCTTTCAGGAAGTACTTTTTTTATTCCTTCGATAATATTATCAAGTTCAATAATCGGCTTCTTCTTTAGAAATGAACCGAGTATAATCATATTCATTACTTTGCTATTCTTCAACTTTGCAGCTTCATTAGCTGCTTCAATTGGAAGTATCTCAATATCTGTCCTTGTTGGTGGATTTACAATCGTACTTGCTTCATATATTAGCAATCCACCCGGTTTTACTGCTTTCTCAAACTTATCGAGCGATGGCTGATTAAGTGCTATAACAGTATCGAACTTATTAATAATTGGTGAACTGATTTTTGTATCGCTGATTATAACCATACAGTTAGCAGTACCACCTCTCATTTCAGGTCCATAAGAAGGCATCCAACTTACTTCCTTATTCTCCATTACTCCACTATAACATAAAATCTGACCCATCGAAAGAACGCCTTGACCTCCAAATCCCGCAATAATAATCTCTTCAATCATCTTATTTCTCCTTATCGTTTGGCACTTTCAAATCGCCGAGTGGATAAAATGGGAACATATTTTCTTCCATCCATTTATTTGATGCTAATGGTGTCATCTTCCAATTTGATGGACAATTAGAAACTATTTCAACAAAGCTAAGTCCTTTTTTCAGCTTCTGGTATTCAAAGCCATTACGTATTGCTTTCTTTGCTCTTCTTACGTTTCCAACATTATTTACAGCTGTTCTTGTACAATAATAAACACCCGGTAACTGAGCAACTAATTCAGTTATTTTTAGTGGACTGCCCATCGTTGCAACGTCTCTTCCGAATGGTGAAGTTGTCGATTTCATTCCCGGTAATGTTGTTGGAGCCATCTGTCCACCGGTCATTCCATAAATTCCATTATTGATAAATATTATCAGTAAGTTTTCACCTCTATTGCAAGTGTGAATTGTTTCCCCTGTACCGATAGCCGCTAAATCTCCATCCCCTTGATAAGAGAATACATATTTATCGGGCATTACTCTTTTAATTGCAGTTGCTACTGCTGAGGCTCTTCCGTGTGCTGCCTCTGTCATATCTATATTCAAATAATTATATGCAAATACCGAGCATCCGACCGGCGCTACTCCAATAGTATCCTCTTGTATTCCGAGTTCATTAATTACTTCTGCAATTAATCTATGAGCAACTCCATGTCCGCAACCCGGGCAGTAATGCATTGGTGTATCAAGTAATGTATCCGGTTTTTCATAGACTAAATTTTCAGTAGTACAAACACTCTCTTCAGCAATCATTTCTTCAAAATGCTGTTCTTCATTTACCATTGTCTTTTCGTTCATGCTATTTCTCCTACAAACTTTTCTTCTAACTTATGTAGAATCTCTTCGGGTGATGGTACTACTCCACCCATTCTTCCATGAAATTCGACCGGAATTTTTCCATTAACTGCGAGACGAACATCTTCAACCATCTGACCGGCATTCATCTCTACATCCATAATTCCTTTTACTTTTCCTGCTAACTCATTGATCTTTACAGTTGGGAATGGGAATAACGATATTGGACGAAATACACCGACTTTAATCCCTTTTTCACGCGCTAATTGAGCCGCTTTTTTACAAATTCTTGCAACTAATCCAAATCCAACTAATAATATTTCAGCATCATCACACATATATTCTTCATACTTAATCTCATTCTCTTCAATCAATTTATACTTTGCTTGAAGATGAATATTTGTTTTTTCCATCTCATCTGCTTGAATATTGAGAGATGTAATTACATTTCTTTCACGTGTTTTTGGCTTTCCTACCGTTGCCCAACTTTCAAATTCTGTTTTTCTATCCATCTGTGGGAATAGATCAACTTTCTCCATCATCTGACCTAATGCGCCATCGGTGAGTATCATTACCGGATTTTTATACTTGAATGCTAATTCAAAACCATCTCTTACGAAATCGACCATCTCTTGAACAGTCGAAGGTGCTAATACGATTAATTTATAATCGCCATGTCCGCCGCCTTTTACTGCTTGGAAATAATCCCCCTGCGATGGCTGTATTGTACCAAGACCAGGACCGCCTCTAACTACATTCACTAATAAACAAGGAAGCTCAGCGCATGCAATATAGGAAACTCCTTCCATCATCAAACTCATACCAGGACTTGATGAAGAAGTCATAATTTTTCTGCCTGTTCCTGCAGCTCCGTAAACCATATTGATTGAAGCGACTTCGCTTTCAGCTTGTAGAACAACCATGCCGGTTCTATGAGCATAATTAGCTAAATATTCTAAAACTTCCGATTGTGGAGTAATAGGATAACCAAAATAAGCATCGCATCCGGCTCTGAT
>JBAYVI010000096.1:0-12238 GCA_041674625.1 Melioribacteraceae bacterium | reverse complement strand
CTTCGCTTTATTGGTGCCGCCGAATCTTATTAATTGGCAATAACTAAAATAACAAGGAGGCAGGATGAAAAAATTCATTCACTTTTTTTCATTTATTGTTTTAGCATCTTTATTTGTTGGTGAATCCCTATTTGCGCAGACATTAACAAATGATAAAGTAATACTTGGCTTATCAAGTGCGGGAAGAGTAAGATTAACAGATAAGGCAACGAACACAAGGCAGATTGATCGCTTTTCGCCAATGGTATTTGGAAAACAAAATCAAGTATTTGCATATAATGCAGATGCTGAGAAAGTCTCCGGTACTGATGGAGCAATAATGGTAGAAAATCCAATGTATAGCGATTATGAAGCTATGACTAGGACGGATAATAGTTATTCATCTGCGCCTCCTAATGTGGAAGTGGACGTTAATACCTATTTAGGGAAATACGGAAGTTATGGAATCGTAAAATTTACTGTTATAAATAAAGAAACGACTACTGAAACATTTCGTTTTGGCGGTGAGGTAATCCCACAACCAGCAGGTAATTACGGCTTTGAATTAACTAATTACGATCCAAAGACTAAAGCATTTTATTTCCAAAGTCCTGATAAAGATGCAAATGTTGGATTCAGATTGCTAAATGATCCTCTATCGATGTTCAAAACAATCGATTGGTATGATGGATATGATGCAGATGATGCAGTTTTATATGGTTATTTAGGAAATGGAATACAACAAACTGAATTTGTAACATCTACTGCTGATGGTTCTGTAATGTTATTTGCTGGAAGCGAATTTGTTTTAGCTGCAGGTGCATCAAAAGAATTTTATGTTGCAATTTCTTATGGAACTTCCGAAAAAGAGATGAAAGATGCTATGGTTGAAGCAATGTCGAAATATAATGCAGTCTTTAATCTCAAAGTTGATGGAACAACTACCTTGGCAAATGATTTAGTTGAGTTTCCATTAACAAATGCAGGTAGAGTAAGAATATATGATATTGCATCGGGCAATAGACATATTGATCGTTTATCCCCTGTCGTTGTAGAGGGGACGCAAGTATTTTCATTTAATGAAGATGCAGATTCGGTAGTAGGTTCAGGAGGAGCAAAGGAAGTTGGTTCACCGTTTTTTAGTGATTTTGAAGCATTTACAAGAACTGATAATAGCTATTCCGAATTACCTCCCAACGTAGAAGTGGATGTTAATACATATCTCTGGAATACCGGAAGTTATGGTATTGTTAAATATACCGTTATAAATAGAGAAGCATCGGTTTCAGATTTTTATTTCGGTGGCGAATTAATAGTTCAACTCGATGGTTCTTATGGATTTGAAATTAATAAGTTTGACGCGAACAATAAAATATTCTTTTCAAATCTTAGTCCTACAACTTCAACGGTGGGATTAAAATTACTAAATGATGATCTTACTTTATTAAAATCGATTGATTGGTATGACGGTTATGATTCAACAGATGCAGAAATTTATCCTCATCTACAAGGTGGAGTAGTGCCGACAGATTTTGCATCAGGTGCAGATGGAACTGTTCTATTTTTCTTAGGTTCAAAATTTACTTTAGAAAAAGGTGAGTCTAAAGCATTTTATTTGGCAGTTGCTTATGGAACAACTGAAGTCGAAATGAAAAGTGCAATGACAGCAGCAGTGGAAAAGTATAATGGAACTCTTTCTAAAGTCGAGAGGAACAATGAATTAATTCCGAGCGACTATACATTATCACAAAACTACCCTAATCCATTTAACCCTACTACTAAGATTAGTTTTACATTACCGGAAAGAAGTAATGTATCTTTGAAAGTATATAATGTGTTAGGACAATTAGTTTCTGAATTAATCAATAGCACTTTTGAAGCTGGAAATTTTACAGTTGATTTTAATGCAAGTCAATTATCAAGCGGTATGTACATTTATACATTATCAGCAGGTGATAATTTAATTACAAAGAAAATGACGTTGATAAAATAATGGCACGATTTAAAGAAATTAAATCAAGAATTGAGAAGTATTATCCGGATTTGCCAAAAAATCATAAAAAGTTGGCTGATTTCTTTATTAATAATTTTGATAAGATTCCTTTTTATTCAGTACAAGATATATCAGAGGCAACGCGTACAAGCGTTGCCTCAGTTGTACGCTTCGCTCAAAGAATCGGATTTCTTGGATTTCTCGAAATGAGAGAAGAGATTTCAAAAGAACTTCAAAATCATATTTCAAATAAAGAAATATTTTCGCTTTTAGATTCTAAAGCCACAGAAGATGATACTCTTACAATTATTGCAAATCAAGATATAAAGAATATAAATGAAACTTTAACTCATATTGATAGAGATTACTTTAATTCTACAATTAAGATGATTCTAAAAGCAAAAAGAGTTTATACAGTAGGACTTGGAGTCTCTAATCTTTTAGCTCAGATGCTTGCTTATCAATTAAATCAGGTCTCTATCGATGCTTATGCGCTGAGCCATAATCACAGCACATTTTTAGAACAATTGATTTTTCTTAATAGCAGTGATTTAATAATCGCACTATCATTTCCCCCATATTCAATCGAAACGATTGACGCGGTAAAATATGCAAAGAAGAAAAAGATAAAAATAATATCAATAACTAATAATAACGCATCACCGGTTACTTTTTATTCAAATGCTAACTTAGTTGTAAAAAGCGAAAATATGTTATTTACAAATTCATTCGCAGCTATATCGGTACTTATAAATGCAATCACTACCGAATGCGCACTTCGAAATAAAACCAAAGCAAAAAAGATGTTATCTGAATTAAACAAGATAGCTGAAATGCAGGGTATGGTAATAATCGATTCACACTCTGAAAATTAGTAAACAGGAGTAAAAGTGAAAAAAGTTTTTTTATTTTTGTTGTTAATTACTGGAATCATTAATGCCGGCACGACAGGAAAAATTGCAGGCAGAATAATTGATTCACAAACAAAAGAGCCATTAATTGGGGCGAACATAGTTATTACGGGTACCAATTATGGTGCAGCAACTGATTTAGATGGTAATTTTGTAATTCTTAATATCCCTCCGGGAAAATACACTGTTAAAATTAGTTCTATCGGTTATAAGACCGTAGTTGTTAATGATCTTAGCATCATTGTAGATAGAACTACTTCACTAAGTTATTCGTTAGACCCCACAACAATTGAAGTTGGCGAAATAATAGTTTCTTCTCAGACTCCGATGATTCAGAAAGATATTACAAGTTCGGTATCGGTAATGACAAGAGATGAAATTGAATCACTTCCGGTAGCAAGTTTTACAGACCTACTTTCAATGCAAGCTGGTGTAGTTGGAAGCGGTTCAAATCTCCATATAAGAGGGGGGAGGTCTAACGAAGTTGCATATCTCATTGATGGTATGTATGTACAAGATCCATTAATGGGAGGATTAGCCACTCAGATAAATAATGATGCTATTCAAGAGATGAGTTTATTAAGCGGTACATTTAATGCAGAGTATGGGAATGCATTAAGCGGTGTTGTAAATATAGTTACACGCGATGGTGCAGATAAACTTAGCGGTAAAATAGAAATGCGAACGAGTGAATTTGGAATGGACCGATATAGTAGTTTACGTGAGACTCGTTTTAATGGGAATTTAAGCGGACCTTTATTTACAGAGAAATTAAAATTTTTCCTTTCTGCAGAGCAAGATAAAAAAGGGAGTTATCTTCCTTTTGGTTACCGTAACGAAAGGACATTCTTTTCTAAATTAACTTATTCCGGTTTATCAGGAATTAAAGCCACTTTTTCAAATCGTGGTAGTGTAGGAGATAGAAGACCATATAATCATTCATGGAAATATATACCGGAACAATATTTAGTAATACGAAATGATAGTTACCAATCCGCATTTACATTTACTCACACTGTTCAGAATAATTTATTCTACGATTTTAGAATTTCATATTTCAATCAAGGGAATTATTCTGGTGTTGATAAAGATACATCATTGTATATCCCGATTCAGCAGAGGGAATATATGGAAAACAAGGGGAACGGATTTGAGTTTTATTCAAAAGCTGATCCGGCAGAATTTAGTGATAGCAGAACTGCTACCATTGATGGAAAATTTGATCTCGTTTGGCAGTTAGATAAAACAAATGAAATTAAAACCGGATTTCAATACAAAAAACATTGGTTGAGATTATTTAGTATTTATGATCCCAAAAGAACATTCCCTTATATAGATCATTATAATACAAATCCATATGAAGCTGCCGGATATATTCAAGATAAAATCGAACTTCCATTTTTGATTATTAATTTGGGACTTCGTTTTGATTATATGAATGCTAATATAACATTTAGAAGCAATCCTCTTGACCCGAAGTCGTTAATAAAAGTAGAGCCGCGTCATCAGTTCAGCCCTCGTATCGGTATAGCACACCCGATTTCAGACAAGACGAAATTACACTTTGCTTATGGGCATTTTTTCCAGTATCCGAATTATCAATACTTCTTTGAAAACAATCAGTATGATTTAAATGTGAGAGAACCATTATTTGGTCAGCCGAATCTTGATGCTGAAAGAACAATTACTTATGAAGTTGGTATATCACATCAATTTACAGATAAAATAGCCGGGCACTTAACTGCATATTATAAAGACGTAACAGGTAAGATAGGAACGCGATATTATTTCCCATTCGTTGATGGTAGATATACAGGTTATACGGAATATATCAATGAAGATTATTCCAATATAAAAGGATTTGAAGTTACGTTAGATGCAAGGGCAGATAAATATTTTTCGGGCGGATTAGCATACACATTTTCAGTAGCTAAAGGAAGTGCATCCTCCGAGACTGAACAGTATCCGGGCACTTCGGAATCTACTCTTCTCTATTATCTTGATTTCGACCAGACGCATGTATTCAATGCTAGCGCATCAATAGTAATTCCAGAGAATGATGGACCTGAAATATTTGGTTCTAAGATTTTCGGCAATACAGATTTGAATGTTATTTTCCGAGCTTCATCGGGTTATCCCTATACACCATCGGGAAGAGATATCGGTTTTGTTGTTCGTAATTCACTTAGAATGCCGGCTATATATACTATCGATTTAGAAATCGGTAAAGAGTTTGAGCTGTTTAATACTCTCACGATGAGAGCATTTGTAGAGGTTTTAAATCTTACAGATCACCGAAATGTATTGTATGTTTATGGTGATACCGGAGAGCCGGACTTAACATTTGTTGGGGCAAATTCGCCGGAATATGTAAAAGATCCTTCTAATTTTGGTCCACCTCGCACAATAAGATTAGGGTTATCAACACGATTTTAAATTAACTAATAAAGGAAATTTTTTAAGAGATGAAAAAAATAATTCTAATATTAATCTTGATAACCGGTATAGTATTGAATGCTCAGGATAAGAGATATTTGGATAAAGATAAACCGGAGAAAATAGAAAAATCGGACGCCATTCAAGATAGAGCTGCCGGGATTCATAATGCTGGTAATATCGGTCTATTCTTCGAGAATCGAGGAAAGTTATATCCGCGAAGAATTACACAAGGACCTTCAGGCGAATTTCCAATCAATAGCGGAATGAACTATATCTATCGTATTGCTCCATTTGTCGGTATTCCTGGCAATGTAATTCAGGGTCGTCATACAGGAAATGAGGAATGGGAGGCAGTGGGCGGATATCATAACCCGGAATTTTCTCAAGTAGCAATGAGTGATAATAAAAAAACTTGGAATCAAGCTACCGGCTGGCATCTAAAAGATGCAAACAATACTCCGATTATTAAAAGCGATCAAGATAGTTACTGTGTTTTTAATGATAGTCTTAATTCGCGCCAGATACTTGGTGTTGAAATGCGTCAAACCGGTTTTACTTATGGAGTAAAGTTCGCACAGAATATAATATTCTATAATTATGAGATGGTGAATAAAAGCAATAAGCGACTCGACAATGTTTATTTTGCTATGTATGCTGATATAGATGTTGGTAATATAAGTGGTGGCTTGCCTGAATATGATGATGATAAAGTAGGCTTCGATAAATCGACCGGCTATATGTATTTTTATGATGATGGAATATCGAACGAATGGCCTGGTGGAAAGACAGGTTATTTCGGAGTTTCGATTATGAGAACACCTTCAATAAATGGTGTAGAAAAAGGGGTTACCGATTTCCACTACTTTCTATATAATGATGATGAAGATAGGGATTTAGATACAATTCAATTTGGTTTAATGGCATCATCAAGATCATTATATGAATCTTCGCTTGGACCAAAATATTTCCATCTCGGTAATAGCAGCAATCTTCATTTTGATGACCCCGCGACAATTCCGGAAGATGGTCTAGATTTAGCCGGAATAATAAGCTCAGGACCATATACTTTAGAACCAGGAGAAAAGTTAGAATTTGTTACAGCTATTGTAGCTGGTTCAAATTATAATGATGCAATGGCTTCGATGAACTCGGCTTATAAGATTATGGATTTTGATTTTGAAATAAGTAAACCACCGATTACACCAAAATTATCAGGAACTGCTGGAGATGGAAGCGTAACTATTTTTTGGGATGATTTAGCGGAAACTTCAAAAGATAATTTTTCGGGTGAATATGATTTTGAAGGCTATCGAATTTATAAGAGCCAAGATAAGGGTGTAAATTGGGAACTACTTGCTGATTATGACCTTAAAAATAAAATTGGATTTGATGTTGGGTTGCAATATTCATTCACTGATAAAAAAGTAACAAACGGATTTGAATATTGGTATTCAGTTACTGCTTATGATAGAGGCGATTCATCAATAGCAAGTTTAGAAAGCCCAAAAGGGAACAATACAGATGCGGTGAATCTTGTTTCTATAACACCACTATCGAAAGCAGCAGGTTATACACCAGTTACTTCACTTCCAGTTAAAAAAATTGGAACCGGTGTTTCTAACTATGAGTTTGATGTTATGCCGGTAGATGATAATGATTTGGCGGGAAATAAATATACTGCCGGATTCACTTATATCAAACGGCACGATAAAGGAAACAATAAGACACAATTAGAATTGATAGTTCGCGATTCGGCTAAAACTACGATGAACGAATATGGGATTGAATGGATAGCAAGAAACAGAGTTCAATTGATCGATTTACTTACAGGAGATTTTATTGAACCGAATCCTAAAACTTATGTATCGGGAGCAAGATATAATCTCAATGCGGGCTTAGCAATAAAACTAACCGATCTTGACCCTCAAGGCGATCCCGATTTTCTTCCTAATAACGGGGATTATATGTCGGTACATTTCGGAACTTATGTTTTGAGAAATGGAACCGATACAGTAGTATCACCACGACAATTAGAAATAGGTAAACTTCAATCTACTTCAGATGGAGTTGTATTCAAATTCAAAAAACCTGATTTAATTAAAGATCTTTCTAAAGTTGGTGGATTAGATAACGTTAATATGACTTTTACTGTTGGAGATGAAACTGCGTTTACTGATGGTGGCTATTTAATTTCTACAAACGGAAAGGGTATAGTTGGTAATCGGGGATTTGTGAAAATATTAGTAAGAGATGCATCTCAAAATAGTGTTGCAGAATTTGATTCTGTATTTACAGGTGATTCATTCACATTCAATGGAATTACGGGAAAAATTACTTTTGAAGTAAACAATGCTCCGGCACCGGGTAATATATTTTCATTTACCGCAGTAAAACCGGTACCGCCAACCCTTAAAGATAAATATCAATTTGAAATAAAAGGTTCAACAGTTGATAGAGAAAAGCTTACTGCCGAAGCAGTTAATATTAAGGTAGTACCGAACCCATACATAGTTTCTTCATTATATGAACCTGAATATGGTGAGCTAAGAAGAGAACCGCTGAGACAAATTCAATTTATCAATCTGCCTAATGAATGCACAATATATGTATTTACGATTGATGCGGATTTAGTAAAAACAATACATCACAGTGCGATCAGCGGTACCGAAGCGTGGGATTTAAGAAGCGAAGGCGAGAGAGAAATATCCCCCGGAATTTATATGTATGTAGTTAAAGCAGATGGAGTAGAATTTAAAAGCAGATTTGCAATAATTAAATAGTAAAAAGTTTTGGACGAAAAATGAAAAAAATAACGACATTTTTACTTTTATTAAGGATGTGTTCGGTAGTATTGGCACAGAATCCCAATTTGGGAACTTCGGGAGCTCAGTTCCTCGAAATACCTACTGGAGCAAGAGCAGCGGCTATGGGAGGTGCGGTAATAGGGCTTAATGATGATGCATCTTCCGTTTTTTGGAATCCCGCAGGAATAGCAAAAATCGAAAAGAATGCAGTGCATTTTTCTTATATGCGCTGGTTCGATATGTTTGATTATAATGCAGCCTCTGCTGTTTTTAATATTGATGGTGTAGGTACTATCGCAGCGAGTGTTGTATTATTCTCGATGGATGAGATGGAGATAACGACCGAGAAACAACCAAATGGTACAGGAAGATTTTTTGATGCTTCCGATGCCGCAATCGGAATTTCTTATGCTCGTTTTTTGACTGATCGATTCGCTGTGGGTGTAACTGCTAAATTGGTTACTCAAAGAATATGGAATGAGACTGCTACGGGTGTGGCTTTCGATGTCGGCACTCAATATCGCTTAGATTTCCAAAATCTTACTATTGCAATGAAGATGAGTAATTTCGGTGCTGATATGAAATACGATGGTGAAGATCTAAACGTAATTTATGATAAAGACAATTCTGTTCCGCTTAATCGTCTTGCACCTGCGCGCCTAAATACCGATTCATATCCATTGCCATTATCGTTTCAAGTAGGAATTGCTATGGATATTTATAATTCGGAATTTTTCAAAATGCGTGCGGATATAGATGCAGTACATCCAAACGATAATGAAGAAAGAATTAATTTCGGAACGGAGCTATCGTTCTTTGATCGCCTATATTTGAGAGGTGGATATAGGCATAATTATGATGATGAAGGATTAGCGTTTGGTGCAGGAGCTAATCTTCCACTCGGAAGTACTTTAGTAAGTTTTGATTACGCTTACTCGATTTATGATATACTTCCAAGCATTCATAGAATTTCGGTAGGATTTGTATTCTGAAAAAAGTTTTATACATAGTATTATTTATCTTATATGCCGGTACTATATCGGCACAAGGTTATGTCGTGGCAGTCGGAGGCGGCTCAGAAGATAAAGGGGGTTGGAGCGATAAACCATATAAATATATTGTCAATCATTCCTATAATAAAAAAGTCATAATTATATCGGATGAATCTCCTTCTGATTCATCATGGCTCCCAAATTATTTCAAATCACTTGGTGCCGAAGAGGCATACAATTTTTATATACCCACAAGGGAGTTCGCAAATTTAGAAAGTACGGCAAATGAAATTAAATCTGCAGGAGCTGTTTTTATACGCGGCGGTGATCAATGGATATATAATAATCTTTGGAACGGAACACTTACAGCAGCGGCGATTCGGTCAGTCTTTCTAGGTGGTGGAGTGGTTGGCGGCACAAGTGCAGGGGCTATGGTGCTTAGCGATGTAGTTTTCACAGCTTCGCAAAATAGCAGTATTGATTCAGAAGATGCACTTACTAATCCATTTAGTTCAGGTGTAAAATTAGTAGATGATTTCCTTGACCTCATTCCAAATGTAATTTTCGATACTCATTTTATTGAGCGAGGACGCTTCGGCAGACTTATTGCCTTCCTTTATAATTTCCATTATAACTCTGGCAGGGATATTATTGGTGTCGGAATTGATGATCGTACGGCAATGGCAATTTCACCTGACCTAATTGCAGAAGTAATGGGAAGCGGTACGGTTACTTTTTTTCAGAAAGATGAATTAACTTATTATCTTCGTCCCTCTGACGGATATGTAATTGATAATCTAAAAGCAGATTTATTAGTAGAAGGTTGGAAATATAATATTGTCGAGAAGAAAATATTTTCAATGTCTGAGAGCGGCAAGCCATTTGTGAGTATTGTTTCTGAACCGTTTGCTGAATTTATAATATTCAATCAGCCTATAAATACTGCCGCCGATAATTTACTTTCAGAAATCACGAACGCAAATTCTGTACTTATAGTATATGATAGCAAGACAACTCAATATGCTGATATTATAAAAAATAAATTAGCTACTGCAGGAATTAATAGCGAAAACTTTGAAGTAACTAATACTGGATTAAACGATCCAACTGAATCGGCAAAATTTATAGGGAAAGAAAAATTAATTTTTATTGCAGATAATACCGAAAATCTTCACTTGCTTACTGATACAAATTATACAGCTTCTCGTTACTTAAAGGATAGAATTAATGCGGAGAGTGATTTTTATTTTTTTGGTAAAAGTGGAAAATTGGCAGGAAGTAATTTTGTAGGAAATACCGATAGCGATAAACTTACGGCTTATAGAGGGAGAATGAATCTTTATGCCGGGTTTGGTTTATATGATGATGTAATCATACAACCCGATATTTTTAGTAATAGTGATTATGCGGAGAACTGGTCATCATCTATTCCATTTGGATTAATGAAAGCTCGGAAGAGTATTGGTTTATTTTTTAATGACGGCGCAGAGATAAGTATTGAGTCTCGTCGGATAAAAAATTCAGAGAAAACTATCTGGGGAATTATAGATTCGCGCAATTCGAGTTATACAGATTCATCAAAATGGAAAATGGGGAGTTCGACTCCACGTCAGTCGGTAGCATTTGATAATCTTCGTTATTCTTATTCTCGGTCTTCATATATTTTTAATTTAGAAACACGCAGAATGGATGTTGAGAGTCTGGTAGAACCTCAGTCTTCGGTGGAGATTCCGAATGGATATCAGTTACATCAAAATTATCCTAATCCTTTTAATCCAACTACCACAATAGAATACAATCTTCCAAAAGAGGGAAATGTAAAACTTGAGATATATAATACACTCGGACAATTAGTAAATGTATTAGTGGAAGGTATTCAGAATAAAGGTGTATATAAAGTTACATGGAACGGGAAAAATTCTTATGGTGCTGCCCTTTCGACAGGGATATATATTTACCGACTCAAGACAGACAACATTTCACAAACAAGGAAGATGCTGTTACTGAAGTAAATCACTATATTTTATATAGCTCAATTGAAAAAAATGGATCTGAAATGAAGATAATCATTATTTTGTTACTAATTCTGACTGCCGTTGTTAATGCTCAATTAATCACTCCGATTGAAAAAAATAATTATACAAAACTAACATCTTATGATGAGCTTTTTGATTTTGTAAATCAATCGACTTTAGCAAATTCATATATAGAAATGAGCCCTATTGCTGTAACGAATGCAGGTTATATTATTCCGGCACTTTTCATTTCGAGCGATAAATTCGGTGAAGATAAAACTAAAGTTAGAGTAATGGTATTTGCTCAACAGCATGGAAATGAGCAATCGGGTAAAGAAGGTATGCTTCTTTTGTTGAAAGAGATTGCAAACGGGAAACACAATAGATTTTTTGATAAAATTGATTTAATCCTTATTCCGCAGGTTAATCCCGAAGGAAGCGAAGCAAATAAGAGAAGAAACAGTGTAGCAGCTGATTTAAATCGCAATCACTTAATCCTTACAATGCCTGAAACTACTGGTCTTCATAGAGTTTTTAATAAATACCTCCCTGTAGTAACTTTAGATATACACGAATACTATCCATATTCAGAAGAATGGGAAAAATTAGGTTATAGAAAAAATTTTGACGAACAGATAGGCATTATTACTAATATAAATGTATCACAAAAAATCAGAGATGAACAAAGAAATAATTTCCTTCCATATATTTTTACTTACATAAGAACTGCCGGATTTACGGCGAATGAATATCTACTCGGCGGACCTCCCGGGCTCGATAGAATGCGTTACAGTACTGTGGATATTGATGATGGAAGGCAGAGTCTCGGAATTCTTAATTCTTTTTCTCTCATTTTCGAAGGACTTAATGGAATTGATTCACTCTCGAATATGAACCGAAGAGCAAACGGACAAAAAACGGCAGTGCTCGGTCTGCTTCAGTATATTTATGAAAATGCTTTCTCTATCAAATCATTAGTTAAAGAGGAGCGAGAAAGCTTGATAAATGGAAATGAAAATTATTGTGCAATTCAGATGGAACATTTTTCAACAAAAGATTCTAAAGATATAACATTTTATTCGGTTAGAACTGATAGAGATACAGT
>JBAYVI010000095.1:0-12790 GCA_041674625.1 Melioribacteraceae bacterium | reverse complement strand
TAGTACCTGATGTAATTGGAAATGAACTGAATTTTGTTGTCGCTCTCTTTATTGGAATCGGTTTTGGTTTTATTCTTGAGCAAGCCGGCTTTTCTACTTCAAAAAAATTAGTCGGACTATTTTATGGATATGATTTTACTGTATTGCGTGTATTTTTTACTGCCGGTGTAACCGGAATGATTGGACTTGTTATATTCGCACATTTCGGTTTGATTGATCTTAACCTGATATATGTTAATCCTACATTCCTCTATTCTGCGATTATAGGTGGATTTATTATGGGGCTCGGATTCGTAATCGGCGGTTTCTGTCCTGGTACAAGTTTCTGCGCCGCAGCTATCGGCAAAATTGATGCAATCTATTTTATCGGCGGTTCTGTTATTGGTGTGATGTTATTTGGCGAACTATATCCGATGCTTTATGGATTATACACTGCTGAAAACTGGGGAATGGTTACAGTCTATGATCTATTTGGTACTTCTCATGCAGTGGTTACATTTGCCTTTGCTGTAATGGCTGCCGGTGCATTTTGGTTTACTCGCTGGGTCGAATTACGTGTAAATCATGGCGCAACTTTGAAAGAACATCCTATTAAACTTTATTATGCTGTTGTTTCTATTTTAGTAATTATGGGCTTTTCTGCTTTCTTAATGCCTTCTAATCAAGCAGCCGTTTTAAAAGAAGCTAATGATCCTGATTTAGTGAACTCGATAAAAGTAAATTATATTACATCAGATGAACTCGCATTTAGACTGATGGATAATGATAATAATTTGCAAATAATCGATTTCCGTCCGATAAAAGAATTTACTGAAATGAGTCTTCCTAAATCGATACCGATGACATTCAAAGAACTATTTGGTAAAGATGCCGTTAAAACTATTGCAGTTAAAAAGAAACTTACCGTATTTGTAGCCGCAGATGAAAAGGATGAGAAAAAAGCTTCGGTGATCGCTTCTGAATTAGGATTTGAAAATGTTAGAGTATTAAAGGGTGGTATGAGTACGTTCAAAGCCGAAATAATTGATTTCAAAGCTCCGGCGGATCCAATGGAACAAAAAACTCAGCAAGAAAAGGATACTGCAAGATTCCGTACTAAAGCCACTATCGAAATTGCAGAATTAATTAAAAACAATAAAAAAGCACCTGTCGAAAAGAAAAAATCGAAACGTATTATCGGTGGCTGCTAATATAGATAAATCTTGAAGCCTGATTTTTATTCTCGGCATTATGCAAGAGAATAAGGCATTAAAAAAATAGCCGCCTCTTTGGGAGACGGCTATTTGGGACTTTGGGATATATCTTAGGGGTGTGTATTTATAGGCTGTGTATTAATTTACCATTACTCCTTACTGATAAATTACTTTTATTACTGCTATCTATCTTAAACTGCAAAATCAATCGCTGTAAATTATCCGTCAATCTATTAAGGTCTTCTGCTGCTCTTGCTATTTGCTGAGTTCCCGAAGCGGATTGATGTGTTACACTGCTGATTGATTCAATATTTTTACTTATCTGTTCACTAGCGGCACTCTGTTCTTCGCTTGCAGCTGCAACTTGAGTGGATAAATCAACTACTTCATTCGATCCGGATATAATAAGCTTCAATGAATCACCGGCGGTCAATGCTAATTTCTTACCAGCTTCTACTTCAACAGTTCCTTGGCTAATTGAATCGACAGCTTCTACTGTGTCTTTCTGAATCTTTTTAATCATATCCGCAATCTCTTTAGTAGCTTTAGTTGTGCGTTCTGCAAGTTTGCGAACCTCATCTGCAACTACTGCGAATCCCCTTCCTTGTTCGCCTGCTCTTGCTGCTTCGATTGCCGCATTTAATGCAAGTAAATTAGTCTGATCTGCTATATCGTCAATCACCTGAATAATTTCACCGATTTGATTGCTTCCTTTACCTAATTCTTGTATAGTCGATGCCGCTCTTGAAACTACATTTGCAATTCTATTCATTCCATCAATCGTATCTTCCATAGCTTTTCCACCTTGTGTAGCAACTGACCGAGCATTCTTTGCATTTTCTGCTGTATTATTTGCATTCTTTGTAGTTTGTAAAATCGATGAAGCCATTTGTTCTACTGCACTTGCTACTTCTGCTGCTTGGGCACTCTGTTCTTGAGACCCTGCCGCTAATTCTTCCGTGCTCGATGAAATCTGATTACTCGCACTTGCAGTTGCTTCCACTGCATCTGTTACATCTTTTAATATAGTAGTTATTGATTCTCCAAGTTTATTCAAACTGTTTACTATAAGCTGGTGATCACCTTTATATGTAGAATTAATTCTTGGAGTAAAATCACCTTGTGAGTAAACATCCAATACTTTTGCACTTTCTTGGATTGGAAGAATTACTGAATCCAATACATCATTAAATCCTTTTACTAAGTCTTTATATGCACCTTCAAACTTTTTATCGTCTCCTCTTTGATTTAGCCTTCCTTCTTTTCCATCATCAATTAATTTTGTAGTTTCACTCATTAACATTTCAAATTTCCCTCTGACGAGCTCATAAGCATCTATTCCTGATTGTGCTTTTGTAATCATACTATCTACTGTATCTGCAACTTCTCCTACTTCATCTTTTCTATTCAGATCTAAATGCTTAGTTGCTTTTTCTACCTTTATTTTTAGATCACCATGAGAAAGTGCCATTAATCCATTACCAAGATTTGTAATACATACAGTTTCTAATTGCTTTACTCTATCGGCAACTGACCTTATCGGGACTACAATGCTCTTTGTAATTGTTAATGATAAAAATGCAACTAATGCAAGTGCTGCAAATCCAATTATAATCATCATCCAAAATGAGAATGCATAAACTGAATCAGCATTAACAGCAGCCTCTTCTACAAGTCTATTATTATATTCAATTAAATTTTCGATTGATTTGAAATAGGCTTGCTGTGCATCTCTAAGTTCTCCAAACAATACATTTCGTGCACCTTCTTTATCACCTATATTAATAAATTGAAAAAACTTTTCTCTTGCTGGAAAGAATTTTTCTTTTCTTGCTGCATTAAATTCTGATAGAAGTGCTATACCTTCATCTGTTTTTATTGTTCTGGTAAGTGAATCAGAATAAGCATTTACTAAAACAGTAGCATTTGCTGAACGCCTCATCTCCTCTTCTTTTTCCGCTGGTTCTTCTAATATATAGATATTGCGATTTATCCTTGCGACTAGATTTATCTGATTAATAATTCCATTCGCCCAAACTGTTTTGGGGAAGCGATCTTTTGCTAAAAGTTCTACCTCACTATCCAAGGAAGATAGATTTGATATACTTAGAATAATTGTGATTACTAATACTGCGGCTAAAGATGTAAACCCAACCATTAGACGCTTGCCGATTTTCATATTGTTAAACATTTTGTTACACCCCTTTGTTATTCTTTGTTACACTATTTTCGAGACAAACAGGGGTTTAAATCACTTATTTGGAGTGAATGGTCATTAGATGTTCTTAACGGTCGATATGAGGAGTGAAATGCTTTATTTAGGAGTGAATGTGACTAATAATGCGGCAGGGTAATTATAAATTTCGTGCCTTCGTCATAACTTTCGTCTAAGGCAATGGTTCCTCCGTGTATTTCTACCGATTTTTTTACAATCGAAAGCCCAAGTCCATTACCTGGGATCTTACCTGTATTGCTGCATCTAAAAAAAGTTTTGAATAAATGAGCCCTATCTTTTATTGGTATTCCGATTCCTTTATCTTTCACTTCAATTTTAATATGATTCTTTGTTTTTTCAATTGTCAATTCAACCTCTCCTCCATCGGGAGAATATTTTATTGCATTGGCAATTAAATTATTAATTATAAACCGAATTAATTTCTCATCTAATTGGAATATCCTCTCTTCCAAATTAAAATTACAAATAATATTGTGACTTTTGTTTGATAAACTTTTTACATCCTCAATAATTGTATGGCACAATTCATAAAGGTCTAAAGATGTTAAATTTATTTGCAATTTCCCGGTTTCCGCTTTATTGAGTATTAAAATATCGTCCATCAGCTTAGTTAAATACTCAACCGCAGTTTTAATTCTTTCAATATGTAGCTTATATTTATTTTCTTCCCAACCTTTACCATAAAGTTCTAATAATTCTATAGAGGAGAGTATTGACGATAATGGTGTCCGAAACTCATGGGATGTTGTAGAGATGAAACTTGATTTCATTAGGTTCACCTCTTTCTCTTTTTCCAACGATTCTTTAATTGCCTTCCCGATAATTTCTGATTTATCTAATTGGTCTGCCAATCTTTTGTTAACGAAAGCCAATTCCTTGGTTCTTTCCTTAACCAATTTTTCTAATTTTGTCCTATATTTTTCTAATTCTTTTTCTGCAGCAATTTTCTCAGTTATATCTTCTTTAACAGCCACATAGTTTATTATCTCACCTATATCATTTTTAATCGGAGAAATAATAGCAGATTCCCAAAATAACTCGCCTGATTTTTTCTTATTGACAAACAGCCCAATCCAAGTTTTTCCTCCTGATATAATTTCCCACATCTCCTTGTAATCAGTATTACACTTTACGGATTTCAAAATTCTCGGATTTTTTCCAATAACTTCTTCTTGTGAGTAACCTGAGATCTCTGTAAACTTTGGATTGACATATTCAATGTCTCCTTTAATGTTTGTTATAACAATAGAAACCGGGCTTTGTTTTACTGCCTCAGAAAGTTGTTTGATTTTTTGTTCATTTTGTATTTTTATATCAATATCTGTATGAGTACCTATTACTCTTATTATTTCATCCCCGATTTTTTCTACTATTTTTCCTCTTGCGCCTATCCATTTAGGTCTACCGGTTTTAGTTATGTACCTAAATATTACTTCAAACCTGCCATCCGCAGAATTCATCTGTTCAATAATACTTTTATAAGCAAAATCAAAATCATCGGGATGAATTATCTCTTTCCATTTGTCAATATCCATCGAGAATTCATCTGACTCATATCCCAACATTTGATATGCTGTTGGACTCCAATAAACTTCACCGCTCTTTACATTCCAATCCCATAAACCATCTTGAGTAGCTTCCATTGCGAGTTGAAGACGCTCTTGATTTATTTTTAACACTTTTTCAGCATTCGCTTTATAAAGTGCCATTTCAATAGCATTATATAATTCTCTATCATTAAATGGTTTAATTAGATAAGCGTATGGCTCTCTTTCAGCAGCTTTTTTTAATGTGTCATTGTCAGAATAGGCGGTTAAAAATATTACTGGCACTTTAATTATTGAGTTAAGTATATCAACTGTCTTTATTCCGTCATATTCTCCCTTTAACATCACGTCAATTAATACAAGATCCGGTATCGCCTCACGAAATAAGTTTACCGCTTCAGATGCTGACATTGCAATTCCGGTAACCGAATATCCAAACTCCTCCAAAGTTTTTTTTATATCGTTACCAACTATTAGGTTGTCTTCTACAATTAATATTTTTTTTGAAAATAACTCCATCTTTTATGATTTCATAAAGTGGATTAAGAAAGTTGTACCTGATTCTGAGGACTCCAATTCTAATTTTCCTTTTAGTTGACGTGCTAATGTATTCGCAAGTTGTAATCCTATTGAAGAAATGTTATTAACATCAAACTTATATGGAATACCATCACCATCGTCTTTGACTGTCAGCAAGCAATAATTATCTTCAATGTTTTTTAACTCAATTGTAATATTTCCTGTTTGCTTTTTTAGAAAGGCATGTTTATAACTATTAGAAACTAATTCGTTGATTATTAATCCGAGATAAATTACCAATTCCATATTGTAATTATGATCGTCAATTGAAATATTTGTCTGAATTTTTTTTGATCCTGTGAGATATGCTCTTCTTAAATATTGAACCAACCTTTCAATATAATCTTTGCACTTTATCGAAAGAAAATTAGTAGATTCATAAATAAATTCATGAATTAATGACATCGATTTAATTCGGCTTTGAATATCTACTAATATATTTCTCGATTTTTTATCTTCTAAACCATTTATCTGAAGATTAATTAAGCTATTCATCATTTGAAGATTGTTTCTTACCCGATTATTAATTTCCTTTAATAGGATTTCTTTTTCTTTTAACGAATCTTTAATTTTTTCTTGCTGAAGAATTTTGTCAGTAACGTCATTGATAATAGCTAAATGGTGCCCGGGAATAAAAAAGGCAACCGCACTATACTCAATAAACTTTTTGTTTTTTGATTTAGTAATTAAAGTAGTTTCACCTTTGACAAATCCTTTAGAATAAAACTCCTGATAAGCAGAACTTGATTCTCTATCTACTGCTAAATTAAAAATATCTTTAACTTTAAGTTGCGTTAATTCAGAATTAGAATACCCAAGAAGTTCGCATGCAGCGTTATTAGCCTCAACATATTCAGAATTAGAATTTGTAATTAGAATTGCACTTGTTGAATTTTCAAAAAGAGCACGATACTTCTTTTCAGATTCAGCAAGTTCCTGTTGAAATAAAATTCTTTGTTCTATTTCTCTTTTCTTGTATTCCTCATTATTTCTTAATTCTTCTTCTGTATAATGAATATGCTCTTCTTTCATTTATTTTATCTTACCTTTAAATGTTTGGTTTTTATTACAATCGTAATTTTTTTTGAAGAATGGCTATTTGTGAAAACTAAAAATAGGAACAGGGTGGTTAAATCCCTGTTCCCGCCCTCGACTTATAGGAAATCCTATTAAGTCCTTTTAAATGATTTTATATAATTTAACTATTTATTATAAATAAAAAAAGCCGGATAAAAATCCGGCTTTATCATTTTATTTGAGAAGTATCATTTTTTTGTTTGAAGTGAATTTTTGAGTAGATAGTGTGTAGATATAAATTCCACTTGGCAATCCGTTCGCATTCCATTGGAATTCATGTAACCCTGCTTCCAATTCTTTATTAATTAGAGTACTAACTTCTTCACCAAGCATATTAAAAATTATTAGCTTTACAACAGTCTTTTCTGGAATGGTAAATCGAATTGATGTAGAAGGATTAAACGGATTAGGATAGTTTTGCATCAAATTATATTCTAAAGGTAATGAAGCTGAATGAATCTGAATGAGATTATATGAAGCATTAGAAATCTTGAAAGTTGCCCCCGGTTTTAATAAACGCTCAGTTCCTGTTTCATCAATTAACTTTATACTAATTCCTTCTACTGTTAAAGAGACCGGATAATTAGCTGATGATATACAAATCCTTTGAGAGGAAGAAGCTGATTCTGCCATTCTACCGGATGTAAATCGGGCATCAAATATTCCAGCAGGTGGGATAGGTGGAAGATCGTACATACTAAAATCAATACTACTATTTGACATGTATAAAGTAGAACCATTTCCTGCCGCATCTTTAAGGTTTATTTTACCTGAATTTTCCAATTCCGAGGCTTGAGCGAATTGCACATCATCAACCTTTCCAAGTGCCGTATTAAAATTAATAGTCCCTGCTTGCTTCACTCTAATCCAATACCCTTTCCCTGGCATTAATTTTGTCGGCTCAATGTAACCGCTGCCATAACCAAAGAATTTTGAGTTCAATATATCAGCCGGGGTAGTGGTAATTCCCGCTACCGTAACCTCTTTATCATAAGGGCCTATTAGATTCCATCCTAATTTTGCCTGAACTGAATTAGTAGCTGCAGGCTGACCGGAAACTGCAATCGTTTGTGCAGAAGGCATTCTTAACCAATAACCTGCACCAGTTTCGAGAGGCGATTGTTGTGTGTAACCATTATCATATTTCCAAGCCGGCGATATTGCTGTTGGGAAAAGAATTGTAGTACTCATATCATCTGCATCCACAGGCATTGAGATTATATTCCACGAATTCTGTAAATCAATATTTACTGAAATTTTCTTAGTGTATTCCACAAGAAAACGAACAACTGCATCATCAGTTATTGAAAATGAATTTTGAGTTTTCATATTAATGGAAAAAAAACTCCCACCAAAAGGATCTTTTAATAAAAATTGCCCTTCAGGTAATTTTGTATTATCCCACGTAATATTTATCGGGTATCCCGGACTTCCTGATTGAAGCAAAACTGTATATGTAATATTATCGGCTGTAGGACGAAAATCGATTGAAGAATTTTCTGTGGCACTTAATTTAAGCCTAACATCAAAGACCTCAGTAGGTGGAAGAGGTGGAAGAGATAATTCTTCGAATTTTGGATCAATTAATACTGTTGCAGAATCAGCAGCTCCAATAGTTAAGGTGTCTCTATTTGCATCTCCATTATTAGCGATTGCAAAATCAAACCCCCACTTAATTGGTATAATCGAGAATTTTCTGCCTAAGGTGTAAGGACTATTACCAGCACCATTGCGTGCTCTTACTCGATACCAGTAATCAGTAGTATAAGAAAAACCGCTAACAATTTTATTAACACCAGCAGCTAAATCATCAGTAATTGTTGAATCCTCCCAAAAAATATTATTGAAATTTTCGTCTGATGCAATCTGGAGTTTATAAAACGTTGCACTTGTTGAAGAATCCCATGTAAACTTAACTTTACGTGTAAGGTCTCTAGCGTTATCTACCGGTATTTGAAGTACAGGAGTTAAAGGGGGAACATCTACGGTAGTAAATTTCCTGATTTCTGAATCCGCTGATAGCGGATGAGCCGCATCTTTATTTCGGGCTATTACTTTCCAATAGATATCCACATTGTGATCTAATCCAATCACCTCATAAGATAAATTGGCTGTATAATAAACTCCGATTGAGTCAGTAAATATATTATCCTTAGCAAGTACGAGAAGATAATCAGCGGCATTTGCCACTGTATTCCATGAAAATGATTGAGTTAAAGGTATATCTATTGCGTTATTAACCGGAGCAATTAAAGTAGGTGCTGTAAGAGTACCTAATAAATAATTGATTGTAAGTGTTAAATTAAATACTGTTTCAACTTGTTCTGAAGTTAAATTGACTTCACCTTTCCCTTTTACAATACTATTAACTACAATACCACCGAATTTGTCTTTTAGAGTACCATTATATCCAACGGGCAAATCCCACTCAATTTTTATCCCAAGTCCCGCATCAGGTGCATATACTATTTGATATTCCTTTTGCGTAAATTGAGTAGCCGTCCCCTGTTTATAATCTTTCCAAGAAGATTCGGTCGAAGACAACTTAAAGCGAGCATCAAAAATGCCACCCGGTGGTAATGGTGGAAGTGAACTTTCTCCTAATAATATATCAATCCCATCTGTTGCTGTTGGGTCCATTCCAAATGATAAAACTTTAGAAGCTGTGCCGCTTGATACGGTAATTGTTTGACTAACTGTTTGTGCATTTAGAAGAGAAAAAGATGTGAAAAGAAGAATAGTAATAAGAAGTGTAACTTTTCTTATGATCATTGCGCCCTCCGATCGTAGAAATTTTGTTATTGATATAGAAAAGTAACTTTTTTTTGTTTAAAAGTATAGAGATAAATGAAAAAAACGAAACCTGTTTATCGAAAATTTTTTCATTTATCTCTATTATGCTAACTGGCTGAACGATATTAATAGATTTCAAACGATTTTTGTTTGAGAAACTATTTCTTCTCAATTACCAAGTTTAACAATAACTACTTGATTATAACCAACAGGTACTATTTCATTTCTCTAAAAATGCTAAAGAAAATTATAGTGATAACACTAACCCAGTGTAAAACCAAGTGGCAGAATCTTTTCCATATATTTCTTTGAATGCATCCCCCGGAGAAAACAAAGCTGTGCCGGCAAGGAATGAAATATTATTATCATATTTATAATCAAGAAAAAAATCTGCTTCCATACCAATATCTTTTGATACACTATTCGATAAATTAATATCTTCATTTGCCATAAAGGAAAACAATCCGACATTGAATGTGAAATCTTTTACCGGAGCAAATGAAAACCTAATATGAATATCTCTTAAACCTACATTAAACGTAGTTTCAGGCATCTGCCCAATTATATCACTAATACCATAATAAGCATGATTACTACCATAAAGATTATTAAATCCCTCTCTTTTATCTGCGGTAGTAGGATCATCACCTGTAAAATATTCTATGCCTGCATTTAATTTTGGACGAAGATTACCTTCAAACTGATAAGTAAGATTAAGAGCGGTAAAAAAAGCTGCAATATCATACTGCCTAACACGATTTAAAGAGTTAGTAGGATATTGGTAATTCATTTTTCCAAACTGATAAGCAAATTCAGGTTCATAAGTCAAGTTGCCAATATTTCCAACGATATCGAATCCAACTGTCCATCTATTTAAGTTATCTGTTGGAACTCCTTTTTCCCAAAATAGAAATGATTTGATTGCCAGATTTTCTATCGAAGTAATTGTTGCAAATGCCCCATAAAGATTAAGATCATTCGTATCTCCTCTATCATATTTTTCATTTAATTTATAAGCGAAGAGATCTAAAGCAAGATTTTCGGAAGTATGATTAACTACTAATCCATCTAAGCTTCTTCCTGCGAGACCCCAATCACTAATTCCAATAAATCTTTGATTTCCAAAGCCGATAGACATTCTACCTACTTGAAGTGCAAATTTTGTATTGAAAAAATTAGTTATCTTTAAATAGCCCTGATGAAGATCCGCACTTTGTAGATCGTCTGTCGTTGAAGTACCATCGCCAAATGACCGCGCATCCTGAAATTGTATATATGCTCTAATATTTTCAGAAGGTGCAAAAAAAACTCCTAATCTTGTTCTCATTTGTGTATAAGTTTTTGCATCAATATCTGAATTAAAATCCTTATCATTAATTTCAAACCGTGGTCTTATCTGAGCATCAAATTTCACCTTATCCTGTGCATTTACAACAACCGCTCCCAACAAAACTAAAATAACTGCTAAGCGTTTCATTATTACCTCTATATTTGTGTAGAAAGTATTAACAATAAAATATAAACACATTCACAAAGACTACATCTATCTATTTTAACTTTGCAAATTATAATTTATTATTTTAAATAAATCAATACCTTTTTAATTCCCCTTGTCTCTCCTTAGCGGCGGCATCCCATTTAGGTATAACATTCTTTATCAAATCTTCTTTATCTTTCTTGAGTTTCGCCATATCGAGACCGATGAATTTTTGTGCCTTTTCTTTTGTAGAAATATCAGGCAATGCAATCGGATAATTAACGCCTTTACGGACCAATACAATCGCCACTTCTCTTCTTGCTTCTTCTGCTTTGGCAATCGATGTTCCGAGTACTCTCATTGCTTCGACAGGTGAATGAAAACCAACTGCATTTGCTGCTGCTACCCAATCCCATCTCCACTGTGCATGACGGATCAATGTAAGAACCGGTTTCATTTCTGCTTCTGTTGCACCTGCATCCCAAGCCGCTTTTGCTTCAATATGTACTGATGCTAAAGTCTTTTCTGCAATGCGTCTTAACTCTTCAATCTTATCCTGTCGTTCGTAAACATCTCTAATTAAATCCTCTGTTTTCTCCCTATGACAAACCATACATGAACTTTCAATATTCGCTAATGGACTTTGGATATGATGATCTGTAAACTTCACTCCCCCTTCGGTCTTATAAGGCATGTGGCAATCCACACAAGATACACCGCGCTTAGCATGAACACCTGTCATAAATAATTCATAATCCGGATGCTGTGCCTTTAGCATCGGAGTGCGGCTGAGTGCATGTGTCCAATCACTAAATTCTATTTCATCATAATATTTTTCCATATCATCAGCACTAAAACCTTTATCCCAAGGGAATGTTAAATATTTTTCCTCTTTCCCTTTAAAATAATATTCTACATGGCATTGAGCGCAGACTAATGAACGCATTTCGTTATGAGTAAATTGGCTCATATCCTTTCCCTGTCTTTGGTATGCTTCAATTAGTCCCGGTCTCGATATTCTTAAATTCATAGTCTTAGGATCATGGCAGTCTTGGCATCCGATTGGATTTGCAATTTCTGAACCCATATTTATCCATTTACCTTTATAGAACTCTGCTACACCGATTTTATTCATCATACGAGGAACGTCAGGACTTTTACACGTCCAACAAGTTGCAGGCATTGGAGATTCTTTTTCACCACCTGTGCGTAAAATCTTTCTGATATCATTTACAGCATAGGCATGTCCTCTTCCCTGATTATATTCTTTCGAGAATGCATAACCAGCCCACATTACAACCAATTCAGGATATCTTTCTAAGTAATCAATCTTCTTAGAACCGCCATGTTTACTTGCGAAAGTGGTATCGAGCGTCTTCAAATAGGTTTCATATTCACGAGGATAATTTTCGCCCCATACTTCATTCCTCGGTTCCCAATCCGCAATCGGCTTTACGTTTTGAAGTGTAAATGTCTCACTCCTTCTTTCAACTATCGATGAGGCAAAAAGTCCAATCAAAAATACTATAACAACTGTAGTTAAAAATAATGCCCAGCCAACCCATGGTTTTTCTTTAATTAATACGGTAATCGGTTTCATTTTTAATTTCCCTTTTTATTTTTAAATTCGATTGCATTCTTCGATTCGGTATATTCCATAAGCCATTTAGGAGCGATCTTTCTTTGGGACGGAACTTGTGCATAAGGAGTAGAGGATAAACTGTTTACTCTTCCATGCGGAGTTTCTCGGTGGCAATCCCAGCAGTAACCTTCGTGTTGATTTTCGACACCTCTATTATTAATGGCTCTAAGTGAGATCGGATGAATTAAATTGTTATGGCATCGAATGCAATTTTCCTGCACTGCATCTTTACCTGCCTGCTTGATT
>JBAYVI010000094.1:0-13253 GCA_041674625.1 Melioribacteraceae bacterium | reverse complement strand
ATGGGTATGCTTCAAGTCTTTTCGATGATGTGTGGGTATTTGATGAAAATAATATATGGGTTGTTGGAGATTTAGATTTAGATGGAAACTATACAAATATAATGAGATGGGATGGAAAGAAGTGGTTTCCGTTTAGTCGTGAGTTTAACAGTGCAGGAATTTCAGGAATATGGGCAAAGGATACTTCAGCGATCTATTTTGCTTCCGGAATAGTATTAAAATATAAGAATGGAACGATAGCATGGGAAGATTTCAGCAAATTAAATTTTACTAATAATCAGGGAGTAGAAAAGATATGGGGTTCGAGTGAAAAGAATATATGGGGAGTAGGAAAGTGGGGCACGATAGTACATTATGACGGGAAAGAATGGAAGAAGATAGAGTTTGATAATTCATATAATTTTTATGGAATTACAGGTAATAAGAATACTGGGACTGCATATACAGTAGGAGGGATAAATCATCAGACAGTAATAGTTGAATTAAAGGAGTTAAAAGCAAGAATAATATATAATGAATCGACAATGATACCAAGTTTATCGGCGTATGATATAGAGATGATAAATGATAAAGAACTGTTGCTATCAAATGCAGATATATGGAAATTTAATTTGGACAAAGGTAGAGCAGAAGTGTTTCAAAATTTAGACCCGGGATATATTCTGCCAAATATAGGATACAATAAAGAAAATGACATATTCTTTTGGGGCAGTAAACTAAACTCAGGAGAAAAGTTGATACATTATAATGGAAAACGGATAAAAGAGATAGATCTACCGATACGAGAATATGTGATATATGGAAATATAAATTGGAAAAATAATGTTGGAGCGTTAGCGGGATTTTCAAATAATAAGGCATATCTTATTATAGTAAAAAGATTGTAAGCCGGCAATTTCTAAATAAATAGTTCTAAATTTCATTAAGGAGAATCAAAAAGAAAAAATTATTTCTTTTAATAATTATTATTAGCCTATTTGCTGATTTGAGAGCACAATGTGGAGGAGGAGAGCTTTATTTTAGAATAAAACAATTTCCCACGAACTATACGTTTGATTTAACTATACAGAGTAATGAATATGATTGGTTGTGGAACTTCTCATTACTAAAACCCTATCCCACAACATTTGCCAGCAGTTCGTTTACCACTAAAAAATGTGTGGCTTATGCTAGTGCTAAAAATGGTTCTGCGCCAGATATTATTCCGTGGGGCATCTATTCTATAGAAATGAAGATAAAAAATCAAATTGGTAATACTGTTTTATTAAGAAATTTTTCCATTGATATTAGAGATGAAAACTGGGCGAGATATGGTCTTATATATATTGGTGTTGATACATTTATAGAATATGATACTACAAATAATACTTTAAATTTTACAGCCAGACAAAATGGAATTAATAGAAGTCAACTTATTGTAAATAATGGAATTTATCGAATATGGGAGATATGGCAAGTATCTACTCCTTTACAATCAAATTTTAAGATTCCCGTAGAACTAAAGAATAGCGTAGAAGGCACAGGAAATAGTTTTGGATATTTAAATGTCGATAATGTAAATGTAATTTCCGGTAATAAATTATATTTTAAGGATTTAGTTTCTAACACGGTAGAACACGGTACATTGGACACAACATATAACAATACACGAAAATATTCATTTAAGTGGGAAAATAATATCAATGTTACAACAGTTGGACAGAATAATTTGTATTACAGAACTTACAATTTTTCTATTGATAGATTAAAAAATGATAAAATAATAAAGAGACTGTTCCGGACCGTCTATCCCTTAACAGTAAAAAACCTAATCCCGGAGAAAAGTAATATAACTGAAGGAGAAATTAGCTTTAAAGACCCTACGACAGATAACGTATTCCACTTATACCTTGCCTCAGGAAATGGATATGTAAATAATGAAATTTTTACCGGTCTGAATATTCCCGTCGGGACTTTGCCTGATCAAAAATATGCCATTAAAGCTGTACCCTCTTTTACAGCAAGTGGTATAAATTATAACTGGTATGATGGAGATTTTAATCCATCAACTCAGTTAGATTTCATGGTAACAGGAGCAACAAACCTAAATGCAAAATATAAAGGGAACTTGATATCAAACTCCGGAAGTGGATTTTCAACAAATAGCCAAAGAAAAGTAGTAAGAACAGATGATGGAAAACTTCATATGGTTTATGAATCTCTTGATAAGGTATGGTACACATATAGTACTGATAATGGAGTTACATGGCAGCCCGAACAATTAGTAGATTATACAACCTCTAATGCAAAAAACGCATCAATAACCCACAACTCAAATGCTATATTTATAACATATCAAAGTAATGAGGGTCCAAGAATTAAAGCAGCAAGGTTTAGTAATGGACAAAAAAGCTGGATTACGAATGTATATTCTTTATCGAGTTATGATTATGATACAAGACCGGTAATAGCGGCATATAGTAGTGAAGGAGCATTGATAGTATTCAAACCCACTTCAACATCACAATTAAGAGGAATAAACGTAAAATGTTATACGGGTACATGTGTTAATGGAACAGTTGGCAGTGATTTTGTAATAAGTTATTCAACTACATCGAGTACAAACCCCTCACTAGTATATAACTCACAGAGAATGTTTCTTGCATTTCAGAATGGTACAGAGATAAGATATGAAAAACTAACAGCAGGAGTGGATTATGAAAATATATTTGAGAGTACGTTAGTATCATCAGGTTCGGGCTTTACAAATAATATATCACCTTCAATATCAGTTCAGGCAGAAAATCCTGTAGTAAGCTGGTCGGGATATACTTCAGGAATACCGGCAGCAGTAATAAGAAGAAAAACGGGCAGTACTTGGTCGGGATTTAATTCCTTCGGACTTGGAACTGTACGAAGTTCAAATAATAATTCAAGACGTGATACAGGAGAAGGAAGTGTAATTGCTTGGTGCGATATTTATAATGTTCATAAATTTGTGAGATTAGATAATGGAACATATACAACAATCAAAACACTTCCTGAGAGTGGAGGGAACGGAGAGATTCAGATAGGTAATGGAGATGGTTTCTCGGATATGAAAGCTATCGTATTTAAATCACCTACTTCGGGAATATATCCTCTAAAGTTTGTTAATTATAATTTCTTAACCCTTCAAAAAACAGATGATAAAGCTAATAACTACGGAAGAATGGCAATTGTTGAGCAGAATAATAAAAGCTATGTTTATTACCTCGGAGATATAAAGATAGATGGAGAAAATATAAGATTTAATAACTATGTGGATTCACTGAAAATAGAAGACAGTAATATGCTGAATGAGATTTTTGTTACCGAACCATTTACTCTAAATAAGAAGAGTGAGATTGAGTTTAATAATTCATTCTATGCATTCGATAATAGTGAATTAAGTCAAGTAAAGGGAAATGACATATCTTATTCGATAGAATTAATGAACATAAGTAATAAGAAGATCGTGAAAGAATTTAATGGCTCAAAATATGAGTTAAGCAAAATTACAGATGATAGAACGAGATTTAAACTTAATCTCAATAATATTGACGAAGGGAACTATATATTAAGAGTAGTATGTAAGATGAAAGGAGAGGGATTGTTTTATATAAATGATTTTCAATCAGAAGAAACTCTTAGTCTGAATAAATCTCTTATAGAAATAAATATAGAAGAGAATAAAATCCCACAGGGATATAATTTAGAGAATAATTATCCAAATCCATTTAATCCAACGACTACAATAAATTATACAATCCCCAAAGGTGGAAATGTTCGATTGGAGATATATAATTCACTTGGAGAGATAGTGAATATTCTGAAAGATAGTTACGAAGATGCAGGTAGCCATACAATCACTTGGAACGGAAAAGATTCAAACGGAAACTCATTATCTTCCGGAATATATTTTTACCGTCTAGTAAGTAATGATTTTGCACAAGTTAAAAAGATGACTTTAATAAAATAAAATTACATATTTAAACTGTAGAAGTAATGGCTTTTAAAATAGCTCCCTGTAAGAGGGAGCTATTTATTAAATACTTGAGTCTGTAAAATAATTTGTGTAAAAGGCAAATTGAGTTGAAGAACATTTTCTAATCTCTCATCGAAATAAACAGATAAATGTGATATAACCAAAGCCCAGTTAGAGACTTGAAAATTCATTTTTTTGATAAATCTTTATAAGCCAGAAAAAGCATTTCCTTGAATGCATCATCATTCTGGAATATGCTCTTGGTTTTTTTTATTTGCAGTCTAATTTTTCTTCTGCTTGTTTAATGATTGTTACTGCTTTCTCACAGAATGTAATTTCACTTTCAAATAACGTTGCGCCACCAATATCTTCTCCCATACTTGTCCATGTTCCATTACAATTATAGAAATACCACATTCCATATCCAATAGAATTTAGGTATGCGTCATTTACAACTCCTGCAATTTTATTTTTGTAAATAAATATTTTTTAGATACCAATATTTAGCACTCTATTTCTTTCTGATTCGCTTATGTTCTCTTTGTTTAATTGTACGGTTTTGATTTCAGATACATAAGCATTTAATGGTTCGCTTTTGTCATTCAAGTCTAATAAGTCGTTAATTTTTTTAGATACCGGTAGAGAATTGTAAGAGTTTTCAGGGAGTGCATTTTTATTCAAAAGAATTTTTGATTCCATTTTTGTGGATATAATTTCTCCCTTTTTAATAATTACAAAATATGAATTGTGTATATCGCTTTGGCTAACAAACTCAATAGCTTTTCCGTTTTTGAAAAGGATTCCGGCAAGTTCATCACTTGCATATCCTGAAGACATTTTCTTTTCTTTTATCATCTGATGATATAAATTATTTCGAGCCTCCTCTGAATAGTGAGGACAATTACTATATGGTAAAATAGCTAACCCATCAACAATAGATAAATTGACAGGTCTAGAGTCGCTAATTCCTTTTTGAAACCAGCAGATTGAACCGGCACTTCCTCCTGCTAAAACAATCCCTTTTTTGAGAGCTTTCTTTAAAATAGTATCTATTCCTTGCGCTTTCCATATTCCGAGCATATTTAAAGTATTACCACCACCTACTATAACAGCATCCGAATTAAGTAAAATATCTTCAAAGGATTGATTTTTTTCAGAAGAGCTTACCCATACTTTGAGAATGATAGGGTCTATCTTTAGTATATTACAAATATTTCCCCAATATTTAATATTATCAGGATTGTCGCCACTGGCAGTGGGCAAATAACAAATTTTAGGGTTTTCTTTTTTTGTCAAATCCATTACGTATTGAACAAACTTTAGATTAATGTCTCCACCAAAAACAAAAATAGTCTCGTCTGTTTTGGTTGTTGTATTTTGAGCCATTAAATCGGTAGAACCTGTAACAATAAAGGCGAAAAGTACTATTACTAATATTATTGTCTGTTTCATTTCTGTCCTATTTTATTATTTCTTGAATGTCGTGAATATTAATAAGATGATTAGTTTTGATTTCATAATTCTCCTCTCTTATTAGCAAGTTGAGTTTTTTCAAATGAGCTTTTATTTATTCAGGGCTTCTATAATCACTTCTTCTAAACGTTCAGATGGTCTTGAAGCTCTGGATTTAACAATCTTACCATTTTTATCAATTACAATATATACGGGTAGATCATTGAGTTGATAATCTTTGAAAAAATCAGATTGATGTCCACCTTTTGCCCAAAGTTGAAGCCCATTTACATTCCTTTCTTTTAATAATTTCTTCCAAACCTCTTCTGTGTCATCAACAGATATTGCTATAAAAGCAATATTATGATTTTTATATTTATCTGCTAATTTCTCGAAATAAGGCATCTCTTTAAGGCATGCAGTACACCATGAAGCCCAAACATCTATACAGACCACTTTGTTTTTAAAATCTTTTAATGAATAGTCTCGTCCATTTATATTTACAACCTTTATATCAATGGCATCATTACCAGGTCTAATATTTACCATACTTTTATAATAGTCAGTTGCTATCGTATTTATTTTATTTACTTCTTCTAATTCTGCATTTTTAAAATTGGCATACTCCTTACTATCTATATTCTTCAATTCGAGCAAAGTTTTTTCCCAAGCACCCAGCGTGTTGTTTATTATACTCTCAAATTCCTTTTCACTCATGTTAGGTATTTCAAAGCGTTTCTTTTCTAAAGTTTCTTTCAATAATAATCGTTTCTTTAAATATTCATTTTCTTTTTGAGCTGTGCCTTTATAGGTAATAGACCTATCGAAATCTTTAGTATCTAATGTAATGTGTAAAACTGAACCTGGTTTTAAAAATAGATAAGTAAAGCCGCCGTGGTCTAATCTATATTTATTGGCTTCAGTGATTCCTACTTTAAAAATAAATTTATTGTTTTTATCGAGTTTAGTTGATAGCGTTGAATCATTAACTGTAAGCCAAACCATATCAGAAGTAGGATTGATAATTTCCCCTGTAAAAATAACCTGCTTATTTTCTTGACTGCACGAAGTGATTAATAAAGTAACAGCAACAAGTAAAGATAAGATTTTCATTATATAATGCCTCCTAGAAAAACTCACTAGTAAGTCCCTATGGGATGAAATTTAATTTTTATCTTGAGCATTTCATTTATATGGTAGTACGTAAGGGGGAGATGTGGTAAGAAGCAGATTATGATTTTAATTCTATTAATGATTTTCATTTTTTTGAATTACTACAATTTACATATTAGACGCTAGATATCCGGATTTGTTACAAAAAAATATTGCTTACGGCGTTTCGAGTAAATCAAAATACCGTAAGCAAAAGATAAATTTACTTCGCTTGCATTTCCATATTCAGGGTTACTTCTTTTTCATCACGTAATACAACAACATCAACTTTATCACCCGGATTACATTCGCCAATTGCATACATGAAATCATAAATGTTATCTATTGTCTTGCTTCCGAATTTTATCATGATATCGCCCGATTTCATTCCGGCTTTTTGAGCAGCTCCACCTTCTGAAACGCCTGATATTTTATATCCTTTTCCGTTATAACCAAACTCAGGGACAGTTCCAACTGTTACTTTGGATTTTGCTGCACCTCTCATCGAAGGAGCTTCAACTTTTACAAAGTCAGGTCTCTTTTCTACATTCGCATTATCTAAAGCAATATCAGCAGCATAATCTGCAACTTTTCTTAAGCCATCAAAATTAATTTTCTCATAATCATCGCTCGGTTTATGGTAATCTGTATGAGTACCGGTAAAGAAAAATAATACAGGAATATTTTTATTTGTAAAGGATTGATGATCGCTTCCACCAGAACCTGCATCATTCATTCCTAATTGAAAGGAATATTTATTTTCTTTATTTAATAATTCTTTCCAAATAGATGAAGTTCCTGTCCCGATAACAGTTAAACTATTAACTGAATCAAGTCTTCCGATCATATCCATATTTAGCATCGAAACAATCGATTCCAATTTAACAGGGGAATTGTTTGTAAAATAAGTCGAACCAAGTAAACCCATCTCTTCGCCGGAGAATGTAATGAAAATAATACTTCTTTTTATTTTATCTTTTTCAGAAGATAATTTTTCTGCCGTTTCTAATACTCCGGTAGTACCAGAAGCATTATCATCCGCACCATTATGAATCATAGGCTCTGATCCTTTATACATTGAAGCTGATTTTAACTGATCAATTCCAAGATGATCATAATGACCACCAATCACAATATATTCATTTTTTAATACCGGGTCGCTGCCTTCAAGAATTCCGACAACATTTCTTGCTTTATTATGTACAAAATTTGTTTCTGCATTTAATTTAACTTTTGTATTATTTAATGAAAATGAATTGGGAGTTTTTGATGCATCAATTCCTTTTTGAATATCTGCTAAATTTTTTCCTAAAGAATTCATTAATCCATCGACTACATCTTTTTTTACTTGGAAAGCGGCTAGGTCATCAATTCCCATAGCTCCATCATAATGTAAATCCATTAATTCATCTGCTTCATTTTTAGGATGGGGAGGATTTACAAAAATTATTCCTACTGCTCCTTTTTCTTTTGCTGTATTGGCTTTTACTCTATAAGAAGAATAGCGGTCAAATTCAGTTTTTGTACTATCATATTCAGGGTTATATCTCATTACTACAACAACTTTATTTTTTACATCAATACCGGCATAGTCGTCATATTTTAATTTTTCTGAAGAGATACCGTATCCTGCGAATACTAAATCGAACTCGCCTGATTTAATCCCTGAAAAAGGGGCTGTAATAAAATCTTTTTTAAGTTCGAGAGATTTGGTCTTACCATCAAACATTAGTTCTAAAGAATTATTTTTTGTTAAATCAATTCTTTCGATGAAATCAAAATCTTGGAAGTAAGAATCACCGAAAGCAGGTTTAAGACCATCTCTAATAAAATTATCTTTTATATAATTTGCTGCTTCTTTTTCTTCGGGTGAACCTGTAAATCTTCCTTTCATTTTATCATCAGCAAGATATTTTAGGTGACTCTTGATATCTTTAACTGTTATTTCGGGATCAGACCATGTTTTTTGTGCTGCTGATTGTGAATATATTAGCATAAAAAGTAATAAGAATATACTTTTTTTCATTTTTCATCCTCTATTGATTATATATTATTGCAAAATAAAATTATTATCTAATTTGAACTAAACATTTTTCTAAAAACTTTTATTTTTCCCGCAGGAAGGATTATCTAAACAATATCCATATATATTTAATGAATATCCAGTGATAGCAAAACCATTTTGAGCAGAGATTTCAGAAACAATTTTTTGAATTTTGGGATTTGTAAATTCTATTATTGAACCGCAGTTCGAACAGATCAAATGATCATGATTTTTTCTATCAAAATTCGATTCATATCGGGTTTTATTTTCGCCGAAATTTCTTTTGCATAACAAACCACATTGCGTAAGAAGTTCTAAAGTGTTATAGACGGTTGCTCTCGAAATGCTTAATTTCTCCGATTTCATTTTGATATAAAGTTCATCAGCACCAAAATGCACATCAAAGTTTAAAGCTGCAGTAAGTACATCAAACCGTTCGGGAGTAATGCGATATTTACCTTGTTTTAAGAATTTATTAAATTCTTGTATTGCCTTTTCTGTATTCAATTTGTCTTAGAATTTATTTAGATTTAGTCTATATAAAAATAGATATATGCTTAATTAAACGCAAAGCACTATTTTTGTATATAATCTAATCAAGGAACTTTTTACAACTAAAAGGAGTTATTATGTCAAAGACCTTTGAAGTAATTGAATTAGTAGGAGTATCTACCGAAAGTTTGAGTGATGCAATAAAACAAGCTTTAGAAGCTGCAGGAAAAGATAAAACAGTTAGTTGGTTCGAAGTTACAGAACAAAGAGGAAGAGTAACTCAGGATGATAAAGTAGAATTTCAAGTTACAGTAAAAATAGGCAGAAAATTATAAACAAAATAAGGAGATACATTATGGCATTAGCAGTTGGAGCACAAGCACCTGATTTTAAACTAAAAAACCACAGTCTTGAAGATGTTTCTTTAAGCGATTATAAAGGCAAAAAAAATGTTGTTTTATTGTTTTTCCCATTAGTTGGCACATCAGTTTGCGAAAAAGAATTGTGCTCAACACGTGATGGAATGAAAGATTATGAAAATCTTGATGCCCAAGTATTAGCATTGAGTGTTGATAGTCCATTTGCTCAAAAATTATGGGTCGATAAACACAAATTCAATTTCCCTTTATTAAGCGATTTTAATAAAGAAGTAAGTAAATCTTATGGTGCTTTTTATGATGTATTTGGTGCCGGGAAGTTCGATTATCAAGGTGTCTCTAAACGCTCAGCTTTCGTTATCGATAAAGATGGCGTTATTAAATATGCAGAAGTATTAGAGAATGCCGGTGATGAACCAAATTACGAGAAAATTCAAGAAGTTTTAAAGAATCTCGAGTAGATTGGATATTTATTTATGAGCCGGTAAGGAATCGATTTTCTATTGTCGATATTTCTCCGGCTCTTTATTTATTTTGGAGGAAGAAATGATTGAAGAAGGGAAAAAAGCACCCGCATTTAATTTGCCGAATCACGAAGGGAAAAAGCATTCTTTAAAAGAATTTTTAGGAAACGATGTTGTGTTGTATTTTTATCCCAAAGATATGACATCGGGATGTACAAAAGAGGCTTGCGATTTTAGAGATACATTACCTAAGTTTGGTAAACTAAATGCTGTTGTAATAGGAGTAAGTGGTGATTCACCTGAGTCTCATCAAAAATTTATTTCTAAAAATGATTTGAATTTTTTATTACTTAGTGATGTTAATAAAGAAGTATTAGAAAAATATGGGGTATGGAAAGAAAAGAGCATGTATGGAAGAAAATATATGGGTGTTGAACGTACTACGGTGGTTATTGATAAAGAGGGTAAAATAAAAAAAATATTTCCAAAAGTTAAAGTAACAGGACATGTTGAAGAAGTCCTAAAAGTATTAAAAGGATAAAATAATGATTTATGTTACTCGAAGAGAAGTATTTAGTTCCTCACATCGTCTCTTCAATCCAAAATTTAATGAAGAAGAAAATGACCTTGTTTTTGGCAAGTGTAATAATCTTAATGGTCATGGGCATAATTATATACTTGAGGTTGTTGTATCAGGAGAGATTAATCCGGAAACAGGTTATGTAATTGATCTAAAAATGCTAAAGACAATTATAATTGAAAACGTAATAAAAAAAGTTGATCACAAGAATTTAAATCTAGATGTTGATTTCCTTAAAGGAGTAATCCCTACTGCCGAAAATATAGCCGTTGGAATTTGGGATCAAATGATTGACAAAATTCCATCAGGAAAATTATACGCAATAAAATTATACGAAACAGAAAACAATTATGTAGAATACAAAGGTGAATGAATTGGATAGCAAAAAGATTGAAAAGTGTGTTCATTCGATATTGGAAGAAATTGGAGAAGACCCGAAACGTGAAGGACTATTAAAGACTCCGCATCGTGTAGCTAAGGCTTATGAGTTCCTTACTCAAGGGTATAATACTAATATTGAAGAAGTATTAAATGGTGCTATTTTTGAAGAAGAGTATGATGAAATGGTAATTGTGAAAGACATTGATTTTTATAGCATGTGCGAACATCATATGCTCCCTTTTTATGGTAAAGTCCATGTAGCCTATATACCGGATGGAAAAATAGTTGGATTAAGTAAGATACCGCGCATTGTAGATGTATTCGCAAGAAGATTGCAAGTGCAGGAAAGAATGACCACTCAAATTGCAGAGACTTTAGAAAAATATCTTCAGCCGAGAGGTGTAGCTGTAGTTGTGGAAGGCTTTCATATGTGTATGATGATGAGGGGAGTTCAAAAGCAAAATTCAAGTACTACTACAAGTGCTGTATGTGGGGTTTTCAAAAATACTATGCGTACCAGAGCTGAATTTTTACAATTAATTAAATTACAAAATTTGCGTTAGATATGAAGACAATATTTATTACAGGTGCAAGTTCGGGAATCGGGAAAGAGATTTCGTTAAAATTTTTATCGAATGGTTATAATGTTGTTGTCGCCGCACGCCGGATCGATTTATTAGAAGAGATAAAAAATGGAGTGGAAAATCCTGACCGATATCATCCGTACAAATTAGATCTCTCCGATTTTGATAGGGCAAAAAATATTTTAGAAAGAATTGCCACTGAAAATGAGATCGATACATTAATTAATAATGCGGGCACTACGACTTTCACATCTGCTTCAGAAGATAGTGTAGAAAAGATAAAAAACATAATTGATATTAATTTGGTTGGGTCAATACTTGCAATTAAATCAGTATTACCGAAGATGATAAATAAAAATTTCGGTACTATCATCAATATACTATCGGTTGTAACAGAAAAAGTATTTACTAAAAGCAGTGTTTATTCTGCTTCAAAATCGGGTTTACTTGCTTATGCGAATGTTCTTCGTGAGGAAGTAAGAGCTAACAATATTAAAGTAATAAACGTAATGCCCGGAGCTACAAAAACGCCTATATGGCATCCAAAGGCAATCGAAAAAAATTCAGAAAGAATGATGTCCCCAAAAGAAATCGCAGATCTGATTTACAATCTGCATTCATTAGAAGGAATAATGGTACCAGAGCAACTCACCCTCCGCCCGATTCAAGGGGATCTTTAAAATAAAAAAGGATAAGCAAAAAAAGTATTGTTCAAATTTCTTTACTTATCCTTTTTATATTTAGCTGCTTTTAGAAAATTATATATTTCTTAATGTAAAATTTTCTAAGGTTTCCTATAATTGCGATGATAATTTATTAATATCTTTTTACTGTAAAAGAAGCAAGTCCGCCATCAAGCGATACGTTAATTTTCTTTGGCGCTGAGTTATAATTCTCGGTTTCATAAGTATGAGAATCTTTCTTTATAAAATCTTTATAGTTATTACTTGAAAGAACAGTCTCTGATTTAATCCGACAGCCCACTGTTGAAGGCACTTGCAATTCGAAAGAAGCTGCCCCCATATCAACATACACTTCGGATAGTTCTGCTTTTTCACCAAGTTTAACGAATAAATTAGAAGCTCCCGTATTTAATTCAAATCGACTTACAGGTACATCAGTTAGATCAAGTTTCCCCGAGACAGCGCCCACTTCCAAAGTAATATCCCACAATGGTTTGTCATTTAATTTTAGAAGAAGATCATTTTTAGTATCGCCATGGAAAATATTAAAATGATTATTTTCATAATCTATATCGACTTCGGCAGTAGAATCATATGTATTAACTACAAAATCATAACCCGCAAGGTTTCCTTTAGCATCACCACTAATTAATCCGTTCGATCCGCCTTGAATATTTAATCGACCCGCACCAGTGGCAATGTGCATTTTTGCAGTAGTTATAGAAGAATCAAATTCCTGATAATAATTTTCTGAATAGTTTCCTTTATAATCAAAATCCTCAAAATCGGGATGTACTTCGCTATAAATATAATATGCAAATCCAAAGATCATTAATGCCACAAAAAATCCGAAAACAGCACTAAATACAGATTTTAGGATTCCGTCTTTGAAAATTACTAATACGCCCCATAGAATAAAGAAAAAGGGCCAAAGTTCTAATACGAAACTAAAATCGCTATTGATAATATCCGCTCTGGTCATTAGGAAAAGACCGCCGAGAGTTAAGAAAAAAACACCCCAAAATAATTGTCCGCTTTTCATTTTGTTCACTCTTTTAT